>CACYLQ010000001.1 GCA_902775195.1 uncultured Pseudobutyrivibrio sp.
AAGCTGTAGCTTGATTCCAAATAAAGTAGGATTAAGCTTTGCTAAGTATTTTACAGTTTCAATGATATCGTCATCGGATTCGCCAGGTAGGCCTAAAATAACATGGACTACCACCTTAAGCCCCGCATCAGTAAGCCTTTTGTATGCATCCTCAAAAACAGGCAGGTCATAGCCTCGATTAATAAGCTTAGCTGTATGTTCATGTATAGTCTGAAGACCAAGCTCCACCCAGACTTCCTTATCCTTGTTTAGATTCCCCAAAAAATCAATCATTTCATCAGACAGGCAATCTGGTCTGGTTCCAATAGAAAGTCCTACAATCTCTGGATAATCAAGCACTCGTTTAAACAAATCCATAAGATATCCTTCATCCCCATAGGTATTAGTAAAGGACTGGAAATATGCTATATATTTACGTTCATTTGCTGGAATCTTAGAAGAGATTTTTGCATCAACCTTTTCTTTAGCAAAACATCCTCCATAGGAGATAGAGCCATCTCTGTTGGGACAGCTACAGCCTGATGGCAGGGACAGCTTGTAAACCTTGGTTCCATATTTATTTTTAAGATAATCCGATAAGCTTAAATAATTCATGATTAGATGATATAGGCAATCTGAAAAATTATCAACAATAAAACATGTGTTTGCTTTCTGGGAGATATGTTGTATTATATTTTAAGAGGTATTTATGGAAGATAGATTGATTTTTCACATTGATGTTAATAGTGCTTTTGTTTCCTGGTCGGCTGTTGAAATGTTAAAAAACGGCGGGCCTGATTTGCGTGTGGTGCCTTCCATAGTAGGAGGCGACCCATCATCTAGACGAAGCATTGTTGCGGCTAAATCTATCCCTGCTAAAAAGTACGGCATTGTAACAGGAGAGCCAGTAAGCTCCGCCCTTAGGAAATGTCCTGACCTTGTTATTGCAGGCTCAAACTTTGACTGGTACGTGAAATGCTCCAGAGCATTTAAGGCTATTTGTCAGGAATACACTCCATCAATGCAATCGTTTTCCATAGATGAAGTATTTCTTGATATGTCAGGCATGCATTTAATATATCCTGACCCAATAGCAACAGCACATGAGATAAAAGACAGAATATATAACGAGCTTGGCTTTACAGTAAACGTAGGAATTGGTCCAAACAAGCTTTGCGCCAAAATGGCATCTGATTTTGAAAAGCCTAATAAGGTTCATACCTTATTTATGGATGAAATACCAAAAAAGATGTGGCCACTACCAGTTTCAGAATTATTTTCCTGTGGTAGATCTACAACTGCTAGACTAAAAAGCTTCAACATAAATACAATAGGAGAGCTTGCAAAAACTCCAGTTGAACAGCTAGCTTTGTTCTTAGGAGAAAGGGCTGCAAACCATTATCACAACTATGCAAATGGAATCGATAATTCCCCTGTTGTGGATGAACCAGAGGATGCAAAGGGATATTCTGCGGAAACTACAGTTGAGGATGATTTGGTAGATTTAGAATCTATAAATAGAATATTGCTTGCACAGGCAGATATAGTTGCAGCCAGAATGAGAGCTGATGATGGAAAATGCAGATGTGTAAGTATTACCTACAGAAATCTGGATTTTGTTAATAGGTCCCATCAGACTACCCTTATTGACCCTACTGATGTTACGGATATTATATATAACACTGCAAAAAAGCTTATGAAGGAAAGCTGGCATGGTGAACCACTTCGTTTAATTGGTTTGGCAGTCAGCGATATAGATAGAAATGGCTTTGAACAGATGTCCTTGTTTCAGGATGAAAATAAAGAAAAGCGAAAGGCTCTTGATGGTGCATTAGATTCCATCAGAGGCAAATTCGGAAATGCCTCAGTTCAAAGAGCCAGCACCATTGATACCAGCAAAAATATAAACAGGCGCCATAAGGCAGAGCAGGAATTAAATAGAGAGAAGAACCAACATTTTCAAAAGAATGAGTGTTGACAAGTTAGGTGTGCCTAACCATAATGGTCACCATAAAAGAGGTGTATTATGGCAGTAGAAGTAAACAGTAGAAAAGTAGCAATTATAGGAGCAGGCTTTGTTGGTTCAGCAACAGCTTTCGCTTTATCTCAGAGTGGTATGTTCTCAGAGATGGTCCTTATTGATGCTGATCATGACAAGGCAGAAGGTGAGGCTATGGATATTTCCCATGGAACACCATTTACAAAGCCTGTTAAGATCTATGCTGGTGACTATGATGATGTGGCAGATGCAGCTATTTGTGTAGTTACAGCAGGCGCAGGTCAGAAGCCTGGCGAGACTAGACTTGATTTAGTTCATAAGAATGTTGGTATTTTTAAGTCAATTATTCCTGAGATTGCAAAGAGAGATTTCGGTGGAATTCTTCTTATCGTTGCAAACCCAGTTGATGTACTTACTCTTGCAGCATTAAAGCTTTCTGGTTTACCAGAGAACAGAGTAATTGGTTCAGGTACAGTTCTTGATTCTGGACGTCTTAAGACAGAGCTTGGTGAGCACCTTGGCATCGATAGCCGAAGCGTACATGCTTTTATTATCGGTGAGCATGGTGACAGCGAAATCGCTGTATTCTCAAGCGCTAATGTATCAGGTATTCCACTTAATGATTTCTGTGAGATGCGTGGACATTATGAGCATGAGAAGTCTGAGAAGGCAATTGCAGAGAGCGTTAAGAACGCAGCATACGAGATTATCAAGAGAAAGCGCGCAACATACTACGGTGTTGCTGTAGCTGTAAAACGTATATGCGAAGTTATCACAAGAGATGAGAAGTCAATCCTTCCTGTATCAAGCATGATGCATGGTGAGTATGGTATCGATGGCGTTTGCTTATCAATGCCTGCAGTTGTAGGTGCAGAGGGTCTTGAGACAAAGGTACCTATTTCTCTTGATGAGGACGAAATTAAAGCTCTTCAGGAGTCTGCAAGAACATTAAAAGAGGTTGTAGATACAATCGATTGGAATTAATATTGGTTTTTATATTATATAGTTTGTAATAAATCATTGGATAAATTTGGGCCCAGCACTTATATTTAGGTGCTGGGCCTTTTTTGCGTATAGCATAGCCTAAAATCCCTTGATTTTTCACAGTTTCTTCTCAATTGAGTGGTAAGATGAGTCTAACAGATGAGGGATTGTGCTTTCGCAAGGAGAGTAGATATGAAGCAGAGGAAAGGAAAGTTAATAGGAAGAGTTGTAACTGTTTCGCTTATTGAAGCAGCAGTGGGATGTTTGATTTTGACGTTTATTGGGATTAGAGAGGTAAGGGCTACCTATCTGGATATGGTCGAGGAGGAACTGCATACTGCGGTTACTATTGCCGATAGCGAGTTCGCTAATATGTGGGATGGCGATTGGGAATACGAGAATGGGGTTCTGACTAAGGGTGATGAGGAAGTCTATGAGGAATATCTTGCCACGATGGAAGAATTGAAGAGTAAAACCAATTTAGAATATACGATTTTCTATGGGGATGAACGTGCAGTTACTACTATTAAAAAGCAGGGGGCTAATGAGTATTTTATTAATAGTAAGGCTTCACAGGAGGTTGTTGACACAGTCATAAAGGGGAAAACTACGCTCTATAAACCAGGTTTGACAATCGAGGGGAATAACTACTATGTTTATTATTCACCACTTTCAAATGATGATGGAACAATAGTTGGCATGATGTTCGTAGGTCGAGATGCAACCACCATTAATTCCACAATCAATAAAATTTCAATAATTTTAATTTCAGTCAGTGTACTCGTTATTCTCACTTTGATTGTAATAGGTGTAATTGCTACCCGAAAGGGATCAAGTGCAATGAATCAGATATCTGAATCTATTAAGAACGTGGCTGGAGGTGATTTGACTAAGGAGATTCCAGAAAGCTTGCTAAATAGAAATGATGAGCTAGGAAATATTGCTGAAAGTACAGAAAATTTAAAGAATAAGCTACTTGATATTATTGGAATCAGCGTGAAGCTATCTGGAGATGTTACCACATCAGGTGATAACCTGGCTGCTTCGGCAGAGCAGGCTTCCTCAGCTTCAAGCAATGTGGCTTATGCAGTAAAGGATATTTCTGACGGAGCACTTAATCAGGCTGAGAGTGTGCAGGATTCGGCTGAAAATGTAAACGAAATCGGTACAGATATTGAGAACATTACGGAGAACGTAGTTACATTAAATGAAAACACTGAAGATATGAAGACTGCTTGTGCAAATTCTATGAAAGCTCTTAATATTCTGCTGGGACAGAATGCTAATGTAGTGGACTCAATGAAGCTGATAGATGAACAAATACGAGATACAAATGATTCAGTTCAAAACATTGCAGAATCATCTAAGCTGATTACAGATATTGCTTCCCAGACAAATCTGCTTGCACTTAATGCTTCTATTGAGGCTGCCAGAGCAGGAGAGCTTGGCAAGGGATTTGCAGTAGTAGCTGATGAAATCGGTAAGCTTGCATCTGAGTCAGCTGAAACAGCAGAGCAAATCAACCAGATAATAGGTAAGCTGACTAAGGAATCAGAGAATTCTATTGAAACTATTGAACAGATGAATACTGCATTATCTGCTCAGACAGGTCATTTAGATGAGACTAAGCAGAATATGGAACGAATGCAGAAAGGTGTAGAAAGTGTATCAATTAATGCTAAAGAAATCTCTGCAAGAGTTGACAACCTTGATAGTGCAAAGTCAAATCTTGTAGGAATAATTGATAGCTTGTCTGCTATTTCTCAGCAGAATGCGGCCTCATCTGCTGAGACAAAGGAGTCAATGGACGATTTGAATTCCACATTTGAAGTAATTACAGAGGCATCTGAATCTCTTAAGAATTTGGCTCAACAGCTCTATGATAAAATTAGTTATTTCACCATTGAATAGGATAATACTTAAGGCCTCGCCATAGGGCGGGGCCTTAATATTTGTATTGTTTTATTTATGAAATAATAATCTCTTTGAAAAGGCGTTTCTATATTCTGTTGGAGTGATTCCAGTGCGCCGCTTGTAAGCTCTAGTGAAATTATGAACATCTGAAAATCCCAAATCGCTGGCAATTTCTTTGATAGGCTTATCGTCATCGGTAAGCATGAAGTTAGCGGTTTCTATTTTTCTGTCTAATATAAATTGCTTTAAAGGAACTCCATATAATTCAAAAAATAAATGAGATAGATATTTGGGATTGTATCCAAATGAACTAGCGATATCCTGAAATTTAAGGTTTTTATCCATATTGGTTTCAATGAAGTCTAAGATATCGTTGTACACCTGTTGCTCTGGGCGAAATTTACTACTGTCACTACGCTGAGGAATAACCTTAAGCTGTCCGTAAAGCTCCGCTAATATACTAGTTGTCATAGTATCAAGAGATATTTGAGGATAGGAATTTTTAACTATATCCTGTAACTGCTTCATTTGTACGATTACCTTTTCTGGACGGGGGAGTGCTCCGGTCTGCGGGATTAAAAAGCAGTCAGTGATATCGGTATTTGGCATATAGGAAGGCTTTAAGGTGCTTGGCATAGTTCCTAAATCTACTGCAAAGTGCATCCAGTAGAATGAGGAGTAAGCCATCTTATAGCCATCTCTGCAGGTGGCGCTAGGAGGAAGAATTAGATATTCGTTTTTCTTAACATGGAAGTTATTATCCTGATAAGAAAGATATAAATCTCCTTCTGTGACAATAATCAGTTCATAGTCAGTTAAGGGAGCGTGATCATGCTTCCAATCCTTGGAAAGGGCTTTAAATTTGCCGGTGAGATGATATTTAAATACCCTTGTTGTATCTGATATGTTTTATATAGAGAAGGGGAGGACCTAAACAAATAAGAAAGGACAGGGGGACAGATTAATGTCACAAGTAACAATTACATCTACTTTTTGGAGTAGATACAGAGAGTTAGTCAGAAAGGAAATGATACCATTTCAGTGGAATGTTCTTAATGATCAGGCTGGGATCAAAATCGAGAAAGAACGTTTGAATGATGAGGGAATTCCAAGTGAAAAGAGTCACGCAATTGAGAATTTTAGGATTGCAGCAGGTAGAACTAAGGGAACTCATTATGGCTGGACTTTTCAGGATAGTGATGTGTACAAATGGCTTGAGGCAGTAGCATATTCACTGAGAGAAAAAATGGACTCTGCGTTGGAGAAGAAGGCGCTAGAGACCATAGATTTAATTGCAGAGGCTCAGGAGCCAGATGGATATTTGGATACCTTTTATTCAATTCTTGGAATAGAGCATAGATATAAGAGCTTGGCTGGAAGCCATGAGTTGTATTGTATGGGACATTTTATTGAGGCTGCTGTGGCATATCATGAGGCTACCGGAAATGAAAAGGTGCTTCAGGTTGCAAGAAAGGCAGCTGATAATATCGATGAAAACTTTGGACCAGAGGAAGGAAAGATTCATGGCTATGATGGTCATGAAGAAATAGAGATAGGTTTACTTCGACTTTACCATGCTACAGGAGAAGAGAGATATCTGAATCTAGCAAAATATTTCCTTATGGAACGAGGCAAGCATCCTGATTTCTTTAAAGAGCAGGCTGCAGTCTATGAGGGACCGAATGCCCTGTCGGGTATTGAAAAGGCTGCCAATAGTTATTTCCAGAATCATGCACCTGTACTAGAGCAGGATACGGCAGAGGGACATGCAGTTCGAGTCGTATATCTATGCACAGCATTAGCTGATTTAGCGGCAACCACTGGGGATTCTGAGATATATGAGGCTTGTAAGAGACTTTGGGATAATATTACAAAGCGTAGAATGTTTATAACCGGAGGTATTGGTTCTACCGTTCACGGCGAAGCCTTCACCTTAGATTATGACCTTCCAAATGACACGATGTATTGTGAGACCTGTGCGGCAATTGGGCTAGTATTTTTTGCCAGACAGATGCTTCGAATTGAGCCAAAGGCTGAGTACGCTGAGGTTATGGAAAGGGCTTTATATAATTGTGCATTGGCTGGAATGGCTCTTGATGGTAAGCATTTCTTCTATGTTAATCCACTTGAGGTTAATCCAGCAAAATCTTTGAAGGATCCTGGCAAAAGTCATGTTAAGCCAGTGCGTCCTGCTTGGCTTGGATGTGCTTGTTGTCCACCTAACCTTGCTCGTATGATTACATCTTTAGATGACTACGTATATACGATAACGGATAAGCATATATTGGTGAATCAGTTTATTGCTTCAAAGGCTGTTCTTTCTACAGAAGCAGGAAACGTTGAAATCGCTCAAACAACTAATTTTCCATGGGATGAAAATGCAGTTATAGAGATTTCAAATACAGGCTCGGTTGATGTAAAGGTGGGAATTAGGATTCCAAGCTGGGCAGATGATGTGAGGCTTACAATTGACGGAACAGATGTAGAGGTGGCTGAGGAAAATGGATATCAATATATTATGGTTACTGGCTTGAGAAAAGTGGTTGTGAAGCTTGAGTTTAAGATGGGCATTAGAAGATATTATGCCAACACAAACATTTCTGAAGATATTGGAAAGGTCGCAATTGGACGTGGTCCATTTATTTACTGCCTTGAAGGAGTGGATAATGGCGAAAATCTTCCTTCTATTATGCTTTCGGATGATGCTGAGCTTTCATATTGTTTTGATGAAAATCTCCTTGGAGGCATAGGCGTAATAACAGTTCAGGCCACTAGATTAAGCGGGGAGGATGGAGAAGGATTATACTCTGTTAAGCCTCCTTCAGAAACGGAAACAAAGCTTAAGTTTATACCATATTATGCATGGGCAAATCGCGGAGAAAATGAGATGATAGTATGGATTAATCGACATTTCTAGTTAAGCTAGAGTAAAAGTTTTTATTCCCAATGTTTATATAGAGTGTCTATAGATTCAAGACTGGCCATATGGAGCTTATGTTTGAAAAATAAAATTAAAGTACTTGTATATTGCAATATTTTTGCATATAATCAATAAAAATAAATGCAGAGTAGACTGTAAAGCGTTAAGTGCTAGGTGAACAGGGAGTTGTCACTTAGACGAAGGTTTGTCCGCGGTTTTATGGTCGCATCCCGCTGCTACGTAGATGCGAATTAACGCCTCCATTGTAGACAAAAGGATCTGCGATGGAGGCTATTTTTATGAAGTATCATAAGATACTGGAAAACAGGGAATATAGATACTGTCTTGATAAGCTAGATGAATTAGAGCAGGATAGAATTTACTGTCGTCATGGATTAGAGCATTTTTATGCGGTGGCTAGAATTACATTGATGCTTGCACAAGAGGGTGGAATTAGTGTTGACGAAGATGTTGTTTATGGAGCAGCACTTTTACATGACTTAGGTCGCTATGATATTAATGCAGAAAATCACGAGGCTGTTTCCTGTGAGTTAGCTAGAAAGATTTTGCATGACTGCGAATATAATTTTGATACAATTCAACAGATAGTGGATATAATAAGTAACCATAGAGGCCGGTATTCGATTTCTAAAATCCAAGAATTAAGAAGGTCAAAGAAACTGGATTTAAATGAATGCTTTAGAGTGGCTGATCAGATATCAAGAAGATGTTTTGAATGCAAATCTTCTGAAACTTGTAAATGGAAAGACGAAGAAAAAATACATTTTGAATTTATAGAGCTTCAAGGAGAGACATAATTATGATTATTGGTAGTAAAAATTTTGATTTAAACAACGGTCATTCCTACATTATGGGAATACTAAATGTAACACCAGATTCATTTTCGGATGGTGGGAAGTATTCTAATATAGACGCAGCACTTAAGCAAGCACAGCAGATGGTGGAAGATGGTGCTGATATTATTGATATAGGTGGGGAATCTACACGTCCTGGCTATACTCAGATTTCTGTAGAGGAAGAGCTTGGAAGAATTCTTCCTGTAATTGAAAAGTTAAAGGTTAATTTCGATACCCCAATTTCAGTGGATACATATAAATGGAATGTTGCTGATGTTGTATTAAATGCAGGCGCAGATATGATAAATGATATTTGGGGATTGGATTATCCAGAGGACCCTGAACATGAGATGGCAAAAGTTTGCGCTAAGTATGATGTTCCTGTTTGCGTAATGCATAATAATTCTGAGAAGCTGGATTGTGTCAACGCAGAAGAATTTAATAATATATTTATTCCACAATTACAAAATAGAATTAATATAGCTAGAGAAGCTAGAATCAGGGATGAAAATATTATACTTGATCCAGGTGTAGGTTTTGCCAAAGGTTTAAATGAAAACAAATGGTCTATTCTCGCTATAAAAAATTTGAAGGATTTGGGATATCCTGTTTTACTGGGCATTTCAAATAAGTCTATCATAGGAAACATCAGTAATCTTCCTGTAGGAGAACGTACAGAAGGAACCATAGCTTTGAATGTATTAGGAAGAACTTATGGAAGCGATTTCTTTAGAGTTCACGATGTGAGAAGCAATAAGAGAGCTTTAGAAATAGCAGATGCTATTATGAATTGTACTAAATAAGGTAGAAAAATGAGATACGATATTTTAATAAGCAAATTAGAGTTTTTTGGATTCCACGGTGTGCTGGAAGAGGAAAAAAAATTAGGTCAGAAATTTATTATTTCCGCAAAACTGACTATTGATGCTCCTAATGCAGTTGAGGAGGATAACTGTGATAAGACAGTAAATTATAGCGATGTTTGCCATATGATAGGTCAAATTGTTGAAAAAGAAAGATTTGATCTGATTGAATCATTAGGCGATGCAATAGCTAGAAGGATTTTAGTTGAATTTCCTTTAGTGGAAAGCGTTACGATTCAGGTGGATAAGCCATGGGCGCCAATTGGACTACATGTGGATAACGTATCTGTAGTTATAACCAGAGGCTGGCACAATGCGTATATTGGTGTAGGCTCAAATATGGGCGATTGCCAGGCAAACATTGAGGCCGCTGTAAAATATATTCAGGAGTCTGAGTTCAATAGGGATGTAAAGGTTTCTACATTGATAAAAACGAAGCCTTATGGATATGTGGAACAGGATGATTTTTTGAATGGCGCTATTGAAATAAAAACTATGTTTTCGCCAGAGGAGTTACTACATTTTTTACAGAAGATTGAGCTTGATTTGCATAGAACTAGGGAGATTCATTGGGGACCAAGAACCATCGACTTGGACATTGAGCTTTTTGATAATTTAATTATTAATGAGCCAGATTTGATAATCCCACATCACGAAATGCATAAGAGAAGTTTTGTATTGCAACCGCTTTGCGAGCTTAATCCATATTTAATTCATCCTGTTTATGGAGAATATTTGATAGATTTACTGTCAAAAATCAATAACTAAAAATAGAATGAAGGTGAAGGAGTCTCATATTTAATTGAGGCTCTTTTTTTATGAATTTATTATGCCTGATATATTCATTCAAGGATTTTAAGATATTAAAATAATGGATATTTATCTAGAAATGTGTAAAAATATAATAATCAATAGATTTGATATTGTGAGGTGATATATATGATTAGTACAATTATTACCGGTTTGCTGATTCCATTTGCAGGAACAAGCCTTGGAGCAGCAATGGTATTTTTCTTTTCAAAACAGATTTCAGCGAATTTACAGAAGATATTTACAGGCTTTGCAGCAGGGGCAATGCTTTATGTTGTAGTAGAAGAATTAATCCCAGAAATGTCTGAGGGTGAACATTCAAATATTGGTACAATATCATTTTCAATCGGCTTTGTGCTTATGATGATTTTAGATGTTGCATTAGGATAAAAATATCCTTGCATAATTATCAAATAAGTTGTATAGTTTTTCACAAGACAAAGGCGTCTAAAGAAATACCCATAGTGGGTTTTTCTTTAGGCGCCTTTATTTTTATGTAAATACAAAACTACTAAGTGGAAGGAGTAGCTAACATGGACAATCATCAGATGAAGGGACTATATGATTCTAGCTTTGAACATGATAACTGCGGTATCGGTGCTGTAGTTTCTATTAAGGGAATCAAAACACATCAGACAGTTTCAGACGCCTTAAAGATTGTAGAAAATCTGGAGCATCGTGCTGGTAAAGATGCATCAGGCGAAACTGGAGATGGTGTTGGTATTCTACTTCAGATTTCTCATAAGTTTTTCAAAAAGGCTTGTGCTAAGGAAAAAATCAATATTGGAAATGAGCGTGAATACGGTATAGGAATGTTTTTCTTCCCTCAGGACGAGCTTAAAAGAAAACAGGCAATGAAGATGTTTGAAATCATTGTCGAAAAGGAAGGCTTAGAGTTTTTAGGTTGGAGAGATGTACCAACAAGACCAGAAATATTAGGAGACCTTGCAAAAAGCTGTATGCCATTTATATGTCAGGCATTTATTAAAAAGCCAGCAGCATGTAAAAAGGGCTTGGATTTTGATAGAAAGCTTTATGTTGCAAGACGTGTTTTTGAACAGACAGCAGAGGATACCTATGTAGCCTCACTTTCAAGCAGAACTATTGTATATAAGGGCATGTTCTTAGTAGATCAGCTTAGAACATTTTTCCTTGATTTGTTAGATGAGGATTATGAATCTGCTATCGCAACAGTTCATTCAAGATTTTCTACTAACACAAATCCATCTTGGGAACGAGCTCATCCAAACAGATTCATTGTTCATAATGGAGAAATCAATACCATTAAGGGTAATGCTGACAAGATGCTTTCAAGAGAAGAAACTATGGTTTCTCAAGTGTTAGAAGAGCAGATGACAAAAATCACTCCAGTATGTAATCAGGCTGGTTCTGATTCTGCCATGTTAGATAATGCACTAGAGTTTCTTGTTATGAATGGCATGCCACTTCCACTGGCAGTCATGATAACTATTCCAGAGCCATGGGTAAAGAACAAGGCTATGGAGCAGGCTAGAAGGGACTTTTATCAGTATTATTCAACTATGATGGAGCCTTGGGATGATTATCTTATTCTTTCTTCCGAGGTAGGTGTTCTTCCTATTGAGGAAAGCAGAATCAAATGCAAGGACAGATTAAAGCCAGGCAAGATGCTTCTTGTTGATACTGTTGAAGGAAGACTTATTGCAGATGACGAATTAAAGCGCACCTATGCAAACAGAAAGCCATACGGTCAGTGGCTAGATGCAAATCTTGTTCATCTTGCTGATATTAAAATTCCAAATGAATCAGTTCCTAAATATTCACAGGAAGAAAGAGACAGATTGCAGAAGGCTTTTGGATATTCATACGAGGAGATTAAGGATTCCATTCTTCCTATGGCTCTTAATGGAGTAGAAAACACAGGAGCAATGGGTATAGATGTACCGCTTGCGGTGCTGTCTAAAAACAGACAACCACTATTTAACTATTTCAAGCAGCTTTTTGCTCAGGTAACTAATCCACCTATTGATTCAATCAGAGAGGAAATAGTTACAGCTACAACTATATATCTTGGAACAGCAGGTAACGTTCTTGAGGAGAAGGAAGAAAACTGCAACATGTTGCAGATTAACAATCCTATTCTTACAACAACTGATTTGATGAAGATTAAATCAATGAAGGTTCCTGGCCTACAGCCAGCTACAGTTCCTATTATCTATTACAAGAACACTTCATTAGAAAAGGCCATTGAGCATTTGTATGTAGAGGTTGACAGAGTAAACAGAGAAGGGGCAAACATCATCATTCTTTCAGATAGAGGAGTGGATGAAAACCATGTTGCAATTCCATCACTTCTTGCTGTTGCAGCAGTACAGCATCATTTGGTTCAGACAAAGAAGCGTACATCACTTTCACTTATTTTAGAATCAGGTGAACCAAGAGAGGTGCATCATTTTGCAACTATACTTGGATACGGTGCATCTGCAATCAACCCATATCTGGCTCAGGAAACAATTGCAGAGATGATTGAAAAGGGTCAGCTTAATAAGGATGTTCATGCAGCAATAGATTCCTATAATGAGGCAGTTATCAGCGGAATTATAAAAATCGCATCAAAAATGGGAATATCAACTGTGCAGTCATATCAGGGTGCAAAGATTTTTGAAGCTATTGGAATTAGCAGAGACGTAATTGATAAATACTTTACAGGCACAATATCAAGAATAGGCGGAATCACTTTAGATGATATTCAGTCTAATGTTGAATATCAGCACTCAAAGGCTTTTGATCCATTAGGACTTGATGTGGATGAGTCATTGGATTCAAAGGGACAGCATAAGATGCGTTCAGGTGCCGAGGAGCATTTATACAATCCTGCTACAATTCATTTGCTTCAGCTTGCAACAAGAACAGGCGACTACAGTACATTTAAAGAATATACAGCACTTGTTAACGAAGAGGACAACATTAGAAACCTTCGTGGATTAATTGATTTTAATTATCCAAAGAAGGGTATTAGCATTGATGAGGTAGAATCAGTAGATTCTATTGTAAAAAGATTTAAAACTGGTGCCATGAGCTACGGCTCTATTTCTAAGGAAGCCCATGAGACAATGGCCATTGCCATGAATCAGCTTCACGGAAAATCTAATTCTGGTGAAGGTGGCGAAGAGGATGAAAGATACGAAATAGGCCCTGATGGACTTAATCGCTGCTCAGCTATAAAGCAGGTGGCTTCAGGTCGATTTGGAGTAACCAGCAAATATCTGGTATCAGCAAAAGAGATTCAGATAAAGATGGCTCAGGGAGCAAAGCCAGGTGAAGGTGGACATTTGCCAGGTAAAAAGGTCTATCCATGGATTGCAAAGACAAGAATGTCTACACCTGGAGTGGCACTTATTTCACCACCACCTCATCATGATATTTATTCAATCGAGGATTTGGCAGAGCTCATTTACGATTTAAAGAACGCCAATAAGGATGCCAGAATATCTGTTAAGCTTGTTTCAGAAGCAGGTGTAGGAACTATTGCATCTGGTGTTGCAAAGGCAGGAGCTCAGGTCATTCTTATTTCTGGTTATGACGGAGGAACAGGTGCTGCGCCAAAATCTTCTATTCATAATGCAGGATTACCTTGGGAGCTAGGACTTGCCGAGGCACATCAGACACTTATTATGAATGGGCTGAGAAATAAGGTCGTTATCGAAACAGATGGAAAGCTTATGAGCGGACGTGATGTTGCCATTGCCTGCGCACTTGGAGCAGAAGAATTCGGATTTGCAACAGCACCTCTTGTTACAATGGGCTGCGTAATGATGCGTGTATGCAATCTTGATACATGTCCTGTTGGTGTAGCAACTCAGAATCCAGAGCTTAGAAAGCGTTTTTCAGGTAAGCCAGAATATGTTGTAAACTTCATGCGCTTTGTGGCAGAAGAATTACGTGAATATATGGCTAGCTTAGGCTGCAAAACTGTAGATGAATTGTGCGGAAGAACAGACTTATTAAAGCTGAAGGAAGCTACTAAGGATACACCATTTGAGAAGATTGATATGTCAGCAGTACTTCTAAATCCATCAGGTGGTGAGAAGATTGAATACAATAAAAAGAATACATATAACTTTGAGCTTGAAAAGACTATTGATGAGCGAATCCTTCTAAAGGAGTTAAAGAGTGCTATCAGCGCCGGAAAGCCAAAGGAGATAGATGTTGATATCGTAAATACGGATAGATCACTTGGAACCTTGCTTGGTGCCCAGCTTACTAGAAAATTTGGCGAAAGTCTTTTGGAGGATACCTACAAGGTTAACTGCAAGGGAGCAGGTGGCCAATCCTTTGGTGCATTCATTCCAAAGGGATTAACACTTGAGCTTGCAGGAGATTCTAACGATTACTTTGGTAAGGGACTATCAGGCGGTAAGCTGATTATTTATCCACCTAAGGGGGCTACCTATAAAGAGGATGAAAATATCATTATCGGTAATGTAGCACTTTACGGAGCTACCAGCGGAAAAGCCTTTATTAACGGTGTAGCAGGTGAAAGATTCGCAGTTAGAAATTCTGGTGCCACAGCAGTTGTAGAGGGCGTTGGAGATCACGGCTGTGAATACATGACTGGTGGTAGAGTAGTTGTTCTTGGCGAGACTGGAAAGAATTTTGCAGCCGGTATGAGTGGTGGTGTTGCCTATGTTCTTGACGAAGATGCTACTCTTTACAAAAAGCTTAACAAATCCATGGTCTGCCTTGAGACTGTAACAGATAAATATGATGTTATGGAATTGAAGGATATCATTGGAGAGCATGTTAAAACTACAGGCTCAAAGAAGGGCAAGGAAATCTATGATAATTTCAGTGATTATCTGCCTAAATTTAAAAAGATTGTTCCATACGATTACAAAAAGATGCTACAGGCTATGGTGAAGATGGAAGCCAAGGGCTTATCGCCAGAGCAGGCCCAGATAGAGGCATTTAATTTCTTGATGAATGGACAGGGTGCGTAAAGGAGGATTAGTCATGGGAAAATCTACAGGATTTTTAGAATACGAGCGAGTAGAGGAACCAGCAATCAGTCCTCTTAAACGTATTAATAATTTCAATGAATTTCATATTCATTTATCTAAAGAAGAAAGGGCAAAACAAGGCGCTAGATGCATGGATTGCGGTGTACCTTTTTGCCAGTCTGGAATGACTATAAAGGGGATGACCTCAGGCTGTCCTCTCAATAACCTGATACCTGAGTGGAATGATTTGGTTTATCAGGGAAACTATGAAATGGCATATAAAAGACTTCATAAGACCAGCAACTTTCCAGAGTTTACCTGCAGAGTATGTCCAGGGCTCTGTGAAAAGGCCTGTACCTGTAGCTTAAATGGTGATGCTGTTACCACAAAGGCTAATGAGATGGCAATAATAGAATACGCCTATGAGCATGGCCTGGCTGATGCAAATCCACCAAAGCAAAGAACAGGAAAAAATGTTGCTGTAGTAGGCTCAGGCCCAGCTGGTCTTGCAGTTGCAGATCAGCTTAATAGAAGAGGACACAGTGTTACCGTTTTTGAGAGAAGTGATAACGTGGGTGGACTTCTTAGGTACGGTATTCCAAACATGAAGCTTGAAAAGCAAATCATAGATAGAAAGATTCATGTGATGGAGCAGGAGGGCGTAAGCTTTATAGTAAATGCCAATGTTGGCGCTGATGTTAAGGCTAGTGAGCTAACATCAAAATATGATGCTGTAGTTTTATGCTGCGGTGCATCTAATCCCAGGGACATTGAGGGAGTAGGAAGAAAGGATGCTAAGGGGATTTATTTTGCCGTAGATTTCTTGACTTCTACAACTAAATGCTTGTGGAATAATAATATGACACTAGTGGATGGACAGTATATTTCTGCCAAGGATAAGGATGTAATTATTATCGGTGGCGGTGATACAGGAAACGACTGTGTCGGTACAGCTATTCGTCACGGCTGCAAGTCTGTGACTCAGCTTGAAATGATGCCAAAGGCTCCTGATGAAAGAGCCGAAAACAATCCATGGCCACAGTGGCCTCTTGTTTGCAAAACAGATTACGGACAGGAGGAAGCTATTGCAAAGTTTGGTCATGACCCAAGACTGTATACTACAACTGTAAAGGAATTTAAAACAGACAAATCAGGTAATCTTAAATCTGTTGTATTAGTAGCTCTTCAAAGTCAGGTAGATAAAAAGACCGGAAGAAAGATGATGGTTCCAGTAGAGGGAACTGAAAAGGAAGTAAAGTGTCAGCTTTGCCTGATTGCAGCAGGATTTTTAGGTGCAGAAAAATATGTTGTTGATGCCTTTAAGGTAAAGGTAGATGGCAGAACTAATGTAGCATCTAAAGAAGGCGGTTTTGCTACAAGTACAGCAAAGGTATTTACAGCAGGAGATATGCATACAGGACAATCCTTAGTTGTAAAGGCAATCAAAAATGGAAGAGACTGTGCAAAAGAGGTTGATGAGTATTTGATGGGTTATACAAATTTGTAGAAATTTACAACCTGATTGATTAATATATAACTAACTATTAACCTTTGGAGGGAAGGCAATGTCTCATTTATCTATTGATGATATTATTAATTTTGTTGAGGAAAACGATGTAAAGTTTATTCGTTTGGCCTTTTGTGACCTGTACGGAAATCAGAAAAATATTTCTATAATGCCATCAGAGCTTAAGAGCGCTTTTGAGGATGGAATCAATTTTGACCCATTTTTGATTTTAGGCTTTGAGGATGAATCTGGCAGAGATTTGTTTTTAAAGCCTGATGCAGATACCCTGCATGTACTTCCATGGCGCCCACAGTCTGGCAGAGTTATCAGGTTTTATTGTAATGTTGTTTATGCTGATGGTAGCCCATATTCAATGGATTACAGACAGTTTTTAAAGGACACTCTTAAAGAGTGTGAAACAATGGGATTTTCTACCAAGATGGGACTTCGTTCAGAGTTTTATCTTTTTAAAACAGATGATAATGGAATCCCTACAAGTGAGCCTTTTGATAATGGTGGATATTTGGATGTTGCCCCTAGCGACAAGGGTGAAAACATTCGAAGAGAAATCTGCCTAAGCTTAGAGGAGATGGGCATATCACCACAGTCTTCTCATCATGAAAGAGGACCAGGACAAAACGAAATAGATTTTCATTCTGCTGATGTTTTAACTACAGCAGATAACTTTGTAACCTACAAAAACGTTGTAGAAAATATAGCTGCAAGAAATGGCGCGTACGCTTGCTTTGAGCCACGTCCTATTGAGGATGCTCCAGGCAATGGCTTGCATATTCTCATGTCTAATTTTAAGGGAGAAACGAATCTTATTAATGATGATAAGCTTGCTTCAGAAAGCTTTATGGCAGGTATCATAAACAGAATGAGAGACATTACCATTTTCCTTAATTGCAGACGTGATTCTTATGACAGACTAGGTGTGCTTGAAGCGCCTAAATATATTACCTGGTCAAAGCAGAATAATTCCAGATTATTTAGAGTTCCTGAAATCAACGGAAGAAGAAAGCATTTTATTTTGCGTTCGCCTGATTCATGTCTTAATCCATATCTTGCTGCAGCTATTATTTTGCAGGCAGGAATGGCAGGTGTAAGAGGAAACGAAAAGCTTCCTCCAGCACTTGAGGTAAAATCAAGACTATTATCAGAATCAGAATATTCAAAGCTTAAAATGCTTCCAGCATCTATTGAGGAAGCTATTGAATGTGCTGAAAACAGTAGCTTTTTACAGGATTCTAATTTTGCAAAAATCGCAGAAAATTATATTGAGACAATTAAGATGAGTATTTAGTCTTAAAAGGAGTGGACTATGGAGAGAGCATTAATTGTCTGCGATAATGAAAAGGCAAGCGCATTCTACAAATCCTATCTGAAAGAAAACGGATATATGGATATCCTTTGTGTGGAAAGCTATCCTGCTGCAAAGCGTGCCATTACGGATTATGATTTTGATATATGCTTTATCAATCTGCCAATGGCCGGTTCTAATTCTGTGGAGCAGGTAATAGATATTGCAGAGAAGAATGTTTGTCAGGTACTGCTGTTTATAAAGGCGGATTATTATGACGAAATCACCGATAGGGTAGCTGACTATGGAATCATTACGGTTTCAAAGCCTATAAGCAAGCCTTTGCTTTGGCAGGCCCTGCGACATGCACTGGCAGCTCAAAGGCGAATTGGCATGGCTCACAGAGAAAGTGCCAAATTAGAAAAAAAGTTAGATGAGCTAAAGGTAATTTCACGGGCTAAGCTTCTTTTGATTATTAACGAGGATATGACAGAGGAGGAAGCCCATAAACAGATAGAGAAGAATGCTATGGATCTTAGGATTTCAAGATATCAAATGGCAATGGATATAATAAAAAAATATCAAGAAAAATAAAAAAAGTGTTGACAACGGATTGTCAAAATAATATTATTCTAAACAAATAAATCAAGGTAAACGACAAAGGCGTCGTAAGTGAAGAAATGTCTTCGCTTACGGCGCCTTTTTTATTACCGACGGGAAGGTGATTTTATGTGTTCAATTATGGCTCTTAGTAAATGCCACGTTGAAATGAAAGATTTCGAAGAGGCATTTTCAAAAACCCTATCTAGAGGACCTGATATGCAAAAGGTCATTACAGTAAATGACAGCGTGTTAGGCTTTCAACGACTTTCAATTATGGGATTAACTGAAGATGGTATGCAACCCTTTGAGCTTGAGGGCAATTACGTAATATGTAATGGCGAGCTGTACGGCTTCAAGCCTGTAAGAGAAGAGCTTAAGGCAGAGGGATACAAATTCAAAAGTGATAGCGATTGCGAAATAATTCTTCCAATGTATCGTAAATACGGATGTGAGATGTTTAGTAAATTGGATGCAGAATTTGCAATGGTTATTTACGACAAGGCTTTGGATGATTTAGTAGCAGCCAGAGATCCAATAGGAATCAGACCTTTGTTCTATGGATACGACAGTGAAGGCTCAATCATGTTTGCTTCCGAGGCCAAGAACCTTGTGGGACTTACAGACAAGGTAATGCCATTTCCACCAGGACATTATTATTACAAGGGTGTGTTTACCTGCTATAGAGATTTGGCAAAGCGCAAGCCTTATAGTGAGGATTCATTAGATGAGGCTTCAGCAAAGATTAAAGAAAAGCTTATTGCAGGAATCGAAAAGAGACTTGATGCAGATGCTCCTGTTGGTTTTCTTTTATCAGGCGGACTTGATTCATCACTGGTATGTGCGGTGGCACAGAAGTTTATGGACAAGCCTATAAAAACCTTTGCAATAGGAATGAACGAGGATGCCATTGATTTGAAATATGCAAAAGAGGTTGCAGACTACATCGGTTCAGAGCATCACGAAATCATCATTGATAAGGACTTAGTAATCCAGTCTCTTGAGGAAGTAGTCGCATCCCTTGGAACCTACGATATCACAACCATCAGAGCAAGTATGGGAATGTATCTAATTTGCAAGGGAATCAAAAAGAAATTCCCTGAAATCAGAGTATTGCTTACCGGAGAGATTTCAGATGAGATATTCGGATATAAATATACAGACTTTGCGCCAAATGAAGAGGAATTCCAAAGGGAGGCAGAAAAGAGACTTAGAGAGCTTCACATGTACGATGTGTTAAGAGCAGACAGATGCATATCAGTACATTCAATGGAGGCACGAGTTCCTTTTGGAGATTTGGATTTTGTAGATTATGTAATGAGCATTAATCCAAAGCTTAAGATGAATAGATACAACAAGGGAAAATACCTGTTAAGACATGCCTTTGAGAATGATGATTATTTACCTTACGACATTCTATTCAGAGAAAAGGCAGCCTTCTCAGATGCAGTTGGACATTCAATGGTTTATTACCTAAAGGAATACGCAAACAGCATTTACTCAGATGAAGATTTGGAGAATGCAAAACGTAAATACGAATTCAGAGCACCTTTCACTAAGGAATCACTTCTTTACAGAGAGTTGTTTGAAAAATATTACAAAGGTCAGGCGCACATGATAGTTGATTTTTGGATGCCAAACAAAACCTGGCCAGGTTGTAATGTGGATGACCCGTCAGCGAGAGTGTTAGCAAATTATGGAGATAGTGGCGTATAGGAAGTAAGACCCTCATCAGTCAGCTGCGCTGACAGCTTCCCCCAAAGGGGGAAGCCTTTAAGCCTTCCCCCCTTTGGGGGAAGGTGGCGACGAAGTCGACGGATGAGGGCATACATAAGGAGGATATAGATTATGAGTAAAGTTACAGAGATATTTGGAAGCAAAGTCTTCAACGATGAAACCATGAAGGAGCGTCTCCCTAAGGATGCCTACAAGGCCCTTAAAAAGACAGTGGAAGAGGGACGCCCTCTAGATAGAGATTTGGCAAACGTAATTGCACATGCCATGAAGGAATGGGCAATCGAACTTGGTGCCACACACTTCACACATTGGTTCCAGCCAATGACTGGTGTTACAGCAGAAAAGCATGATTCATTTATTCAGCCTGAAGAAGGTGGCAAGATTATCATGACATTTTCAGGCAAGGAGCTAATTAAGGGTGAGCCAGATGCATCATCATTTCCATCAGGTGGTCTTCGAGCTACATTCGAGGCAAGAGGCTATACAGCCTGGGACCCAACAAGCTATGTATTTATAAAGGATGATACACTTTGTATTCCAACTGCATTTTGTTCTTATTCAGGAGAGGCGCTTGATAAAAAGACTCCACTTCTTCGTTCCATGGAAGCTCTTGATAAATCGGCAGTAAGAGCATTAAAGCTGTTCGGTCATGAGGATGTTAAAAGAGTTATTACAACAGTTGGACCTGAGCAGGAATATTTCCTTATTGATGAAAAGATGTACAACAAGCGTCCAGATTTGATTTATACAGGTAGAACATTGTTTGGTGCAAAGCCTCCAAAGGGACAGGAATTAGATGACCATTATTTTGGAACCATCAAGCCAAGAGTTTCGGCATTTATGAAGGAGCTTGATGAAGAGCTTTGGAAGCTTGGTGTTCTTGCAAAGACAAAGCATAACGAGGTAGCACCAGCACAGCATGAGCTTGCACCTGTTTATTCAACAACAAATATCGCAACGGACCATAATCAGCTTACTATGGAGATGATGAAGGTAGTTGCAAAAAGACATGGTATGACTTGCCTACTACACGAAAAGCCATTTGCAGGAGTTAATGGTTCAGGTAAGCATAACAACTGGTCGATTTCGACTGATACCGGAGTAAACCTG
Source organism: uncultured Pseudobutyrivibrio sp. (assembly GCA_902775195.1). Lineage (GTDB taxonomy): Bacteria > Bacillota > Clostridia > Lachnospirales > Lachnospiraceae > Pseudobutyrivibrio. The sequence goes on from CACYLQ010000001.1 coordinate 21,563, forward strand.
TTAGAACCAGGTGCTACTCCTTCCCATAACACACAGTTCTTATTATTCCTTACAGCGGTCATTAAGGCTGTAGATGAATATCAGGAGTTGCTCCGTGTATCGGTAGCTTCTGCTGGAAATGATCATAGACTTGGTGCAAACGAAGCGCCACCAGCAATCATATCAATGTTCCTTGGAGATGAGCTAGAGGCTATTGTTGAATCAATCATTGATGGAACTGATTATGAGGATATTAAAAAGAAAAAGATGTCTGTAGGTGCAACAGTAATCCCAAGCATTTCGCAGGATACAACAGATAGAAACAGGACATCACCATTTGCATTTACAGGTAATAAATTTGAATTTAGATCCCTTGGTTCATCAGCATCTATCTCTGGACCAAACGTAATCTTAAATACAATTGTGGCTGAGGAACTTGATAAGTTCTCTGATGAGCTAGAAAAGGCAGCAGATTTTGAAAAGGCCTTAGCAGAGCTTTTAAAGAGAGAGCTTACAGCACATAAACGAATTATCTTTAACGGAAACGGTTATTCAGATGAATGGGTTAAGGAAGCTGAAAGAAGAGGACTTAAGAACCTTAAATCTACAGTAGATGCACTTCCTGCTTTCGTCGATAAAAAGGCTATTGATGTATTTACAAAGCATAACGTATTTACGGAACAGGAGCTTTACAGCCGTTATGATATTCAGCTTGAAAATTACTATAAGGTAATCGACATCGAAGCTCTTACAATGGATGCCATGGTAAAGAAGAACATTATGGCAGCTGCAAACGATTATCAGTATTCACTTGCTGAAACATTAAATGCAAAGGCTGCTACAGGAATTGATGTTGATTCCACTGTAGAGACAAAGAGATTAAAGCAGGCATCTAAGCTTACATTCACGATGGATGAAAGATTAGAAAAGCTTGAGGCCGATATAGAAAAGGCCAAGGAATTAGAGGATACCTACGAGCTTGCTAAGTTCCATCATGATGTTATTTTTGCAGATATGAATGAACTTAGAGAAGTGGTGGATGAGCTGGAAACAGTAGTGCCAAGTGACATCTGGCCTTATCCAACCTATGGAGAGATTCTTTATTCAGTAAAATAATAAAATAGTTACGCAATGGGGCGTAGTTCACAATGTGAACTGCGCCCCATTTAATATATATAAAGGAGGATTTGAATATGGAAGATTATTCAAGCATGCTATTTGGCGTATGGTTTTTAATTGGCGCAGCCTTAGTATTTTGGATGCAGGCTGGTTTTGCAATGGTGGAGGCTGGATTTACCAGAGCAAAAAATACTGGAAATATCATAATGAAAAATCTTATGGATTTTTGTATTGGTACAGTAATGTTTATTATTTTAGGCTTTGGTCTTATGTTTGGTGAGAATGCTTTCTTTGGTCTTGTTGGAAAGCCTTCCCTTCAGGTATTTACAGATTATGCCAGCTTTGATTGGAGTAACTTTGTATTTAACCTGGTATTTTGTGCTACAACAGCAACAATCGTAAGTGGTGCTATGGCTGAGCGTACAAAGTTCATTAGCTACTGTATTTATTCAGGTATCATTTCACTAGTAATCTACCCAATCGAGGCACACTGGATTTGGGGAGGCGGCTGGCTTTCTGCTATTGGCTTCCACGATTTCGCAGGTAGCTGTGCCATCCATATGGTAGGTGGTATTTGTGCCCTTGTTGGAGCTAAAATCTTAGGACCTAGAATTGGTAAGTTTAATCATGACAGCAAGGGAAAAATTACAAAGGTAAATGCATTCCCAGGTCATAACATTGCACTTGGAGCACTTGGTGTATTTATCCTTTGGCTTGGCTGGTATGGATTTAATGGTGCTGCTGCAACATCTGTAGAACAGCTTGCATCTATATTTGTTACAACAACAATCGCCCCTGCAGTTGCTACATGCACAACAATGGCTTTCACATGGATTAAATTTGGTAAGCCAGATGTATCAATGTCACTTAATGCTTCACTTGCAGGACTTGTAGCAATCACTGCCCCATGCGACGTTACAGATGCACTTGGTGCAATCATCATTGGTATTGTTTCAGGTTTCCTCGTAGTATTTGGCGTATGGCTTCTTGATTATAAGCTTCGCATTGATGATCCAGTTGGAGCTGTAGCAGTTCACATGATGAACGGTATTTGGGGAACAATTGCAGTAGGATTATTTGCTACAACTTCAGCTCCTGACAGTACACTTACAGGTCTTTTTTATGGAGGAGGATTTAAGCTTCTTGGAATTCAGCTTATAGGTGTTGTTTCAGTAGGTGCCTGGGCAGCAGTAACAATTACTATCGCATTTACGTTAATCAAAAATACTATTGGTCTTCGTGCATCAGCAGAAGAGGAAATTGTAGGTCTTGATAGAACAGAGCATGGACTTCCATCAGCATATTCTGGATTCAACATGCTTGAGGATGATTTCGATACAGATGAATATGATGATGAGACAGCAACACTTATTACAGATACATTAGAGGCTGCTGGTCTTGCATCTATGGATGAGGCAGTTGAGGTTGAGTACACACCTTCGCAGATTACAGCTGCAGGAAAGCCTAGAATGACAAAGGTAGAAATCCTTTGCAAGGAGCGTAACCTTGAGAAGCTTAAGAATGCTCTTATGAAGCTTGGTATCACAGGTATGACAGTATCCCATGTAATGGGCTGTGGCGTTCAGAAGGGTGCACCTGAATATTATAGAGGTGTTGCTTTAGAGCCTGCACTTCTTCCAAAGATTAGAGTGGATGTTGTTGTATGTAAGGTTCCAGTTAAGGATGTTATTGAAACTGCAAAGAAGGTTCTTTATACAGGTCACATCGGTGATGGTAAAATCTTCGTATATGATGTAGAGCAGGTTGTTAAAATCAGAACTGGTGAAGAGGATTTCGCAGCTCTTCAGGATGTAGAATAAATTAATTGCGAAATGTTTAAAATAAGGATATTATCTATCTGAAGTAAACATATAATTAGGAGTCGACATTGATTAGGATAGATAATATTGAAGATAATAGAGTAGATATTTTTACTAAATATAATGAGGCGCAGCTTTATCACTATTTTGAGCCCAACGGAGGAGTGTTTATTGCAGAAACTCCAGAGGTTATAAAAAGGGCTTTTAGTAGGGGAGCTGAGCCTCTAGCTTTTTTTGTAGAGGAAAAGGCTTATGAATCTGATGTAGTACAGGAATTGTTAAGTATGGCATCAGATGATGTGGATGTTTTTGTAGCAAAGCTTGAGGTTATTAACAATATCACAGGCTTTAATCTTACAAGAGGAGTTATTGCCGCTTTTAAGCGCCCAAGTCTGCCTGATGTAAGGGAATTACTTTTGGCATCAAAAAGGGTAGCTATATTGGAGGATGTTATGAATCCTACTAATGTAGGTGCTATTTTTAGATCTGCGGCGGCACTTGGAGTAGATGCAATCTTCCTTACCTACGCCAGCTCAGACCCATTTTATAGAAGAGCAGCCAGAGTAGCTATGGGAACAGTATTTCAGGTTCCATGGACTTATTTTGACAAGGATTCTGATTACGTTTCATTGCTAAAGGAGGAAGGATATTCTGTTGTATCCATGGCACTTAAGGATAATGCAATCCCTTTGTCTGATCCTGTTTTAAAGGAGCAGGAAAAGCTAGCAGTTATATTTGGAACAGAAAGCACAGGAATAAAACAGGAGACAATTGATAATAGTGATTTTGTAACTATTATCCCTATGCATCATAATGTAGATTCATTAAATGTAGCTGCTGCAAGTGCAGTTACCTTCTGGGAGCTTTGCAAAAATTAAATATTTAGGGGGAAATAATGATTTACAAATTTAAGGACTACAAGAAGCCAGAAATAATTAAGAAGCATCTTAATTTAGGCGGCGTTAACGTAAATGGAGAAGGTATAGATGTTAACAGCCTTTATGTAGAAAAAAATGGTAAGCCATCCATGGCCATTATGGGGGAAATGCATTTTAGCAGAGTCCCTAGAGAACAGTGGAAAACAGCACTTAGGCTGATGAAGGAGGGTGGAATAGATATTGTATCCACCTACATCATCTGGATATATCACGAGCCAGAGGAAGGAAAGCTGGACTGGACAGGTGACAACGACCTTAGAGCCTTTGTTCTTATGGCTAAGGAGGCAGGGCTTAAGGTTTGCATCCGCATTGGCCCATGGTGTCATGGCGAGGTTAGAAATGGTGGCTTCCCTGATTGGCTTATTAATAAGGACTTAGAGCTTAGAACAAATGATGAAGAATATCTAAAGCTAGTAAAAAAATGGTATAAAGAAATTTCAATGCAGGTTAGTGGTTTGCTATTTAAGGACGGTGGCCCTATTGAAATGTGCCAGTTAGATAATGAGCTTACAGATAATGCTGAGCATCTGCTTACACTTAAAAACATAGCTAAGGAAGTAGGAATAGATGTACCTATTTTTACAGTCACCGGCTGGAACAGTGTAAATGGTGCCAAGATTCCTGTTGATGATGTAATCCCAGCATTTGGAGGGTATTGTGATGCACCATGGGATGAAGGAACAGGAAAGCTTCCTCCATGCGCAAGATACTATTTTACTGGCATAAGAAATGATTCTGCTATTGGTAAGGATTTAATAAAGGCGTTAGAAGAGGATAGCTGGCAATTGCCTTATGACCGCTATCCGTATTTTACCTGTGAAATCGGGGCAGGTCTTATGAACACCTATCATAGACGATATCAGATTCATGGTATGGATATTTACGCAATGACACTTATCATGTTATGCGAAGGGGCTAATGTGCTAGGATATTACATGTATCATGGTGGACTAAATAAGGTGTATCCTGACTATACGCTTCAGGAATCCAAAGCCACAGGCTATCCAAATGATTATCCAATCATCTCTTATGATTTTCAGGCTCCAATTTCATCCTATGAGGAAACCAGAGAGTCTTACGATTTGCTTAATCTATTGCATCTATTTATACATGATTATGGAAATAAGCTTGCAACAATGACCTATGTAGAAGCTGATAGTAATGCTGAAATAGGTGATATGAAAAAGCTCAGGTACGGAGTTAGAAGAGATGAAAATGGTGGCTTTGTTTTTATAAATCATTATCAAAGACTTCATGACGCCCGGGATGTTTCAGATGTGGTGATAGATACAGGTGATGTGATATTTCCAGCTATTGATGTTAAGGGAGATATCAGCTTTTTCATGCCATTTAACATGAAGCTTAATGATACTGCAGTACTAAAATATGCTACAGCTCAGCCTTTATGTAAGGATAAAGACACATGGATTTTTATGGAGCTTCCTGGTATAAAGCCTCAGTTTGAATTTGTTAATCCTGATGAAAAATGTGATATCAGACTAATCAGCCTTGAGGAAGCAAAGAAGCTTAGAAAGGTTGATGGAAGAGTATTTTATGTAGAGGAACCTGGCAAATCCATAGAAGTATTAAAGACTGCAAGAACATCAGGCTATACGCTTACAAAGCTTATAGATGCACCTTTTGTTATTCCTGAAATGTATAAAGCTGAATTATTATATAGTAACAAAGAAATCAGCTACTATAAGCTTGAATTAGAAGATGACAGAGCTTTTATCAATGTTGATTTGAAATGTGATGTGGTTCAGGTTTATGTAGATGGAGCTCTTGTAGAGGACGATTTTTACCATGGACTTCCATTTAGATGGCCAAGGAAAATTCTAAATGGAAAAGAAATCTATTTAGTTGCTAGTGAGTCCCAAAATTATTCATATTTTGAAGGGGATAATCAATAAAAATAGCTAAGCTAGTGCTTGAAAATTCGGCAATTTTTATTTTGAAGACTATATTCTTTTCTCGTATAAAAATCTATATAATGTATGTAGTTGTATAGAAATACAAATAGGAGGGAATGTGTTATGCGACTAAAAAGAAATTTCAAGAGAATTATTACTCTTGCAATGGCTTTTGCAATGGTATTATCCATTGGTCTTACTCCAAAGACAGCTTATGCTGCTGAAGTAAAGGCTGATGTCCGTTCAATTGCCAACGTACCAAATGATTTAAGTGGAAAGACAATTATTCTCCACACAAATGACGTGCACGGAGCTATTGATGGCTATGCACAGGCTGCAGCTTTAAAGTATGAATTTAAGGCTAGAGGTGCTGAGGTAATCCTTGCAGACGCTGGTGATTTTAGCCAGGGTACACCATATGTAAGCACTACAAAGGGAAATGATGCTATTACAATGATGAACTTTGCAGGCTATGATGTTGCAACTCTTGGAAATCACGAATTTGATTATGGTTATGACCAGCTTAAGAGCAATCTTTCAAGAGCATGGTTCAAAACAATTTGTGCTGATGTATTAGATAAGAATGGCAAGCCAATTCTTGACCCAACATACGAATTCACATCAGCTTCTGGTCTTAAGGTTGGTTTCTTTGGAATGGAAACACCAGAGACTCAGACAAAGGTTAACCCTGCACTTATTAAAGGAATCAAGTTCTTATCAAAGACAGAGCTTTATCCATGTGCTCAGGAACAGATTAACAAGCTTAAGGCTGACGGTTGTGATGTTATCGTTTGCTTAGCACATCTTGGTGTAGACAACGAATCTGCTGCAGATGGACACAGAAGCGTTGACCTTTATGCTAAGACAACAGGTATCGATATTATCTTAGATGGTCATTCTCATACAGTAATGACAGCTGGTGAAAATGGTGAGCCAGTACAGTCTACAGGTACTAAATTTGAAAAAGTCGGTGTAGTTGTTATTGATAATGCAACAAAGAAAATCGAAGATAACTACCTTATCAAGGTAGATGATGGTATTGTTAAGGCACCAGCAATTGAGGCTCTTTCAAAGTCTATTACAGATAGAGTAGATGCTGAATATGGCGTTGAATTTGCTAAGTCAGAGGTTGAATTAAATGGTAAGAAGGACCCAGGTGTTAGAACACAGGAGACAAACTTAGGAGACCTTATCACAGATGCTATTAAGTGGTCTGTACTTAAGGAAGGCGGACTTAAGGTTAAGGAAGACCATGTTGTAGCTATTACAAACGGTGGTGGTATTCGTGCTTCTATCAACGCTGGTGGAGTTACAAAGAAGGATTTAAATACAGTACTTCCATTTGGAAACACTATTTCAGTAGTTTATATCAGCGGTGCTGATTTGCTTGAGGCTTTAGAGGCAAGCACATTCTCTACACCAGGTGCAATTGGTGGCTTCTCACAGGTTTCTGGTATTAAATATACAATCGATACATCAAAGCCATTTGCTCAGGGCGAAGCTTATCCAGCTTCAACATACTACAAGCCAGCAGCAATCAACCGTGTAACAATTGAGAGTATTAATGGCAAGCCATTCTCAGCTACAGACAAGTATGCGGTAGTTACAAACAACTTCTGCGCAGCTGGTGGTGATACATACTATGCATTTGCAAACGCTTCAGAGCAGTTTGATACAGGTATCGTAATGGATGAAGCTGTTATGGATTTTGTTCAGACTGAACTTAAGGGTGTTATTTCTGCTAAGGACTATGGAACAGTTCATGGCAACATTGTAATTAAATAATTGATTACTAAAAAAGGCGGGAATCTAATAAAGATTCTCGCCTTTAATTATGCAACGATAACTGTACTTAAATAGTTCTTGTCGATAGATAAATCGACAATGGTCTTAATGCTTGTAATTTTGATTACAGGACGAAGAGGGTAAGATTTATTCTGTCTGAGAACAGTAGCAACTTGGCCATTGCTAAGTTTAACAGTTGAACCATTAGGATAAATATTAACAACTGATAAGAAGGTTCTAAATATATCCAAATTGAATTTGTTACTCATGGCAAACATCATTTCGATTGCCTCAGCAGGGCTTTTAGCCTCTTTGTAAGGTCTTTTTGTAACAAGCGCATCATACACATCTACAATAGAAATAATCTGTGCCATCTTTCCTATTTCATTTCCAGATAATTGCCTAGGATAACCAGTGCCATCAATGTTTTCGTGATGATTAAGAATGGCTTTTCTCATATCCTCTGATATATCATCTGAATCTACCAATAATCTGTAGCCACGAACAGGATGAGTTTTCATAAGCTCGAACTCGGTAAAGGATAGCTTTGCAGGCTTGTTTAAAATATGAAGAGGGATTTCTTCCTTTCCAATGTCGTGAAGTAAACCGGCAACAGCAATATCATTAACGAATTGTTCAGATTCACCCATGGCTTTAGCAACGATTGCGGCCATAGTACCAACATCTACAGAATGCTTGTAGGTATATTCATCACTTACCTTAAGCTTTGATAGGTTGATAGATAGTTCCTTGGAATCGTTTATTACACTACAAACCTTACTTCCTATTTCTATAACGCCGTTTGTGAGCTCTTCAACATCTTCTATATTAGAATAAAGTGTTGTAAGAGATTCAACAGCGTATTTTTTGAATGAATCATCGAAAGAAACCGAATTATCTTCTTCAGGTAACTCAGCATCGTCAGCAACAGTATTTTCTTCTATATATGTTAATGTAGCTTGAATTTTTCCTTTATAGGCGGAAAGTGACTGGAGCACATCGTCGTTTATAACTGTCATCTTAGGACAGAGAAGTGCACCAGAAGAATTATAGATATCAGTATTTAGTATAGCGCCTTTTGGAAGCTCATTTACATAACCGTAGATTTCTTTTACTTTTGTCATGTAGAATACCTTTTCAATAACTCAAAAATTAACCCAAAAATATAACCAACAGGCGTTATTATAAACCTGTAGAAATGAAATGGCAATATTAAATATAACTAAATATGCATTTAGTCTTGTACAATCGATTGCATTTTGGTGAGAATAATTTTTTCACATATTTTTGTTATACTTGCATAAGAGTCGTTTAGTAGGAGGTGTCTATGGCGTATTTTCCTATGTTTTTGGATTTGACAGATGCAAATTGTTTAGTAGTTGGCGGTGATGCTGCTGCATTAAAAAAGACGAGGGCTCTTTTAGATTTTGGTGCTAAGGTTCATTTGATAGCCGATGATATTTCATTGGATATAGCAGCTCTTTCTGAAGAAACAGACCATCTGCTTTTAGAACAAAGGCAGTTTACACCTATAGACTTACAGGAAAGAAAGCTGGTTGTGGCAGCAACAGAGGATGAAGAGCTTAACAGTCAGATTTCAATGATGTGCAAGGAAGGGGGAATTCCTGTACATATTGTTTCTGATAAGACAAAGAGTACATTTGATTTCCCTACATATCTAAAAGAACAAAATCTTGTTGGAGCTTTTTCTAGCTGTGGAAACAGTGAAGCCTTAGAAAAGTTCTTAAGAAACAAGGAAAAGGAAGTTCTTACATGGCGTCTTGGTGAATTAAATGAAATGCTAGGCCGATGGAAAGAGCCTATTAATGATTTATTCCCAAGAGAATCAAGCAGAAATAGTGCATTTGAGCAACTTATAGATTATGCTCTTTGTTATGATGGTATTCCTTCTGATGAAGAGGTGGAAGAGTTGCTTGGTGCTATTAGTATGTCCCTATAAATCATGATCGGTAAAACTATTGGAGGTATCATTCATGGAAGGATCGAAAAAGAACGGGATTAATCTGCATTCAATTTATGTAAAGATTCTAGTACTTGTTATCATTAGCGTTGTAGCTTTCTTTGCCCTGAATATGTTTTATATTATTCCACAGGCAAAATCAGCTGTTCAGAAGATTAATGAGAACAATATGCAAGATCTTGCCACATTGTGCTCTGAGATTGTAGAGCAGGAGATTGCAGCCCGAGGGGTTGATGGCGTTGACTATGAAGTCTTAAAGCCTATTTTTGAAGGCAGAGGATTAAATGGTATCTCATCTAGTTATATCTATGTAACAGATGCTGATGGTCTCTTCCTATACCATAAAAAACCTGAAAAGGTAGGAACCCAGGCCACTAATAATGTAGTAAACGAATTACTTAAACAGATTCCATCCGGAAATTATGTTCAAGCAAAGATTTTTCATTATGTGGATGAAAATGGCGTAAAGAAATATGCAGCTTATCAGGTTATCAATTCCCAGGGATGGGTTACTGTTTGCGTAGCTGATGAAATTGAAATAATGGCAGAAATCAACCAAATTAGGAATCTTGGTTTGCTATTTTCATGTATAGTTGGCGTAGCCATTTTACTGATAGGTATTGTTGCAGGTAATGGTATTACAAAGCCAATCAGAATTATCACAGGTGTTATTGAAAACATAGGAAAGCTTGATTTCACAGCAAATGATGATCTTGAATCCATCGAACACAAGAAGGATGAAACAGGTGTTATGGCTAGAGCTGTTGATTCTATGGAACATAGCTTACGTGATATTGTAGAACGTATCGCCAGCACATCTGTAGATTTGGAGGGACATGCTCTTAGACTTAAGGACATCACTCAGGAAATTGATTCAGCAAATGCTGATAACTCTGCAACATCTGAAGAGCTTGCAGCTAGCATGCAGGAAACAAGCGCTACTACAGATGTTATCAGTGAAAGAACAAATCTTATTAAAGAAAACGCTGATAGCATAGCAGAGGAAGCAAAGGCTGGCGCTAATAATGCTGTAGAAACAAAGAGAAAGGCTAATGAAGTTTACAAGGAGACAGTTGCAGCAAAAGAAAAGACTGAAAGAATGTATGAAGAGATTAACGAACAAGGTCAGGATGCTCTTGAAAAATCTAAGGCTGTTGAAAAGGTTAATACTCTTGCAACAACTATTCAGGATATTGCCAGCCAGACAAATCTTCTTGCGCTTAATGCTTCTATCGAGGCAGCCAGAGCAGGCGAGGCAGGTAAGGGCTTTGCAGTAGTTGCTACCGAAATCGGTGGACTTGCAACTCAATCAAGTGAGACAGTTGCTGATATTATGGAAATCGTTTCAGAGGTTCAGAATGCTGTTAACCTTATGAACGAATGTCTGACTAGAACTCTTAATTACATTGAGACAGATATTGCAAAGGATTATGATTCCTTCTTATCAATGGCTGATAACTATAAGCTGGATGCTGAGAATTTCTCTGATTCCATGACTCAGATATCTAATAAGATTACTGATTTACAGGAATCAACAACTGCTATTTCTGAATCTGTCGAGCAGATTTCCAGAACAGTGGGAGAGGCAGCAGAGGCTGTTACTACAGTAGCAGAAAAGGCCACAGACGTGGCCAACCTTTCAGATGGAGTTGTAAAGGTAGTTAGTGAAACAGAAGAGAATTCTGATGAACTTAGGGACATTAAGGATTCATTTAAAATCTAATTAAATAAACCAAAGAAACGTTGTAGCAAGCTCTTTTTCCTTTTCTTAAAAGTGAATTTGAGCTTGCTATATTTTTCTAAAGGATCAGCCTTTTGCTCGATTTTTTCCAAAAAGATTCTAATCCAAACAACATCTTCATCCTTCCCCTGAAAGTCGTCGAAGCTTACTTCGGCGTCGTCTAGGCTCAGGAATCTGGTTTTCATTTTTTCAAGGCGTGTAATAGTAGGCATCCATTCTGGAAGTACATCCTTTACCTCATAGATTGCCAGCTTCATGCGTTTGATATATTCGTCTACCCCGTTTTCTTCCACATTAAGGTAGTTTGCCAAATACTCATCAAAGTATTTGTATTCATCGTAGAAATTTTGATTTACAATTCTGTTATTTGACAACATGGTGTTCGCCCTCCTTTGGGTTATCTACGTTTTTCAGGGTGAGCATCGTAGAATGCATTTTTATCTTCGTACATGTTTTCATCGGCATAGCGCATGGCCAGACGAAGATTACCTTGTGAATCATCATGATAGTGCCCTATAGCGAAGTTAAGCCAATCAGGGTCACAGGCCTTTGCTCGGACTGCAGCAAGCTTCTTAAGAAAATCATTTTCAGAATCATTTAAAGAAATAACTACGAATTCGTCGCCGCCGGCTCGATATATTTGGTCTTCAGGGAAAACCTCTTTTAGGACACTTGCTGCATCCTTAAGCAAGTCATCGCCAGAATTATGACCACCATGGTCATTTATAGATTTAAGACCATTTAAGTCAAAGAACGCTACTGAAAATGGCTTAGGCTCAAGCTTAAGCTTTAGAGATAATTCATCTACATTTACGTTCATGCAGTTACGATTGAATACTCCTGTTAGTATATCTACATTGCTAAGGTATTCAAGCTTCTCTAGGAAGGTATGGTTGGCCACCTCGGCAGTAAGAAAGAATGAGAGTAATTCTACAATCTCTTTTATTCTGGCTAAGTTGGAACCATCAAAATCTGTTAAATATAAATAACCTATTATTTCTCCGTGATGCACAAATGGAGAAAGGCAAAGATTTTTAACATGTGCTTCCTTCATGGTTTTCACCCAGCTTGGGACGAGGGTTTCGTAATAATCCATATCGTTTTCATCTTTAATGATGATATTGTTGGTGCCTTTAACAAGCTTTTCCCAGCTGGCAATTATTTCGTAAGGTAAGGTTTTAAAGTAGTCCTTTATGGAATGCACATTATTTTTGACAGATTCACTTATAATTTGAAAGGTCTTTCTTTCAGAATCCACTGTTAAGATGCAGGCGTTAAGGGAATCTGTGTATTCTCTTAAATCTTTTATAACCACATTCATGCTGGAATAAAATTCGTTTTCATTTCTAAGTTCCAGGCAGGCTTTTATTACATAGCTGGAAATATCTGGAGAAACAGCACTGAATTTTCCGGTATCCATTTCCTTGTTAAGCTGATAGATGAAACAGCAATAGGCTATATTTTCTTCGTGCTCACAATCGCAAGGGATTAAAAAATCCTCAGTCCAATATCCGTACATACTTGTAGTATCTACGTAGGTGTGAATGAACTCCTTATTCCAGGCGCTTCTAAAACATATTTCCTCAAATTTAGGCTCTTTTGAAATAGTAAGAGTGTAAAGCTGTCCCTCTATGAATGAATCCAACTCATCTATGCTGGCTGGCTCTTTTCCTGATGTCTCAATGAATAGATCATAAAAGCTTCTTTTGAAGGCATCATTTACGGCAAAAAAACGAATCTCGCCGCAGGTGCCGTCAGGCTTTCTTTCTACAGCAAGGGCCGTACAAGGAGAAGGAGCAAGATTTACAAATTGTTTTAAAAGGTTATATGTTGGTGTTTTCATGCCATCCTCACTTAATTACATAGTTACTTAAAGTATATTTTAGACAATAAATGTGGGTACTTTGTGAATTTTTTTAAAAATAAATATAGGTAAGGAATGCTAGATTTTGTAATTTATTTGTTTATTTTTACCTTAAGCATAAGTATAATAAGCCTATAGTTTTTATAGGTAAGAGACTCAATATCTAAAATAGGAGAAAAGTAATGACTGATAGATTAAAAAGACAACTGGATTTTGCTCTTGAAATAGATAAAGAGAAAAATATATTTAGACAGACACATATTTCAGGACATGGAAGAAATGAAAATGACGCAGAGCATGCCTGGCATATGGCTATAATGGCATATCTTTTAAGGGAATATTCCAACGAGCCTGTAGATATAGGAAAGGTTATGCTAATGTGCCTGATTCATGACATCGTGGAAATAGAAGCTGGCGATACCTACGCTTATGATGAAGAGGGAAAGAAGACTCAGGCTTTAAGAGAAAAGGCTGCTAAAGAACATCTTTTTGGAATGCTTCCTAGTGATCAGGCCAGCGAGCTTATGGCTCTTTTTGAAGAGTTTGAAGCCTACGAGACTGCTGAATCAAAGTTTGCTCATTCCATGGATAATCTTCAGCCATTAATGCTTAATAACAGTAACGGCGGAGAGGATTGGAGACAACACGGTGTTTGTGCTACACAGGTTCACGGCAGACAGGACAAAACAGCTCTAGGTTCAAAAGAGCTTTTTAAGGTTGTTGATTCTATAATAGAAGCCAATGTTAAGGCGGGGAATATTAAAGACGAATAAGAGGTTTAAGTTTATATGAAAGCATTAATAGCGATGAGCGGTGGCGTAGATAGTAGTGTCGCTGCATTATTGATGAAGGAAAAGGGATATGAATGTGTAGGCTGCACTATGAAGCTGTACGCCAATGAGGATATCGGCGTGTGCAATGGTCACACCTGCTGTTCATTAGATGATGTAGAAGATGCCAAGGCAGTTGCAAGACGTCTTGAAATGCCACATCATACTTTTAATTTCCAAGAAAAATTCAGAGAGACAGTTATCGATAATTTTATAAATTGCTACGAATGTGGTATGACACCTAATCCATGTATCGAATGTAATAAGCACATGAAGTTTGACGAGCTTTATCGCAGAGCACAGATATTGGGTTGTGAGAAAATCGTAACAGGTCATTATGTCAGAATTCGTAAAGGCGATAATGGCTATCAGCTTTTAAAGGGACTAGATGCTAATAAGGATCAAAGCTACGTATTATACAACATGACACAGGAAGAGCTAGCCCATACAGAGTTTCCACTGGGAGAGCTTTCAAAGGATGAGGTACGCCGTATAGCAGAAAGTCACGAATTTATCAATGCAAACAAGCCAGATAGTCAGGATATCTGTTTTGTGCCTGATGGAGATTATGTCTCAGCTCTTAAGAGATTTACAGGTAAGGAATATGAGCCTGGCGATTTTGTAGATATGGATGGAAATGTTCTAGGAAAGCACAAGGGCATAGTAGGCTATACCATAGGTCAGCGAAAGGGGCTTGGAATATCTGCAGCATATCCTTTATATGTAGTAGCTTTAGACGTTCCAGGCAACAAGGTTATCCTTGGAAAGAATGAGGATTTATTCTCAAAGGATGTATTAGTTAAGAATATCAATTGGATTGATCCAAATGATGATCGAGCAGAGTTTGATTGTAGTGCAAAGGTACGCTATAGAATGGCAGATCAGCCTTGCCATGTGGTCAGACTAGATAAAACTACAGCTCAGATAACATTTGTGGAACCACAGAGAGCCATAACACCAGGTCAGGCAGCGGTGTTCTACGATAATGATGTGGTGCTGGGCGGAGGCACCATTGTGGGCAAGTAGTATTAGTAGGCAACAGGTTTTTGCATGAAAGGGAGACAGGATGACACGACAGGAGTTTAGACAGCTATTAGAAGAAAGAATTGTTTTTATTGACGGTGCTACAGGAACTGAGCTTCAAAAGCGAGGACTTAAAGCAGGGGTTTGTCCAGAAAAATGGATTATTGATAATCCTTCTGCAATTCAGGATTTACAGAGATTATATTATGAGGCAGGCTCAGATATAGTACTTGCCCCAACCTTTACGGCATCTAGAATCAAGCTTGCTGAATATGGGCTTGAGGATAATCTAGTTGAGATGAACAGACAGCTTGTAAGACTCACAAGGGAAGTGGCAGGCGAAAAGGGACTTGTAGCTGCTGATATTTCCATGACAGGAAAGCAGCTGTTTCCTCTTGGAGATTTAATGTTTGAGGATTTGGTGGATTGCTATAAGGAACAGGTGGCTGCAATACTTGAAGAGGGTGTTGATTTATTCGTGGTAGAGACAATGATGAGCCTTCAGGAATGTAGAGCTGCAGTGCTTGCAATCAAAGAATCCTGTGACCTTCCTATTATTGTGTCACTTACCTTCAATCCTGATGGAAAAACACTATACGGAACCGCACCTGATACAGCCATGATAGTTCTTGAATCTATGGGTGTAGATTGTGTGGGCATGAACTGCAGCACTGGTCCAGATGCTATGCTTGATTTGGTAAAGCAGATGGTTGCTGTTGCTAATATCCCTATTATGGTAAAGCCAAATGCAGGATTGCCAGAGCTTGAAAATGGCAAAACTGTCTATAAGATGGGACCAGTTGAATTTACAGAAGCATGTCTTAAGCTTTATGAGGCAGGTGCATCACTTTTTGGTGGCTGCTGTGGTTCAACACCAGAGCATATTAAGGCTTTGGTATCGGCTCTTAAGGACAAGCCTCAGCACGTATATAAGAATGATCCGCTTAGAGTGGTTACCTCTGAGAGAATGAATACATGGATTGATTTAGATGGGCCATTTATGGTTATCGGCGAAAGAATTAATCCTACTGGAAAGAAGAAGTTCCAGGAATCCTTAAAGAACGGGTCACTTTCAATGGTAGTGGATTTTGCCAGAGAGCAGGAGGAAAAGGGTGCCAACATATTAGACGTAAACATGGGTATGAACGGTATCGACGAAAAACAGATGATGCTCGATAGCATTTATGAGGTTACATCAGCTGTTGATTTACCATTGTGTCTTGATACCAGCCATGTGGATGTTATGGAGGCAGCTCTTCGTATTTATCCAGGTAGAGCACTTATCAATTCCATCTCTGCGGAAGAAGCCAAGATGGAGGACATGCTTCGCCTGGCTAAAAAATACGGTGCTATGTTTATCACCCTTCCTTTATCAGGGGCAGGCCTACCTAAGGATATTGAGGAGAAAAAGCAGCATATAAATACAGTCTTAACTGCGGCAGAACGTATTGGCCTTCGCAAGGAGGATGCTGTTGTTGATGTATTGGTTCAGACAGTAGGTGCAGAGGGCACAGCAGGCTTACAGTGCTTTGAAACTATTGAATATTGCAAGAACGAGCTTAAGCTTCCTACAGTGTGCGGCCTTTCAAACATTTCCTTTGGAATGCCTAACAGACCATTTGTTAATACAACATATCTTACTATTGCAGTTAGTATGGGTCTTACAATGGCTATTGCAAATCCTAATCAGGATATGCTTATGTATTGCGCAGCAGCTGCTGATACTTTGATGAATAAGCCTGGTGCATTGGAAAAATATGCATCACTTCCTGTACTAGAAAGCAGTGTTAGTACTGCCAGTAAAGGGGCAGGCAGCCCTCAGTCTAGTCAATCGGCCTACGGTGATTTAAGCCCAGTGGCAGAATGTGTAGTTAAGGGCAAAAAGGAGCAGATAATATCTGAGATTCAAAAGCTTATTGATGAGGGCGTAGAGCCTCAGGCTATTATAGAAGAACATCTTATCAAGGGAATCAATGTGGTAGGAGATCTTTACGATAAAAAGAAATACTTCCTGCCTCAGCTAATTGCTGGTGCTAATGCGATGGAGCTTGGCATGAAGCATATCGAACCACTTCTTGCAAGCGAAGATTCCGATGCTAAGGCTACAATCGTTATCGCTACTGTTGAGGGCGATATACATGATATTGGGAAAAATCTGGTGGCACTTATGCTTAAAAACTATGGCTATAATGTAATAGATTTAGGCAAGGATGTGCCAGCGGATGCTATAATTGATAAAGCGGTAGAGGTGGATGCTGATATCATCGGCTTGTCCGCACTTATGACTACCACAATGATGCGAATGGATGATGTGGTAAAGCTTGCCAAGGAAAAGGGCTGTAGAGCTCAGATTATTATTGGCGGGGCCTGCATCAACGAATCATTTAAGGACGAGATTAATGCTGATGGTTATTCTGCAGATGCAGCAGACTGCGTTAAGCTTGTGGCTAATCTTATGAAGAAGTTTGGTTAGGAGATTATGGAAGAAAAGAAGCATAAAAGAAGAGTACATTACTCTGGAAAATATCCGAAGAAGTTCGAAGAAAAATATAAGGAGCACAATCCTGAAAAGTATGCCGACACTATAGAGCATGTTATTGCAAAGGGCTCTACTCCTGCAGGCATGCATATTTCTATTATGGTTAAGGAGATATTAGATTTCCTACAGATTAAACCAGGTCAGCAGGGTTTAGACTGTACCTTAGGTTACGGTGGACATACTAGAAAGATGTTAGAGCAGCTTAAGGGTGAAGGTATTATGTACGGCCTTGATGTGGATCCAATCGAATCAGCAAAGACCGTAGAGCGTTTGCGTGGCGCTGGCTTTGGTGAGGATAATTTTCAGTTTAGACTTATTAATTTTGCAAACATTGATCAGGTTGCAGCAGAGGCTGGTAAGTTTGATTTTGTCCTGGCAGATTTAGGTGTATCATCTATGCAGATAGATAATCCAGAAAGAGGATTTTCTTACAAGATTGACGGGCCTTTAGATTTGCGCTTAGACCCTGAGCATGGTGAAAGTGCAGCAGAACGTCTTCACAATATCACCGAGGAAGAATTTGTCGGAATGATGGTAGAAAACTCTGATGAACCTTATGCCGAGGAGATTGCTCACAAGGTATTTACTCTTATGTCAAAGGGCAATCCTATGGATACTACCACAGCTTTACGTGAGGCCATATCAGAGGCTTTATGGAAGGTACCAAAGGAGGAAAAGGAGCAGGCCATCAAAAAATCCTGCGCAAGAGTATTTCAGGCACTTCGTATAGACGTTAATAGTGAATTCGAGGTACTTTATTCATTTTTGGAAAAGCTTCCTGGTATCTTAAATCCAGGTGGCAGAGTAGCAATACTTACATTCCATTCAGGGGAAGACAGACTGGTTAAAAAGTCATTTAAGGAACTGTCAAAGCTTGGAGTATATTCTGAGGTTTCTTCCGATGTAATTAGACCATCAGCAGAGGAATGCAGAATTAATCCTAGAAGTAAATCTACAAAAATGCGCTGGGCTATAAAGGCGTAAAATATATTATTGGGGGAATAAAAATGAACAAGATTTTTGTTAATCAGGTTGGGTTTTTACCTAATTCTGAAAAGAAGGCTGTGCTTAATTTTAATGCAGCAGATTTTCAAGTAATTGATGCAAATGGAGAATCAGTGCTTAAAGGGGAAGCTACTCACTTTGGCACTGATGAAATCTCTGGTGAGGATACCTATATCGCTGATTTTAGTCAGATTAAAAATCAGGGTATGTACAAAATCCTTGCAGGAGATGTTTCCAGTGCATCTTTTTTTGTTGGAGAAAATGCATTTGATAAGCTTATGAAGGCTGTTTGCAAATGCTTTTATTATCTTCGTTGCGGTCATGGCTTGGACAAGAAGTACGCAGGAAAGTATTATCATGAGCCTTGCCATGTTTCAAAGGCAACAGTTTACGGTGAGGATGTGCCTCCTGTAGATGTGTGCGGCGGCTGGCATGATGCTGGTGACTATGGCAGATATTCTACTGCAGGAGCTGTAGCTGTAGCACATTTATTATATGCTGTAAGATTCTTTCCAAAGCTTCTCGATGTGGAATTTGATATTCCAAAGGATGCTTGTGAGAAAGGGCTTTTGCCTGATATTTTGGCTGAAGTAAAAGTGGAATTGGATTTTCTTATGAAAATGCAAAGAGAGGATGGAAGTGTATGGCACAAGGTTACAACCTTTAGTCACGCTCCATTTATTATGCCTGAGGATGACAAAGAGGAATTGTTTTTGTTTAATGTATCATCTCTTGCAACAGCGGATATTGCCGCAGTATTTGCTTTGGCTAATACCGTATATTCAGCTTATGATAAGGAATATGCTAAATTGCTTCTTGAAAGGTCTTTGAAGGCTTATAAATGGCTTGAGGCTAATAGTGATGCAGTATTATTTAAAAATGCCGAAGGTTCAAATACAGGAGAGTATCCTGAGAATGAAGATAATTCTAATAGATTCTGGGCTGCTGCAGCTTTGTTTGAAGCGACAGGAGAAAAGAATTATTACCAGGATGCCCTAAAGCAGAAGCAGTTTATTGAAGCATACGATAAGGGGGATGCATTTAAGGAATACACAGGAAATATATTTACTTGCTTTGGCTGGGCAGATGTTGCCGGACTTGGTGCACTTTCATTAATCTTAAAGGATGAAGAAAGTGAGCTTTATGAATTTGTAAAGCAAGCACTAATTGAGGAAGCTAACAGATTAGTAAGAAATGCATCAGAAAATGGCTTTGGCCTTTGCATGAAAAAGGAGAACTTCATCTGGGGTAGCAACATGGAACTACTTAAGTATCTGATGGTACTTACTGTAGCAAACAAGCTGGAGCCTAAGGCTGAATTCGTAAATACGTTAACAGCAGGACTTAATTATCTGCTGGGCTGCAATTCAATGGATGTAAGCTATGTTACAGGAAATGGTGAAAAGGCATTTAAAAATCCTCATCTTCGTCCAACCTTTGCAGCTAAATTAGATGCATGGCCAGGCCTTGTTTCGGGTGGTCCAAACACAGGCTTACAGGATGAAAGAGCGCAGGAACTTCCAAAGGATACAGCACCAATGAAATGCTATATAGATCATGTGGATTGCTATTCATTAAATGAAATTACAATCTATTGGAATTCACCACTTGTATTTGTTTTAGCAGGTCTATTGAAGTAGTTATTTGTTGCTTAGCCGTAGGGATTTATGTAGATAGGGCAGACTGTTTGTTAGCCCTACGGCTAAGTGAAAAGTCAGCAAATTAATGCGCAAAAGAAAAATATTGCGAATATTAATTTTTGAGTTGACATTCTTCCAATCCAATGCTATATTATACGAGTCGCT
Organism: uncultured Pseudobutyrivibrio sp.; assembly: GCA_902775195.1. Taxonomy (GTDB): domain Bacteria; phylum Bacillota; class Clostridia; order Lachnospirales; family Lachnospiraceae; genus Pseudobutyrivibrio. Next base: position 41,905 of record CACYLQ010000001.1, read on the forward strand.
TGAAGCGGTACACAAATCGCGAAAAGCTCTGGGATCTTAGCTCAGCTGGGAGAGCATCTGCCTTACAAGCAGGGGGTCACAGGTTCGAGCCCTGTAGGTCCCATTTTAAAACTGAATATTTTCGACATATGGCGAGATAGCTCAGTTGGCTAGAGCACGCGGTTCATACCCGCGGTGTCGAGGGTTCGAATCCCCCTCTCGCTACGAAAAAAATAAGCTAGACCAAACGGTCTAGCTTATTTTTTTATAGCAATATGTGGATTCAACTCAATCAAACCGCGGGGTTCCCGCGATGTCGAGGGGCGAGCGTGGTCCAGTGGACCACACGGTTGCGAGCCGACCGAGCCGGCAGGCGAGAGTCGAATCCCCCTTAGTTGGGGATTCTGTCATAAGAGTAACGTGAAATGTGGGTTTGTGAGGAATCTTGTGACAGAAAAAGCCATGTTGAGCCAAAATCCTGTCACAAGGGCAACGAAAAAAGTGGGTTTGCAGGAGATGCTGTGACAGAAAAAGCCATGTTGAACCAAAATAATGTCACAAGGCCAACGGAAAATGTTTGTTTGCAAGCAGCTTTGTGACAGATAGATATGGTTAAGTGTAAATATGTGTTGGAAGTTTTTTATGTCAGTTATCACAGCTGGCTATTTTTGATTCCCAGCATGCTAAGAGCAAGCTCGGCATCAGAAAATGAGAAAGGATTATTTCTTGATTCGAAAGTAAGTATAAGGTTCTCACCAGGGATAATGTGGTTGGCCTGGTATGTCTGAAGTTTTGAAAATGCTTTCCTGGCATAATCATTATTGTCCATCATTCCTAAATGCTCCCAATAAATAATATCGCCTGTGACTGGATGCTTTAATGTGAAATCAGGGTAGAACTTGATTCCATTCAAAATGAGTTCGCATTCATATCTGTAAGGAATAGCATTGCTTGAAAGTGCCATATCAATAAAAACTTCTGATTTTGAGCGCACTAAATTACCTGAAGGACATTGAAAGGTCAATTGCTCAGGGTTCTTAGGATTTGAATTATATGATGATTGCCAATTAATTAAATCATCAGTGGGAATCTTGTTAAAGTAGGGTTTTAACAGATAGTCATATCCTTTGTCTTGCAATAATTCTTGAAGTTCAGAACGTGCAGCTTCAAAAGCTTTAGTGGAATCATTGTTGATAACATCAATCTGGGCAAGGATTAATGCTTTCTTAAGTTCAAGATATTTTTTCCTAGCAAGCTTTGTTGCAAAAGAATAATCTTTTTTGGAAATATATTGTCTAGTGGTGTTATTTAAATAAAACCATCTATGCCATTTTCCATTTGGATATACTAATAGATTACCTTTGGGGAGAGATAAAATCTCCTTTTCGATTTTATCTAATTCTTGATATAAATTTTTTAGATTATAATTCATTAAATTTTTTTGTATGAAATAAAAAACGACGAAACCAGCAAATTAAAAAATATCATAGTAATGAATAATAGTCAAGAAAAAAGTTATATATAGATACGTGGATGAAATGCACATTAAATATATAACAATGCGAGAGGAGGAGATTCCATATTACAGTAGGTTATTTCAGAATCAATGAAATCCTGTCACAGGTGTAACGGAAAATGTGGGTTTGTAAGAAAGTTTGTGACAGAAACAAGCCAGAATCAGTGATATTCTGTCACAGGTGTAACGGAAAATGTGGGTTTGTGAGAAAGTTTGTGACAGAAATCAGGCGGAATCAATGAAATCCTGTCACAGAGATAACGAAAAATGTGGGTTTGTGAAGAGGTTTGTGACAGAAAACAGCCAGAATCAGTGAAATTCTGTCACAGGTGTAACGGAAAATGTGGGTTTGTGAAGAGGTTTGTGACAGAAACAAGCCAGAATCAGTGAAATTCTGTCACAAGGGTAATGGAAAATGTGGGTTTGTGGGGATACTTGTGACAGAAACCCACCAGAAACAATGGCAGCATTTGGCACTGTGATACTATTGTGATGGCAATGGAGGAGAAAAACATGTATCAAAAAGGTTTAAAAGTGTTTAGAACATTATCTGCATTATCTCTTAGTGCAATCATTATCCTGTTGTCGGTTCCTATGGAATCAAATGCTGAAGAAACAGTTGTTTATTCTGCAGATGCATCAGATTTCGTGTTGTTAAGTGATGCTGTACCTGATGCAATTTTAGAAATCCGTTATTATTCTACTTATAATTTTATAGGAGATAGAATAGATGGCTATGAGGAGCCAGTGGCGCTACTTACAAAAGAAGCTGCTACAGCTTTAAAGGCAGCCAGTGATGAATTTGTAGCAAAGGGCTATAGATTAAAGATTTATGATGCCTATAGACCTCAGATGGCAGTAACAAATTTTGTAGACTGGGCGCAGAATCCTAAGGATACGAGAATGAAACAGTATTTTTATCCAGAGCTTCAGAAGAATGTATTGTTCCCACAGGGATATATTGCTGAACATTCTGGCCATAGCCGTGGAAGCACTGTAGATCTTACTTTATTTGACATGCGAACAGAAAAGGAAGTTGATATGGGTGGAACCTTCGATTATTTTGGAGAGCTTAGTCATCCTGATTACACTGGTATCACTAAAGAACAGTATGCAAACCGTATGCTTTTAAGAGATGTTATGCTACGTCATGGCTTTAATCCATTAGCAGAAGAGTGGTGGCATTTTACTCTTGCGGATGAGCCATATACTAATACATACTTCACATTTCCTGTTAGCAAATCTTCTGTAAAAGAAAAATTATAAAAAAATTGTGAAAAAAGCCTATAGATAAGCCTTTTCTTTTATAATTACAGTATCGAGGTTTGTGGGTAATAATCTACAGCATGTATTGGAGGGAAAGGAATGAATAAAAAGAAAGGGACAATAGCACAGGCGTTAAATGGTTTTTCGTCATTTACTATCAAGCTGTTTCAAGGAATAACTTTGATAATGGCAATATTCCTGGCCGTGATTTTTGTTAATATTTATAGCTTTTACAATGTTCAATTTGTGACTGAAACCTATCAGATGGAAATCAGAAAGGATGTGCAGACAATTAATAAGCGCTTGCTTTTAGCTGTCGCGTCTAATGATTCTGAGGTTACAGCTGCACAGAAGGAGGATTTGGAGGGAAGATTCCCAAAGATTGAGGGATATTTTTCAACTATCTCCAAGAACCTTAATAACGATACTTTAGGTGCTCAGCTTACAACTAACTGGAAGGCCTTTGAGGATGCTTCCTTTGAGATGTTGGCTTTAGTAGAAAATGGAGATTCTAAGAGCGCTTTAGAATATTATAATTCTACACTTAATGATGTATCAGAGACCTTAGCAGATTCTTTGGATGAAACTGGTACACTTGCAGAAAAAGCAGCGGCCGGAAAGTATCGAACAATTCTTGTTATTATAGGCGCAGCAGTTGTTGTTTTACTTATAGGTCTTATTGTTATTACAACAATTAATAAGAAAACGAGCAAAGCACTTATTAAAGAAATAGAAGAGGATTTGGACGTTCTTGCAAAGGCTACAGAAGAAATCGCTAAGGGCAATGTTCATGTAGATATTGATTATGATGCTGATAACGAAATTGGAAGAGTTGTAAATCAGCTTAGAACAGCAGTTGAATCGCTGATTTATTACATCGATGATATTGGAAACAAGATGTCTACCATGGCACAGGGCAATTTTGATATTGCCTTTGATAGAGATTTTAATGGTGATTTTAGAGATATCCAGAATGCAATCGAATCATTTTCACAGCAGATATCTGATTCTATGACGGAGATTATGGAAGTATCTGATATGGTATCAGATGGTGCTAACCAGATCGCTGGCGCAGGACAAAACCTTGCAGATACAGTTACATCTCAGGCAAATATCGTTGACGATTTGTCAGTTACAGTAAATAGAATTACAGATCAGATTTCTAACAGCTCTACAGATGCTACAACAATTTCAAAAGAGGTTGAGGTGGTTGCAGAAAATATTGTAGAAGGCAATAAGAGGATGCAGGAAAACTAACCTGTTGTCACTGAATGCTTCTATTGAAGCGGCAAGAGCTGGTGAGGCAGGAAAGGGCTTTGCAGTTGTTGCAGGAGAGGTTTCAAAGCTGGCAGGACAGACTGTGGAGGCAGCTCAGGATACAGCAGAGCTTATTAACGCTTCCCTAAGAAACGTAGAAATTGGTATTTCTATAGCAAATGATACAGCCACAAAGCTTAATGACATGGTTGACCAGGTTCAGGGAATTGCAGGCAAGGTTAAATCCATTGCAGAGGCATCTAATACACAGGCTGAATCAGTTAAGGAAATGTCAAATGACATTGGTGAGATTTCTTCTGTTGGACAGAACAATGCAGCTACATCAGAGGAGTCACTTGCATTAAGCTACGAGATGAACGAGCATGCTAATTCACTTAAGGGATTAGTTGAAAAGTTTAATCTTAAAAGATAAATAAGAATAATCTATTAGAGTAGAGGGCCGAATCATAGGCCCTCTATTTTATATAAAAAATTTTTCTAATTCTCTATTTAAAATTCTTGACGATTTTACATAGTTCTGTTAATCTACTTATGGTTAGCAATAGCTAACTAATGTGTAAATCATTGTGGAACTCCTTATATTGTTGCTACCAATTGGGAGTTCCCAAATTTAAGAAGGAGGAAGTAATTTATGGATTACTTAGAGATTGAAAAGGTTGTAGGTAGAGAGATTTTAGATTCAAGAGGAAATCCTACCGTAGAATGTGAGGTTACTCTTGTTGATGGTACTGTAGGAAGAGGAATGGCTCCATCAGGTGCATCAACTGGTGAGTTCGAAGCATTAGAGCTTCGCGACGGAGATAAGAATAGATATTTAGGCAAGGGCGTAAAGAAGGCTGTTGAAAACATCAATGGACCTATCGCTGAAGTGATTGAAGGCATGAATGCATCAGACATCTATGCTATCGATGCAGCAATGATTAAGGCTGATGGCACAAAGGATAAGTCAAACTTTGGTGCAAACGCAATCCTTGCAACATCAATTGCTTGCTGTAGAGCAGCAGCTACATCACTTGAGATTCCACTATATAGATTCCTTGGTGGTGTTCAGGGCACAAAGCTTCCAGTTCCAATGATGAACATTTTAAATGGTGGTGCTCATGCAGATAGCGCTGTTGATACACAGGAGTTTATGATTATGCCTGTTGGCGCTCCATCATTTAGCGAGTGCTTACGTTGGTGTGCTGAAGTTTTCCACGCACTTAAGGCTATCCTTAAGGATATGGGAGATGTTACAGCTGTAGGTGACGAGGGCGGTTTTGCTCCAAATTCACTTAAGAATGATGAGGACGCTATCGAGACAATTCTTAAGGCTATTAAGGCTGCTGGTTTTGAGCCAGGCAAGGATTTCATGATTGCTATGGATGCTGCATCAAGCGAGTGGAAGTCTGAAAAGGGCAAGGGCTACTATCATCAGCCAAAGTCTGGTAAGGACTTTACAACAGATGAGCTTATTGATCATTGGGCTGCACTTGTTGACAAGTACCCAATCATTTCTATTGAGGATGGTCTTGACGAAGAGGATTGGGAAGGTTGGCAGAGAATGACAGCTAAGATTGGTGACAAGGTTCAGCTTGTAGGTGATGACCTTTTCGTTACAAACACAGAGCGTCTATCAAAGGGTATTGCTAACGGATGTGGTAATTCAATCCTTATCAAGCTTAACCAGATTGGTTCTGTATCAGAGACACTTGAGGCTATCAAGATGGCACACAAGGCTGGTTACACAGCAATTTCATCACATCGTTCTGGAGAGACAGAGGATACAACTATTGCAGATTTAGCTGTAGCTCTTAACACATGTCAGATTAAGACAGGTGCTCCTTCAAGAACAGAACGTGTTGCAAAATACAATCAGCTTCTTCGTATTGAAGAGCAGCTTGGTGGTGCAGCATGCTACCCAGGAAAAGATGCTTTTAATGTAAAATAATTAATTAAGCTGATAGACCTTTATCTTATGGATAAAGGTCTATTTTTTTGTGATGAATATTACATAAAAGTTACGATTATGTTGCGAAATACTCAAAATGTTGATAAAATGAATTTATGGGGAAATCATTACATGAAAAGGGAGAAAATGTAAATGAAAAAACAAAAAAGAATTCTAGCAAAGGCCTTGGTACTGGCTCTTTCTGTCAGTGCTTTAAGCATGTATGTATCAACAGATGCAAAGGCCGCAAATGACACTGCGCGCATTGATGATGGCTGGTATTACATCAAGGGCGTTCAGTCACAGAAGTATTTGTCTGTTGAGGGAAACAAAGCTGGAGGATGGACTAATGTTTGCATCAATTCCGGCACTGGTGAAGACGGTCAAAAGTGGTACGTTAGCAACACTAATGACGGCTATATTAATCTTAAGTCTGGTTTGGGAGAATATATGCTGGATGTATCTAATGGTTCAGATTCTGACAATGCTAACATCGGTATCTATCAGGGCTACGGCGGAGATGCACAGAAGTTTGTTGTTAAGACCACAGACACAGATGGAATCTATACAATTGGAACAAAGTCTTCTAGTTCACAGCGTTTCCTTGATGTAAGTGCTAAAAGAACAGATGATGGTTCTAATGTTGTTCAGTATAGATTCAATGGTAATACAAATCAGCAGTGGCAGTTTGAAAGTGTGAGCGGACAGTCAAGTCAGCAGACACCTTCAACTAATCCTTCTGGAAATGCTGGTTCTACAGCAACTACAAAGGGAGTTGAATTGACATATACAATCAACAACTGGGGCTCAGGCTATCAGATTAGCTACAAGGTAACAAACAATTCTGGAAGCAAGGTTAATGGCTGGACAATCAAGCTTAATAAGAGTCAGGTAAATATTGGTTCTAGCTGGAATGTAAATGTTACAACAAGTGGCAACTATTATGTAATTACTCCTGTAGAGTGGAACAAGACAATTGAAAATGGTTCTAGTGTAGAATTTGGTTCACAGGGCTCAGGCTCTATTGGAAACAAGATTGATTATTCGATTGAGGCTTCAACAGCAGGTGGTCAGGCACCAGCTCCACAGCCTACACCACAGCCACAACCACAGCCTCAGCCTCAACCACAACCAACTCCACAGCCTAGCAATCCACACTATAATCCTACAGCTACAAAGTTTAGCAATAGCATACCTAAAAAGTATTCTACAGTAAGATATGGTGAAGGTTCTGGAACAATCAAGAACATAACATATACAGCTCATGATTATGAGAACAATGGTAGAACATATACAAAGAGAGCAAATGTATATCTACCTGCAAACTATGATCCTAATAAGAAGTATTGTGTACTTTATCTTCTTCATGGAATAGGTGGAAATGAAAATGAGTGGGGCATGTACAATAACTCATCTACTGTAAAGGCTATCATGGATAACCTTGCATATTATGGTGATATTGATTCATTCATCGTTGTAACACCAAATGGAAAGGCATCAGCAAGTGGTTCTACAAATTCATTCTATGCTTTTGGAAAAGAGCTTAGAAACGATTTGATTCCTTACATTGATTCTCACTACAGCACATACGCTGACAGAGATCACAGAGCATGCGCTGGTCTTTCAATGGGTGGTATGCAGACAATTAATATTGGTATTGGCGAGTGCGTTGATTTGTTTAGCTATTACGGCGCATTCTCAGCAGCACCAACTAGTAATAATGCTGCAAAGACAGCATCTCTTTTAAGAAACAATAAATATCCAATTCACTATTTCTACAACATCTGTGGATTACAGGATGGAATCGCTTATCCTAGCGCATCTGCAGCAGCAAAGAATCTTCCAGCTGTATGCAATCAGTTCGTAGATGGACAGAACTTTAAGTGGCAGGAATTAAATGGAGTTCATGACTTCAATATTTGGTTCCTTGGTTTCTATAACTTCGCACAGATAGCATTCAAATAGTAAATAATGACGATTTCCCCGAAAATCAGACCTGAGCTTAGGCTTAGGTCTTTTTTTTAACATTTTTATCATAAAGGGGTGCTAGAATTATTGCATCTTAAAAAAACGAGGAGGTTGTAGTTAAATGGGTAATAAAAAGTCTGCTTTCGAAGTGTATTTATCAGCTGTATTTAAATGGGGCATAATAGCTTTGACAGGTGCATGTATGTTTGCTACGTGTATGTTTATTACTGAAAAATTGATTGGTTTTTACAAAGATATGTCCTGGGGAGCTGTAATTTGCTTCGCTATTATGGATATTTGTTTTTTATTTATAGGTATGTTTATCTTAAAGATGTCATTTGATGAGGATGGGTATCTAATAGATGGCAAATTACAGTTAGGAAAAGTTTATTGTTCTTTAGTCCTTATTATTCAGTGGACATATATTGTATTTATGTGCCCTACAAGAAATTTCTGGGGCTTTTTGGCATTCTTTTTAACCTTGATTGGATTTTTCTTAGATATTAAACAGTTATTAATTACAGGTATAGTTTGCATTGTTACATTAATAAGTGGTTGGATTGTTCGTGGAAGTGCTTTATTACCTGCTAAAGATGAACTGTATGTTACAGATATTATAATGTGCATCGTTGGTCTGACAATTTCATTGGCTGGCATATCATTATTTGTATTCTTTGTTTCATATTTCCTTGTTAATGCAAAAAAGGATGAGTTGGAAGAAAACAATAGAAGAGTTGTGGGAGTAATGGATGCAGTAAAAATTATATCCGAAAAGATGGTCACAGCTGGTTCAGCACTTTTGGATATTGCTTCTAATGAAAGCGCTTCAGCTGAAGAGTTGTCTGCTACAAGTGACGATTTGGTAGAAAGTAGTAATCTTCTTGGAACTAAGGCAGATGAAAGTATGAACAATCTCTCTGAATTAAGTGATTGTGAGAACATAGTCGAGGAAAACGTTGGAAAAGTTGAAATAACCTCAGATAATCTACTTATTAAATCTAATGAAAATGAGAAATCTCTCAATGATTTGCAGGGAATAAATACAGAAGTATCAGATTCAATGGCAACAACAACGGATGTGGCTGAAAGATTATCAGTTGCTGTTGAAGAAATTGGTACAACATTAGAATTGATTCAGGGGATATCTTCTTCAATCAGTCTTTTAGCATTGAATGCATCTATTGAAGCTGCAAGAGCTGGTGAAGCAGGAAAGGGCTTTGCTGTTGTTGCTACAGAAGTTGGTAAACTAGCAGAAAGTACATCGAGCTCATTAAATGATGTAGGAGCTGTAATAGACAGGGTACAACTGAATGTAAAAGAGATTACAACTCAGGTAGAAAATAATGCATCAAAGCTTGAAGAGCAAAATGAACAGTTCAAGAAGGTATTTGATGATATTAGAGATATGAGCGGTATGTTGAGAGAGTCTGTGGATGCTGTAAATGAAATGAATACAGCAATTAAACGACAGGCTGATATCATCAGACAAACAGTTGATATAAATCAAAATATCGCTGAAAGTATTCGAGATGAAAATGAACAATTTATATCAATCAGAGCGATGGCAGAAAGTAATGCAAAAAATACTGAAGAGGTTGCCGTACAAGCTAAAACAATAAACGAAATGGTGGATGAAATAAATCGACTGTTAAATAGTTAGAAGATTTGGTTCATCAGGGTGGTTGAATATATTACAAAAATAATCGCAGTCTATTAATTAGACTGCGATTTTTTATTAAATCTAGTATAATGATTAGGAAGCTAAATTTAGGAGGCAATATGAAAAAGAAATTAGTATCTATTTTATTAATATTATCGGTAGGAAGCGTATGCATGGCATGTGGCTTGGAGCAGGCCACAGACAACGGACCAAAGTCTCTTTTAGGAGGTTCTAAGGATGTAGAAGAAACTACAGGCGATGAAGAAAACAATGATGATGTAAAAATAGAGGTAGTGGAAGGCTATAGCTATTCCGATGAATACAAGGCAGCTTTTGAAGCAGATGACAGAGCAGGTGCTAATTATAAAAAGTCAGGAGATGCTGAGATTTCAGAATTTGAAAGCTGGCAGGAAGCATATAAGTCTTTGATTGAAGACTGTGAAAATGACGAAATGGAGCATAGCTATTCCCTTATTTATGTAGATGATGATAATGTGCCGGAGCTTGTTTATACAACTATTAACAATCAGCTTGCAATTGCTACATTTACAAATCCTACAGTGAATATTTTCTCAAGTCAGATAGAGGATATTAAATATATCAAAGGAAAGAATAGCCTTATCGCCCACGAAAACATTGTGGCAGCTTCTACATTAAATGATTATGTGGTAGCTATAAAGGATGGCTTCTTTATCCAGCTTGCTTATGGTTCTAGTAGACCTTTAGATGTTTGGGCAGAGGATAGCTTTGATGAAAATGGTGACCCAATCATTTCTTACTGGGAAGTTAATGAACAAGAGCTTTCAAGCCAGGAAGAATATGATGAGACAATTAATAAGTATATTGATACAAAGCTTGTTGTTGATGGCTTCGAAAATGGTGGAGAATCAGCAGATGATATCATTGCAAAGATTGATTCAATGGAGTAGACATGCTTAAAGACAAGGACATAAGAGAGCCTTTGTTTGATTATCTTGAGTGTGAATATGGTAAAACCAGGATAATCGAAGAAAAGATGATGGGAAGCTCCAGGGCTGATGTAATTATGGTAATTACAGGAGCACTTGTGGGTATCGAGATTAAATCTGATGCTGACACATACACACGTCTTGAAAGTCAGATAAAGGATTACGATAAATATTTCGATTACAATATAGTAGTGGTTGGAAGCAGCCATGCTAACCATGTGGGAGAGCATATCCCTGAGCATTGGGGAATAATCACTGTAGATGAAGTGGAAAAACAGTGTGACTTTTATTTCCTAAGAAGGCCTGAGCTTAACAAAAAGATGAGGCTAAATCGAAAGCTGGAGCTTTTATGGCGCCCTGAGTTGGCAGCCCTTCAGGAAATGTATAATATGCCAAAGTACAATGGAAAGAGTAAGGCATTTGTCAGAAAGACTTTGATTGAATGGACTAAGCTTCCACCTACTCAGGCAGAAATTACCCGCATTAAAAGGGCAGCAAAGGCTGAAGGGGTAGACCCCTTCATACCTGATACAAGAATAAATGCAACTGATTTAAACAAACAGATAAGCGAGCTATTATTCGAGAGGGATTATGAAAAATTACTTGAGGAAATTGCGGCTTATAGAAAAGAACATACGCCAAGAAGGCGAGGTCCTAAGAAGTCCACCAAGGTGAGACGTATTAGGCGTATGGCCAAAATTAACAAATAATATATTAAGGAGTATCTGATTTTTTATAATTAGATACTTTTTTTATAAAATAATTGTGATATAATGTATAAAAATACATCGTAAGAGGATAAATATACATGAGAAAAAAATTATTATCATTTTTGGTTCTTGCTGCAGCTGTAATGATGGTAGGCTGTGGAAGCAAGGCTGCTGAAACAAAACAGATTAAATCAGTTGATGATTTAGAGGGTGCAAAAATCGGTGTTCAGCTTGGTACAGTTGGAGATTTGTATGCATCAGATTTAGAAGGAGACGAGGCAGGCACTTCTGTTGATAGATACAACAAGATTGCTGATGCAGTTCAGGCTCTTAAGCAGGGTAAGGTGGATTGTGTAATTGTTGACGAACAGCCAGCTATTGCAAGTACAGCCAACGAACCAACACTTACTATTTTGGATGAGCCATTTACATTGGAAGAATATGCAATATGCATCGCAAAGGATAACACTGAGCTTTTGGATGAAGTTAATGCAGCTTTGGCAGAGCTTAAGGAAGAGGGCGTAGTAGAACAAATCACTGCTAACTATATTGGCGATGATACAAAGGGAACATGTCCTTATGTTACACCAGAAGGAACTACATACGATAATGGCACACTTGTAGTTGCAACTAATGCAGCTTTCCCTCCATATGAATATTATGAAAATGGCCAAGTTGTTGGTATCGATATGGAGCTTATCAAGGCAATAGGCGACAAGCTTGGCCGTAAGGTAGAAATAGAAGATATCGAATTCGACAGTATCATCAATGCTGTATCTTCTCACAAGGCTGATGTAGGTATTGCTGGTATGACAATGACAGAGGAAAGACTTAAGTCTATCAACTTCACAGATTCATACGTTACTACCATGCAGGCAATCATTGTAAAGGATGATTCTCTTTCAGGAGATAGTCTTGGATTTGTTGCGAACCTTAAGAGAAACTTTGTGGATGATAACAGATATACTTTCCTGTTAAAAGGTTTATTAAACACGCTTATCATTGCACTTTGCGCTGTACTTGCTGGTATGATTATTGGCTTTTTAGTTGCAATTGTTCGTGTTACCTATGACAAGACTGGCGGATTTAAGATTCTAAATGCAATCTGCAAGCTTTATCTTACAATCATTCGTGGAACACCTATTATGATTCAGCTTTTGATTATCTACTATGTAGTATTCAAGGCAGTTAATGTTCCAAAGCTTCTTGTGGCTATTATTGCATTTGCTATAAACTCAGGTGCTTATGTTGCTGAAATCATGCGTGGCGGTATTATGTCAGTAGATGATGGACAGATGGAGGCAGGACGAAGCCTTGGACTTAACTACAAGCAGACAATGACAATCATCATTTTGCCACAGGCAATTAAGACAGTTTTACCATCACTTGCTAACGAGTTTATTTCTCTTATTAAGGAAACTTCAATCTGCGGATATATCGGTCTTATGGATTTAACCAGAGGTGGAGATATCATTAGAAGTATTACATACGAAGCATTTATGCCACTTATTGCAGTTGCCATTATCTATCTTGCAATTGTACAGGTGTTAAATACCTTCGTATCAAAACTTGAAATGAAGCTTAGAAAGAATGAGAGATAAAGGAGCAAATATGTCTGAGGTATTAATTAAAGTAGAAAATCTTTCAAAGGCATACGGCGATAATGTGATTTTGAAGGATGTAAATATGCAAATTGAAAAGGGAGAGGTTATTGCCATTATAGGACCATCAGGTTGTGGTAAATCTACATTTATCAGAACTCTAAATCAGTTGGAAAAGCTTACTGATGGTGCGATTTATCTTGATGGCGAGGATATCACAAAAAAGGGAGTAGATATAGATGATGTGCGCCGCAGAGTTGGAATGGTATTTCAGCATTTTAATCTGTTTCCACATCTTACTATTCAAAAGAATCTTACACTTGCGCCAGTTAAGCTTGGACTTATGAGCCAGGAGGAGGCTGATGAAAAGGCAAAGGAGTTATTAACAAGAGTAGGCCTTGCAGATAAGGCAACAGCTTATCCTGATAGCCTTTCAGGTGGACAGAAGCAGCGAATTGCTATTGCACGAACACTTGCAATGAATCCAGAGGTTATTCTTTTTGATGAGCCAACAAGTGCTCTTGACCCAGAAATGGTAAAGGAGGTTCTTGCACTTATGAAGGAGCTTGCTGATGATGGAATGACTATGGTAGTTGTAACTCACGAAATGGGCTTTGCAAAGGAAGTAGCAGATAGAGTACTTTTCTTTGATGAGCAGGGAATCAAGGAACAGGGTAGTCCTAAGGAGATATTTGAAAACCCTAAGAGCCAAAGACTTCAAGACTTCTTATCAAAGGTACTTTAGTTTTTTTCATAAAAGGCTATAATAGTATTGTTTATAAAAATATTTAGGAGCAATACTAAAATGGAATCAACACTTAGACGTACATGGGCTGAAATCAATTTAGATGCAATCGCCCACAATTATAAAGTAATTAGACAGAAAATCGGAAGCGATGTTAAGTTTCTTGGAGTAGTTAAGGCAGATGCTTATGGACACGGTAGTATCCAGGTTGGTCGTCTTTTACAGGAGCTTGGAGCAGATTATCTTGCAGTTAGTAGTGCAGATGAAGCATTAGAGCTTCGTTCAAACGGCATTACAATGCCTATCCTTATTTTAGGGCACACTCCAAAGGAACAGGTTTCACGTCTTATCGAATATAACATTACACAGGCTATAACCTGTAAGGCAAAGGCAGACGAATACAGCGCTGAAGCTGTTAAATGCGGTGGCACACTTAAGGTTCACATCAAGGTAGATACAGGTATGTCACGCTTAGGCTACCTATGCGATAATACTTATTTTGATAATGGTGTAGAAGGAATAGCAGAGGCTTGCAATATGCCAGGCCTTGATGCAGAAGGAATCTTCACTCATTTTGCAGTTGCAGATGAATTTGGTGAAGACAATGATGAATATACAAAGCATCAGTTTGAATTATTTACTAGCGTAATTAAGGCTGTAGAAGACAAGATTGGTCACAAGTTTAAAATTAGACATTGTGCAAATACAGGTGCTACAGCTCGTTTCCCTGAGACATATCTTGATATGGTTCGTCCAGGACTTCTTTTATATGGTTATGGTGATTTCGCTCGTCAGATGGATTTGCGTCCAGCTATGACATTAAAGACAACAGTCAGCACTATCAAGATTTATCCAGAGGGAACAGCCATCAGCTACGGTAGAACTTTTGTTGCAGACAAGACAACAAGAATCGGTGTTTTACCTTATGGTTATGCAGATGGATTCCTTAGAAGTCTTTCTAACAACTGTTCATTAATCACAAAGGAAGGCCCAGCAAAGCTTCGCGGTAAGATTTGCATGGATATGTGTATGATTGATATTACAGATATGCCTACTGTAGATGTTGGAAGTGAAGTAGAAATCTTCGGTGAGAATAATTCTGTAGATGATCTTGCCGAGAAAGCTGGCACAATACCTTATGAGCTTACATGTGCAGTTAGTAAGAGAGTACCTAGGGTATATTATAGAAATGGTGAAGAAATAGAGCGTGAGTTAATGCTTAGATTTTAAAAGAAAAGCAGGAGAGCCCTTAAAAGGTCTCTTCTGCTTCTTTTTTATCTGATTTAATTCGGTAAATACCAATAAGACTTGTGACAAGTGAAAAACAATCAAATCCAAAAACAATCCAGTTTTGAAGGAAGAAATCGTATGTTCCAAAGCAGATGATACTGCCGATGCAACCAAGCTTAATAACGATATCCTTTTTAGAGCTAAGTGATAAAGTAATAAATGTTGCAGCCATAAATGGAAGCCAGTCAATCCAACGGTTCTGTGTTGTGATGAATGTGAATACACCCTGGAAGCCGATGAAGAAAATCTGAAGTGGTAATGTAAGATTCCACTTGAGGCAGATAAGGTTTCTAAGAAGGCTGACCATATTACCAACAACGGCGGCAATGCCACCTAAGCATCCGTATGATATGGAAAACAAAACAAACTGAAGGTTCTGAGCCCAAAGGATTGTCTTTTTATGCTTAAGGTAACCTATGATAACCATAAGTATACATGCTAGTAGTGAAAAAAATCTTCCGATTAAAACTAAATTCATGATATATCTCCTATAAAGTTAAAAATGTATTTAACTATAATAAAGCATGATTGTAATTATTTAAAGTTCTAAATATAAAACAGATGATTTACCTCTTTAAATTGCTAAAGAGATAGGATAGAATATAGTACAAATAAAAAAAGGAGTCGTGTTATGGGTAAAGTATTTAAATTCGATAAAGACGTAGATACAGATCAAATCATCGCTTCTCAGTATCTACTATTTCCAACAATAGACGAAATGAAAATGCATACATTTGAATCTCTAAATGGGGAATTTGCAAGCAAAGTAAAACCAGGGGATTTCGTAGTGGCAGATGAGAACTTTGGCTGCGGTTCATCAAGAGAACAGGCTCCTAGCGTGCTGAAGGCACTTGGAGTAAAGGCAGTTGTTGCAAAATCCTTTGCAAGAATCTTCTACAGAAACTCCATTAATATAGGTATGCCAGTAATTGTTAGTAAGGAATTATATGATGTAGTTAAAGAAGGTGATGAGATGGAGCTAGACTTAGAAAACGGAACCATCACAACAGGCGGCGCCACCTATTCCTGCACCAAGCTCCCAGCAAAAATGCAGGAAATATTAGATCAGGGTGGACTAATAGCGTCACTAGATAAATAGGATGCGGGTATAAATTAATTATAGTATTTAGATGAGCTTATAATTAACAATGATTTATTCTCTGGAAGGAACATATAGTGACTGTAAGAGAATTAATTATTGTTAATGTAATAAGCGGACTACAAGGAGATATAATTATGGGAATGACTATGGCTGAAAAGATTATCGCGGCTGCCGCTGGAGTTGATGCATGCACAGCAGGCGATATCGAAACGGTTACTTTAGATAGATTAATGTCAAATGATGGCACAACACATCTTACTATTGATATGTATAACAATTTGAAGCATCCACGCATTGCTGATGTAGATAAGCTGGTATGGATAATAGATCATAATATCCCTGCAGATAGTCCTAAGACTGCAGCAAGCCATAAAAAGATGCGCGATTTTGCAAGAGAGCATGGCATTACATTTTATGAGGGTGAGGGCGTCTGCCATCAGGTTATGATGGAAAATCATGTGCGTCCAGGTGAGCTTATTTTGGGTGCAGATTCTCACACATGTGCATATGGTGCACTGGGAGCATTTGGAACAGGTGTAGGCTGTACAGATTATCTGTATGCAATGGTTACAGGAACATCATGGTTGCTAGTGCCTGAAACAATCAGAATTAATCTTCATGGTAAGCTAAGAAAAGGTGTTTATGCCAGAGATTTGATTCTTACAATAATTGGTCGTATTTCTGCAAACGGAGCCAACTATAAGGCAATGGAATTTGTGGGAGACGGCATGGCTAGCCTTTCTATGGCAGATAGAATTTCTATCTGCAATCTGTGCGTAGAAGCTGGTGCAAAGACAGCTCTTATGGAAGTGGATGATGTGGCCTTAGATTATTTAAAGGACCATGGCAGAGAACCTAAGGCAATCTTTAAATCAGATGAGGATGCCATTTTCTCACAGGTAATCGATATTGATTTAGATGAAATAGACCCTATTGTTGCAAAGCCTCATTTTGTAGATAACGTAGTGCCTGTTAAGGAATGCGAAGGCACAAAGATTGACGAGGCATTCCTTGGCAGCTGCAATAACGGACGTATTGAAGATCTGCGAGTTGGCGCTGAAATTATAAAGGGAAAGCATGTTGCAGATAAGGTGAGATTTCTAGTAGTGCCAGCCAGCAGAGCGGTATATAAGCAGGCACTAGAGGAAGGTCTTTTAGATATATTTATGGAAGCTGGTGCAATGGTAATGAATCCAAACTGCTCTGTATGCTGGGGCGCATGCCAAGGTGTTATCGGTGAAGGAGAAACCCTTATTTCCACCGGCACTCGCAACTTCAAGGGCCGCGCCGGCCACAAAGATTCCTTCGTCTACCTTGCCAGCGCCGCCACCGTTACAGCATCTGCTATAAAAGGCTACATCACATCGGAGGTATAGTATGTTTAAAGCAAAGATTTGGAAACTTGGAGATGACATAGATACAGATATTATTCTTCCTACAGAGTATTTAGCGTATGAGACTGTGGAAAAGATGAAGCCTTATGCTTTTAGTCCACTTCGTCCAGATCTTGCTGCCAAAATTCAGCCAGGGGACATGATAGTAGCTGGCCATAATTTTGGATGTGGCTCATCAAGAGAGCAGGCACCAGAGGTGGTAAAGGCTCTTGGTGTATCCTGCATTGTTGCAAAATCCTATGCAAGAATCTTTTTTAGAAATGCTATAAATAATGGCCTTCTTCTTATAGAACAGCCTGATTTGTATGATGAGGTTTCAGAGGGAGATGTGGCAGAGGTTTTTACAGGCGAAGAAATTAAGGTAAATGGAAAGTCATATCCTATAGCTTCGTTGCCAGATAATCTGTTAGAAATACTTGAAGCAGGCGGCCTTGTAAAGGCAATGAGAAAGAAGAATGGTTTAGCGTAATACGGGAGATATTATGGGACATACATTAGTTGAAAAGATAATTGGAAATAAGGTTGGCCACGAAGTAAAGCCTGGTGATATTGTAACTGTACCTGTGGACTGGTGCATGATAGATGATATTATGGTGCCATTTGCAGTACAAAAGTTTCAGGAGATGGGATTTGCCAAGGTGGCAAAGCCTGATAGTGTGGTTTTAATCTATGATCATTTCTTACCTGCTACACAGGTAGATGATACCAGACATTTTAGAGTTGGAGATGAATTTGCTGAAAAATATGGAATTAAAAACATCCACAGAACAGATGGAATTTGTCACCAGCTGATGACTGAGGCAGGCTATGTTAAGCCAGGTGATATTGCATTTGGAACTGATAGTCACACTGTTACTTACGGCTGCGTAGGTGCATTTGCTACAGGTATCGGATATACGGAAATGGCTGGAATTCTTGGCACAGGAGAGCTGTGGGTGAGAGTTCCAGAATCTATTAAGGTAGAGATTAATGGTAAGCTTCCTAAAAACGTAATGTCCAAGGATGTGATTCTTAGAATTATAGGTGATTTGACAGCATCCGGGGCAACATATCAATCCATCGAATTTACAGGAAGCACTATAGATGAAATGAGCATTGCAAGCAGAATGACAATGTCTAATATGGCAGTTGAGGCTGGGGCAAAATGTGGTTTGTTTACACCTGATGAGAAGACCTGCGAATACTGCAACATTCCTTTCGATGACAGTGTTAAGGCTCTTAATGCAGATGAGGATGCGGTATATTCGAAAGTGCTAAAATATGATGCGAAGGATTTTGTACCGGTTCTTGCCTGTCCATCGCTTGTGGATAATATTCATCCAGTTGCAGAAGCTAAGGGGACAAAGGTTGACCAGGTTTTCTTAGGCTCATGCACTAATGGAAGATTAGAGGATTTGCAGACAGCAGCAGCTATTTTAAAGGGAAAGCATGTGGCACCTTTTGTAAAGATGATAGTTACTCCTGCCAGTCGAAAGATTTATAGACAGGCCTTAAGTGACGGCACTTTGCAGACACTTTCTGATGCAGGCTGTATCATTACTACACCAGGCTGTGGTCTTTGCTGCGGAAGAGGTGGTGGAATCCTTTCCGATGACGAGGTAGTAGTAGCTACCAATAACAGAAATTTCTTGGGACGAATGGGGACAAGCAAGGTTAAGATATATCTAGCCAGTCCTGCTACAGCGGCAGCCACTGCCATTGCAGGAACAATAACAGAAGCGTAAAAATAGGGCGTACCGTAAGTGATACGCCTTATTTTTATGCACTCATATATTCTTTTATCTTATCCTGGTTTAAATTTTCACCGATTACAATAAATACCTCCTGACCTACAGGCATGGTATTTAATTCGAAATCCTCTTTTGTGGCATTAAACTGATACCATATTCCATCATCCAAAAAGAAGCCCTTTGCCCTGTGGATGTTTCCAAAGCTGTCATCAGACATAAGTGTGTCAATTTTTGCTTTAATATCAGCCTTTTTCATTGGAAGCTCTAAGAAGTAAACAGTCTTGTAATCACTGTCATCGGTGGTCCTTCTTTTTACATAGGAGCGGGTAGCATAGCTTGCGTTTGTAAGCTCTTTAAAATCTTCTTCAGTTAATTCATCCCAGGCCTTTGTAAAGCAAAGTTTATCTACATCGATTTTAAGCTGGCTTTTTTCAGCGGCATTCTGTAAATGTTCTTTTGTTTTAGCTATTTGAGCTTTGTCAACAAGCTTCGTTCGACTAAGCACAATTCTTCCAGCATTTGCTATTTGAGATGCTAAAAAGAAATCGGAGTCAGATGATAAATCATCCTCAAGCTTTGCATTAACTATCGTAATTACGTTACCTATTTCGTAAAATCTATCCAGTGGCTCTTCGTGTAAAACATCGAAGAATTCATCCACATCAAATATTCCAGATGGCTCAATTATGACTCTGTTGTAGCCACTCATGGCCATTGCAATAAGCTTTGTTTTAAATCGGCGTTTGTGGCAATCGGCATCGCATCCACCTGCAACCATTTCAAGCTCGCAATTTTCGCCTCTAAGCTCGTTAAGCAAAAGCATATCCACGTTTACAGCACCGTAATCATTTTCCAATATTCCGATTCTAAGGCCCTGGTCTATAAAATGCTTTGCATATATTTTTAAAAAGGTTGTCTTTCCGCTTCCTAAGAAGCCTGTTATCAAATCTACTTTAATCATTTTAAATACCTCTCTTAAGTATTAAAATTTTATCATATCCTGCAATATTTTATACACAAATGTTTGATAAAATTACTGCAGGTGTTATAATCGAAAAGATTATAAATTTGAAAGAGGAAGAAATATGGGAATCGTAGTACTTGGAGCAGTATTTATTGACATTAAGGGACATTCTATTTCTAGTTATATTCCAGCAGGAAGAAATGTTGGTACAGTAGAAGAGGTTCATGGTGGTGTCAGCAGAAATGTTGTTGAGGATATAGCTAATGTAGAGCTCAGACCTACATTTGTTAGTCTTGTAGACGAAAGTGGTATTGGCACAGGCGTTCTTGACAAGCTTAATAATCATAAGGTAGACACAAGATTTGTTCGCCGTACACCAGACGGAATGGGTAAGTGGCTTGCAGTTTTTGATAATCATGGTGACGTAGTGGCATCTATCTCAAAGCGTCCAGACCTTTCTGTTATCAATGATATTCTTGATGAGCAGGGAGATGAAATTTTCAAGGATGCAGATAGTATTGCTCTTGAAATTGATATGGAAAAGGACAGCATCAAGCGGGTATTTAAGTATGCTGAAAAATATAACCTTAAGGTTTACGCAGCAGTTTCAAATATGAGTATTGCTGTTGAAAGAAGAGATTTTCTTAAGAATGTAGAGTGCTTCGTATGTAATCAGCAGGAAGCAGGCATTCTTTTCATGGATGATTATTCAGAAAAGACACCTGATGAAATGCAGGAAATCCTTGCAAAGAAGATTCAGGGTGCTCAGATTAAGAAGATGATTGTAACTCTTGGAGGACAAGGGGCAGTATATGCAGATATAGATGGCAACACAGGATTTGTACCTGCAAGAAAGGTAGATGTTAAGGATACAACTGGAGCAGGAGATTCATTCTTCGCAGGTGTAACTATTGGTCTTACTTACGGAAAGACTATTCAGGAGGCTTGTGAAATCGGTTCGACTCTTGCAGCTTCAGTAATCGTTACATCAGACAATGTATGTCCTAGATTTTTACCTAGTGAATTTGGTATCGAGGTTCCTGAAAACTAGCGCAATTATGGTGTGAGCTATGGATAAGGGGTTTTTGCGAAAAGTTATAGTAGCAGTATATGTTATTTTTGTACTTTTTATTGAACTTTTGGGATTTGCATATTCTAATCAGGAAGATGGCAAATATCAGGAAAACTTTATTCAGTTCGATAGGGGCTGGACTATCGACAATATGGAGATAAATTTTCCATACGAGGCAGATGACGAATTTACTATCTGTAATACTATGCCGAAGGTATATGGAGATCAGTTCTTAATATTCCAGTGTTATTATGACGAGTTTTCTATATATATTGGTGGTGTTGAGGTTTATCGTTCTGTAGACAATAAATTATTTAATGCATATACAAATATAGGAAAAAAAGAAATACATTTACCATTAAAAGAGGAATACTCCAATAAACCTATAGAAATTCGATTAGATTTACAGGATTCTCTTTATGGTTCCGAAATATATGGCGCTTATATTAGCACTCGCTCTGGGTACGGCATTTATGTTTTAAAGAAGCAATGGCTTCAGTTAACAATTGCTGTTATCCTGTTTTTCTATGGTATTTGCGAGGTAATATTAGCGCTATATTTTATTTTTAAGCGCTCACACATTATGCGAAAGCTCTCCTTTGAAGCTTTGCTTTATGCTGGTATTTTTGCTGTTGCAGCCAGTGTATGGCTTTTATGTCAGACCAGATTGTTATATATAGTTTTTGGATTTGGAACAGGCTTTGCAATCCTGGAAATAGTTGTCTTTATGATGATGCCAATTGCCTTTTTGGAGCTGGTTCGAGCAGTTAATTTTAGAGTGAGCTTTTGGGATAATGTTATTGATGGTGCTATAGCTATTTTGGTTATGGTGCTGTTTGTTATATGTATATTTGGTGCCATTGATTGGGGACAGCTTGTGGTAATAGGACATGTTTATGCTTTTATCATCATGGGGTTATCTTCATACTATTCGTATACAAGTCTTAAAGAGACTAAGCGTAAATCTGAAAGAAGATTGATAGCTACCGGTAATCTTATATTTTTAATGGTATGCCTGCTTTCTTTAGCTATGTATATAAATAACATAGATAGTAATTATAACATTATCCTGGTTTTGGGATTGATGGTTTATATAGGTACTCAGGTTGGCGTTATATATCGAAGAATAGGACTTAAGGTAGAGGAAGAAGAGGAATTGGTTCAGGTTAAAGAATTAGCATATACTGATTCACTGACACATCTAACTAATAGAAGATTCTTTTATGATGAGCTTGCCGTATTAGATGACAAGGAGCTTATGAAGGATACCACCATGGTTTATCTGGATGTTAATAGGCTTAAATATTATAACGACAACTTTGGACATGATGCAGGAGATGAATTACTTAAAGCCTGTGCTGATTGTTTGAATTATGCATTTGAAGACAACTCCACAGCTATTATCAGTAGAATAGGTGGCGATGAGTTTATAGTTATGCTTGTTGCTTCTGAAAATGAGCTTAATCGTAGATTAGATAAATTCAATACCCTTGCTTCAGGCTGGAAGGGGAAATATGTTAAAGGCTTATCTGCCGCTATAGGTATTGCTTCAATAAGAGATTATCCTGATGTAACTCCAGAAGAATTATGTAATTTGGCGGATGATAATATGCTTCTTGATAAGAAAAAATATTATTCTGAATCGGGCTATGAGCGTAGAAAGAATTAATTGATATTTTCCCCTGTTATGATAGAATTAAAGTTGATTTTATTATAAAGATGGGCAGGATAATGTTAGAAAATAATACTACAAAATACAGACAGATGTATTTTGATATGGATGGAGTCATAAAACAAGAGACATATGTTTTCCAAAGGGAAATGACTGCTGAAGAGCAGGAGACCTACGAGAATTTAGTCGCAGATTCTAATCAGATGACAATTTTTGATTTTATAAGTGATTGAGACCTTGGAGGATGTCCAAGGTCTTTTAATATATTTAAGGAGAAAAGTTATGAGTTTATTGGAAGTAAGTGTTACAGAATTTACCAATCAGTTGGCAGCTAAATCTTCAGTTCCAGGAGGCGGCGGTGCCAGCGCATTAGTTGGAAGCATCGGTATTGCTTTAGGTTCAATGGTAGGAGAATTTACTATTGGAAAGAAAAAGTATATTGATGTGGAAGAAGAAATAAAGGCTTTGATGAAGCAGGCAATGGAGCTTCAGAATAAGCTGCTACAATGTATTGATGATGATGCTACAGCCTTCGAACCTTTATCTAAGGCTTATGCCATTCCAAAGGAGGACAGCTCTAGAGATAGTATTATGGAGCAGTGTTTAAAGGATGCAGCCAAGGTTCCATACGAAATAGTTAAGCTTGCAGCATCAGCTATAGATTTACAGGAAGAATTTGCCCAAAAAGGCTCTAAGCTTATGATTAGCGATGCCGCAACAGGTGTGGCGTTACTTTCTGGTGCCATGAAGGGCGCGGCTGTTAACGTAAAGGTTAACACAAAGCTTATGAAGGATAGAGACTACGCAAAAACAATTGATGATAGTGTTGATGAATATTTAGATAAGTATCTTAAAAAGGCTGATGAAATATATTTAAATGTTATATCAAGATTATAATTAGGAGGAGACATGGCTAAATTACTTAAGGGAAAAGATGTTGTTGAAAGTTTAAATTCAAAGCTTACTGAACAAGTGTCAAAGCTTAAGGCAGACGGAATAACACCTACACTTGCAATTCTTAGAGTTGGTGAAAGAGAGGACGATTTGTCCTACGAAAGAGGAGCCAAGAAAAGATGTGAGCAGGTGGGAGTTTCAGTTAAGGTTGTTGCTCTGCCAATGGATGTTACTGAAGAAGAATATTTAGGTGAATTAGATAAATTAAATAAAGATTTAACAGTAAGCGGAATTCTTATGTTTAGACCACTTCCTAAGCATATAGATGAAATGAAGGCAAGAAATATGCTTGCAGCTGAAAAAGATGTTGATGGCTGTACAGATTTATCTCTTGCAGGAGTTTTTACAAATACTGAGCTTGGATTTGCTCCATGTACAGCAGAAGCTGCTATGGAAATTCTCAAGTTTTATAATATCCCATTACAGGGAAAAAAGGCTGTGGTAATTGGTCGTTCTTTGGTTATTGGCCGTCCTGTTGCAATGCTTCTTATGCATGCTAATGCAACTGTTACTATTTGTCATACAAAAACAACTGACATTACAGCTATTACAAGGGATGCAGATATTGTTGTAGTGGCTTCAGGTCAAATGGAAAGTGTTGGTAGGGAATATCTTAGTGAAGGCCAGACTGTTATTGATGTTGGAATCAGCTACAACAGCGAAAAGAACAAATTATGCGGCGATGTTAAATTCGATGAAGCAGAGGAAATAGTTGATGCCATTACGCCTGTTCCTGGTGGGGTTGGTGGTGTTACCACAAGCATTCTTGTAAAGCATGTTGTAGAGGCCGCAATTAGACAAAATTCTTAATATTTCTTTATCAAAAAAGCAAATTTTTAATTCAAAATGACCGATTAATTAGGTAAAATATAAATATATTGTAATCGGGAGAGTATTATGACTATTGATAAGTTAGTTGCGGGGCAGATTGTCACCTTAGAGATATTAATAGGTGATTCTTCATTTGAATTTAAAACAGAGGTTATAGGTACAAACAAGGGTACTGGAGCACTTGTAAAGCCTTATATTTATAATGGTACAGTAGTTGATTTCACTCAGGGGTCACCACAGGGATTGTCTTTTTGTTTACACTGCATAGACCCTGTAACAAACGGAAGGGTTGTTTGGAAGAATTTATCAGTTACTGTAGTTAACTTTAAAGGAATTGATTATTATGCCATTGATGCTAAGGCATTTGGTAGAATTGCAGCTTCTAGTGAAAGAAGAGAGGATGGGCGCGTTATAGTCAAAAAGCCTGGTTCTGCTCTTATGGAAGATGGTCATAGATTCTCTGTTTCAGTTCTTGATATTAGCGATAGCGGTATATCTTTTATTGGAAATTCATTCAGAGTAACAATTGGAGATGTAGTAGAGGTTAACTTTGCAGATGAGGCTAACGATTCGGACTTTAGTTTGGCGGTAAAGGCTAGAATCGTTAGAGCGGAAACTGAACGCAGAGGTGTCTTTTATGCGGGCAAGATTCTAGAAAGAGACAACAAGCTACTAGCTTACTTATGCTTTAAGGGATTGGATAGGAGAAAAGATACTGGTTTAGAGTAGGGGCAGCTATGGGGGATGAAAAATTAAAACAAGAGCTCTTATATATGGTAAAGCTTACATCCAAATACGATTTTACCAGGATGGAGGTTGTCGAAGGAATTCTGAGGCTAGAAAACGAACGAGAAATTCTAGGCTCAGTTTTTGGTAAGAGATTTAAAGGCAGGATTTTTGATATTGCTGCAGGGGTGGAAGTTGATGACAAATGTGTTATCTGCGGCCAGCATGCAGACAACCATGTAATATGCAATCATTGCATGGAAACAATTGGCGACAGTGATTATGCCAAAAATAAAATCAAGACTAAAGAAAAGCAAAGGCTCAAGCTTAACGTTAATGTTAAGAAATGTATCACAACAGTTATTTTGGCTTTGCTCGTTTTAATATTGTTATTTCAAATATGGATTCTTATTATGTGGTATAGTATTCCTGATTACAATAAGCCTGAAAAGCCTAGAGTATCAGAATTTGACATAACTCCAGTTTCTTCTGAGGAGGAAGCATATAATCAAATAATATTGGATTTTCCAGAAGAGGAAGGCTATACAGTTACTTTTGGAAGAGCTGACACAGAATATGTAGGTCGTTTTAATCTTGAATTAGGGGATTGCTGTCTTGAAAAAGAAGATGAGCTTA
Organism: uncultured Pseudobutyrivibrio sp.; assembly: GCA_902775195.1. Classification (GTDB taxonomy): domain Bacteria; phylum Bacillota; class Clostridia; order Lachnospirales; family Lachnospiraceae; genus Pseudobutyrivibrio. The sequence goes on from CACYLQ010000001.1 coordinate 67,897, forward strand.
CTGATGAAGAAAGATACGATTACTTCTTCACAGAGGATGTGTATATCTTCTATATTTCTTATTTGCAGAATCATTCTAGCAAGGTAGGAATGGCAGAAATTAATCAGGACGGCGAAATTATAATAGAAGGAACCTTTAACGACGGCAGAAGAACAGATTCATTCTACAAATTTAGATAGTTATATTTGAAAATTGATTTTTATTTTCACAACTAATACATAATTTTTTGGTATTATGCGTCTATTGAATTATGGTATTAGTCGGAGGGATATATGAGACTTAGACCAGATGAGGAGAGAAGGCTTAAAGCAATTCTTGCACCATTCAAGGCTGATGAAAGGGTGCAAACAATGAAAGACTACATTCAACATGGTAAGATATCAACCTATGATCATGTGGAAAGTGTTACAAGACTTAGCTTTTGGATTAACAAGAGATTTCATTTAGGTGGGGATGACAAGGTATTATCAGTAGGAGCCTTCCTACACGATTATTACCTGTATGATTGGCATGTTACTGATGATGGACATGGCCTACACGGTTTTTCACATTCAAAGACAGCATGTGATAATGCAACCAAGCATTTTGGCATTTCAAAGAAAACTCAAGGTGTAATCGAAAGCCACATGTGGCCTTTAAATATTACAAAGATTCCAAAATGCAGAGAGGCATGGATTGTATGTCTGGCAGACAAATGCATTTCTACTAAAGAGACTTTGTTGTGCAGATAAATAGGTAAATAAAGTATTTATATAAAAAGGGGCTATGATATTGCATTGCCTCTTTATTAATGCTATAACTGTATTAATAGGACTAGAACAGTTCAAAACCTATCGAAAGGGAGAGTTAAGTATGAAAAAAAAGATTGTGGCAATCTTGTTGATTGCTATTATTTCTGCGTCTGCAGTTTTTACTTTTAAATCTGGAATTCTATCTAATGTTTCTGGAAAATCAGATGATTCATCACAAATCTACGTTACACCTTTAAATGAAATAATGGGAGAACAAAGCAGTTACACTCCTGAAGTTTTTATGGGCGTTGTTGAAGGACAGGAATCTACTAGCATAACTAAAAGCTCAGAAAGAGAACTAGATCAGATATTTGTTGCTGAGGGGGATAGTGTATCTGAAGGTACTCCATTATTTTCTTATAAAACAGATAATCTTGAGGCTGAAATAGTTCAGTATGGCTTTGATATTGAAGGCTATAATTTAAATATTGCAAATAGCACAAGACAGATAGAAAAGCTTCAGACTGATTTGGCTAAAATAAAAGGTCAGACCGATAAGGACAAGGATGCCAGAGAAGATATTCAAAATCAGATAAATGGATTAAACACTGATATTGCAATCACTAAGAATTCAATAGATCAGACTAATGCCAAAATTGAAGAAAACAAAAAGAAGATGGGAAATTCAACAGTAAAGTCAACTGTTTCAGGAACCATTACAAAGATTGCGGATGATACTAATCCATACACTTCAGATGGTACCTTTATCACAATCCTTGCATCTAAGGAGATGCGTGTTAAGGGTCAGATTAATGAGCAGAATGTATGGGCTATTAATGTAGACGAGCCTGTTACACTTCGTTCTCGCGTGGATGAATCAAAGACATGGTCTGGAACCATTACAAAGATTGATACAGAGTCTAAACAGGAAAAAAATGAAAACTCTTATGGCGGTGGAGATTCAAGCGATAGTACATCAACAAAATATCCTTTCTATATAACACTTGATAGCAGTGAAGGATTGATGATGGGCCAGCACTTATACATTGAAATTGGTCAGACAGATGCCCCTGAAATGGATTTTTCTAATGGAACTTATCTATATGATTATTACTTAGCTTATGATGAGGATGGTAATCCATTTGTCTGGGTTGATAAAAAGGGAAAGCTTGCAAAACAGCCTGTTGAGCTTGGCGATTATTACGAAGAACAGATGGTATATGAGGTTAAGGGGATAGATAAGAAAACTAAGCTTGCATACCCAATGGAAGATATGAAAGAGGGAATGAAGACCGTTTCTGGTGTTGAGGGTGAATAGTTATGATAGTTAAATTAAATAATATATATAAAGTATACGGACAATCAGGCTCCGAAACTTCTGTACCAGCACTTAATGATGTTTCTCTTACTGTCAACGAAGGTGAATATGTAGCCATAATGGGACCATCAGGTTCTGGTAAAAGTACACTTATGAATGTTATTGGCTGCCTAGATAAACCAACCAGCGGTGAATATTTTTTCGAGGATATGGATGTTCTTAAATTAAAGGACAGACAAATGTCGGATTTAAGGTTAAACTCCATCGGCTTTGTATTCCAATCCTTCTATCTGATGAACGAGGAAAATGCCATTGAAAATGTGGCCCTTCCATTAAGCTATGCTGGTGTAAAAAAGAAGGAGCGAGAAAGACGTGCTATTGAAGCTTTAAGCAGAGTTGGACTTGCAGACAGAGTTAAATTCAGACCTGACCAGCTTTCTGGTGGACAAAAGCAACGTGTTGCTATAGCAAGAGCAATTGTTAATAATCCTAAGGTTCTTCTTGCAGATGAGCCTACAGGTGCCTTGGATCAGAAATCCGGTGCAGCAATTATGGATTTGTTCCAAAAGCTTAATGATGAGGGAACAACAATTATTATGATTACCCACGATTCTAATATTGCCAGCCATGCGAAAAAAACATATCGCATTGTTGATGGTAAGCTCTATTCTGGGTTAGAGGAGGGCAAGCATGAAGAAGTTTAAGCCTTTAATTATAGTTGTTGTAATTATTCTAATTGTAGCTGGCGTATTGGCTGGGGTATTTAACTACAGACAAAGCAAAAAGACAGCTAAAGTTGTTTCCATGGCAACCGAGGGTATAGATGAATATTGGGGAGATAATATTCAAAGCTATGGAACAGTTACTTCTGAAAAATCCCAAACCGCTTATATTGCCAAGGGAACAGAAATCATGTCTGTCAATGTGAAAGAGGGAGATCATGTAAATGAAGGAGATGTCCTGATGGTTGTTAAAAAGCAGTCACAGGATATTAAGGGAAAGGAGCTTCAGATACAAAAGGCTGCCCAACAGCTTCAGGTTGAACAGACAAAGCTTGACCGTCTTCTTGATACTAAGCCTGCTCCTACAAATACATATCAAATGGATTACTATAGCAATTATACTTATGTTTCTGCTATTGATTATATTGCTAAGGCAGATATGGGAGATGACGGCTACGGTGGAACCTACAGAGCTGATGATGTGGTTGCCAGTGAAATCTATGACGTAGATGGAAATAAGACCAGCACTATTTATTACATCTATAAAGATAGTACTACAGAAATGGATGAGAATAACAATCCAGTCCGTGAAAAGATGTCGGTAGACAAGCTTAGAGGAGCTGTTACAGCTGAGGATTTAAAGGATACAGACAAATTCGATACTAATTCAAAAACAAGCAATTATGAATACATAAGAACTACAGAATATTATGATTCTGAAACTCATAAGGCTGTTGGAGAAAAAGTGTTTTATAGAGATGGAACCCTTGAAAGAGAGCATAAGGTCCCTGATGGAATGAATGCAGCACAGCTTAAGGACGCTATTGAAACATCTCAGCAGAGTATTAAAAAGCAGGATTTAGAGCTTCGTAAGCTGAAAAATGAGTTGGAAATAATAATTAACACAAGCGACAATGGAGAAATCTTAGCTAAGGTATCAGGAACGGTATCTAAGGTTCAAAATATTGATAACTATAATACAAATCAGCCTTTCTTGATTGTTTCTGCTACTGATGAATACTACATTTCAGGTGCCATCGGAGAATTTTATTTGGATAGTGTAAATGTCGGTGATACGGTTTCAATCAATTGCTGGGATAATGGTGCTACAGCAGAAGCGGTTATTACTGAAATCAGCGATACACCAAGTAAGGATTCAAACTTTTATAGTGGAAGTGGAAATAATAACAGTAGTAACTACGAATTTAAAGCAAGCTTTGACAGAAGCAGTGGAATAGAAATTGGTTCGGCAGTAGATATTTCTATCACTCCTGCAGGTAGCGAGGAGGGCGGCTTTTATATTCCATCCTACTTTATTCGTAAGGATGCATCTGGAAGCTATGTTATGAAAATGGGTAAATCTAAAAAGCTTAAGAAGGAATATGTTAAGGTTGGTAAAAACTTATGGGGTTCTATGACAGAAATCAAACAGGGAGTTACTAAAAAGGACTACCTAGCATTCCCATATGCAAATGGAGCCATAGAAGGTATTCTTTGTGAAAAAGCTGATAGTTTAGATACCGGTGATGGAGGCTTAGGTTAATGTTTGAAAATTTAAGATTAGCCTTTAGAGGCATATGGACACATAAGCTTAGATCATTTTTGACTATGCTTGGTATTATTATAGGTATAGCAGCTATCATCGCTATCGTTTCAACTATTGAAGGAACCAATCAACAAATAAAGGAAAATCTTATTGGCTCTGGCTCTAATACAGTGGATATCCAGCTTTATCAAAATGATTGGCCAATGGATTTATCCTACACTGAACCACCTTATGGCATCCCTTGTGTAAGCGATAGTGTATTAGATGAGATTCGTTCCTTATCGGAGGTTAAATCTGCCAGTAGATATGCCAGCAGACAGATATATGATGGGGTTTACTACCAGAACACTATGATGAATGGTGGATATGTTAAGGGAGTAGAGCCAGACTTCTTCTCAACTGCAAACCTTACAGTGAAGGAAGGCAGGTTATTTACTTCAGATGAAGCTAATTCATTTAAAAAGGTATGTATAGTTGATTCAGCTATAGTAGAGGATTTATTGCAAAACGAAGCTCCTATAGGAAAGGTGTTAGAAATTGGTGGAGAAGCGTATGTTGTAATTGGCGTTGTGGAATCACGCTCAACATTTGAGCCTACTATCAAGACAATAGCTGATTATCAAACATATATGCAGGATGAAACAGGAACAGTTTATATTCCACTTAAGGATTGGCCAATAAGCTATAGATATGATGAGCCAGAAAATGTTCTTGTAAAAGCAACATCAACAGATGATATGACAGCGGCAGGAAAGAAGACTGCAGATATTATTAACGGCAGTATTTCACCAACTGACGATACTATCAAATATCAGTCAAAGGATTTGCTAGAACAGGCACAGCAGCTACAGCAGTTATCATCATCTACTAATTCAATGCTTATTTGGATTGCGGCTATATCTCTTTTGGTAGGTGGAATTGGTGTTATGAACATAATGCTTGTTTCAGTTACAGAGAGAACAGCAGAAATAGGACTTAAGAAAGCCATTGGTGCCAGAAAAGGAAAGATAATGGGACAGTTCTTAACAGAGGCAGCAGTGCTTACATCAATGGGTGGTGTCCTTGGTGTTGTCTGCGGTATTGGATTGGCTCAGATCATTTCGGTAATGAGCGGAACTCCAGTTGCCATATCATGGCCAGCAGCCATTATTGCTGTGGTATTTTCTATGGTTATCGGTATTGTGTTTGGAATCCTTCCAAGCCACCAAGCCGCAAACTTAAACCCAATTGATGCTTTACGTAGCAATTAATTTAAATCAAGCTCGATAGGACAATGGTCGGAGCCGAATACATCAGTATGTATTTTGGCATCGGCCATTTTTTCTTTTAAATCCTCTGAGACAATGAAGTAGTCGATACGCCAGCCAGCATTTTTCTCTCTGGCTTTAAATCTGTATGACCACCAAGAATAAATATCAGTCATATCAGGGTAGAAATATCTGAAGCTGTCGATGAAGCCGGCATTTAAAAGCTCAGTCATTTTTTCACGCTCTTCATCAGTAAAGCCAGCGTTTCTTCTGTTAGTCTTTGGATTTTTAATATCGATTTCTTGGTGAGCTACATTTAAATCGCCACAGAGAATTACTCCCTTTTTCTCATTGAGCTTGCAAAGATAATTTCTGAAATCATCCTCCCAGGTCATACGATAATCTAGGCGCTTAAGCTCGGTCTGAGAGTTAGGAGTGTAGCAGGTAATGAAGTAGTAATCTTCGAATTCAAGTGTGATAACACGTCCTTCGTTGTCATGCTCTTCAATGCCTATTCCGTAGCTTACACTAATAGGTTCTTTCTTAGAAAAGATAGCAGTACCTGAATAGCCCTTTTTCTCAGCATAGTTAAAATATACGTGATAGCCTTCCTTTGTAGTATCAAACTGACCTTCAGATAGCTTGATTTCCTGTAGGCAGAAGATGTCTGCATCTACTGAATCGAAGTATTCGAAAAATCCTTTGCCTACAACGGCACGAAGTCCATTAACATTCCATGAAATGAATTTTTTCATAAGAGCCTCCATATAATTAATATATGTAAATATTAAAGGTTTGCAGGGGTTCAGGCAAGCTAATTTGAATGGCTTTTATAAACAAATATATAAATATAATGCTTTATGTAATGGAATATGTGATATTATTAACCATGCAGGGAGGTGCTAGTATGGCAGATAAAAAAGAGGGTACATTTGTAGTTCACGTTAATAAATGTGAAAATGATACATGGCAGGGACAGGTAACATGGGCTGATCGTGATGAAAAGCTTAATTTTCGTAGCGCCATGGAGCTTATGTCAATCATTGATGCTGCATTAAATGCAGAAGAAAATTAAATAAAATCAATAAGAAAGGGACTCGCGATTGCGAGTCCCTGTTGTTTTTTAAGGAAAAGTTCTAATTATTAGAACTGACCAAATGCATACTTGAAAAATGAAACTGGCTCCTTGCCTTCATTCTTCATTCTCTTGCAATACTTCTCATAATCTGTGTACACGCTGTACATTGTGAATGATACTTCTTCGAACATTCTTATTACCTCCTAAATCTCTTCTTCTCTTGTTTACGTGGATATATTAAACCTTGAATTGTGATTTGTCAACAAAAACAGAGTGAAGAAATTGTGAAAATTGTATAAACGGGTTTTTATTGAGTTAGTTTCCATATTTTGCTACAATTGAGGTGAAGGAAACGCAATAAACAAATTCTAGTTTTTGGGAGCAAAATATGAATGAACGTATATTAGAAGGGGCTCTTAAGGTTTTTAGAGAAAAGGGACCAAAATTTACAATGGATGATCTTGCTACTGAAATGAAAATGAGCAAGAAAACAATCTACACTATTTTTAGTGATAAAAATGAGCTGATGTGTGACATGATGGACTACGCATTCGATTTAATTAAGGCTGCGGAGGACAAGGTCTATAACGACGAAAGCTTAGGGATTGTTGAACGAATTAGAGGCATTCTTGCGGTGCTTCCTGAGTCTCACTATGGCTTTGATTATTCGGCAATGCATCAGCTTGCTAATAAATATCCAATGGCATATCAAAAGATGAATGACAGATTGGATGGCGGCTGGGAAAAAACCATGGAGCTACTCAGAAAGGGCATCGAAGAAGGCGCAATTAGGGATGTTGACCTTAACATATTCAAGCTTATGTATGAAGCTTGTGTTGATAGACTTTTAATGGGGGATTATCTTAAATCAAGCGGTATGGATTACCCTACAGCGTTAGCTGAAGTTGTTGATGTTATGGTGGATGGTATTACAAAAAGGGAAGATTAAATGGCACAGAAAATTTACTTAGATCGAAAATGGAGATTTAATGAAAAATTTGAAGAGGAAATGATTAATGAGCCAATGAAGGAAAGTAAGCTTATTAATATTCCTCACACAGTTAAGGAAACAGCACTTTCTTATTTTGATGAAAGTGTTTATCAAATGGTAAGCGGTTACCAGAAAAGCATCTTTGCACCTATGCAGTGGGATGGAAAGGTAGTTAGACTTGTGTTCGAAGCAGTCGGACACAGCTGCGACATCTACATCAATGGAAAGCATGTTAAGCATCATGATTGCGGATATACGGCTATTTATTTAGATGTAACAGATTATATAAAGTATGGGGAGGAAAACCTTATTACAGTTAAGGTTGATTCTAGAGAAACTCTCAATCAGCCTCCATTCGGTTACGTAATTGACTACATGACCTATGGCGGTATCTACAGAGACGTATATTTCGAAATATCTGAACCAACTCATTTTACAGACATTTTCCTTCAGCCTTCATTATTGGAGCGCATTTCTACAGCTAAGCGCACTCCAAAGCAGATTCAGATGATGAAGGTGCAGGGAATAATTAAAACTGAATGTTATCTTACTAAGAATATTTATGACCTAGCTGTTGGAGAGCATGTTTTTATTAAACAGTATTTAGGTGATGATTTATTAATCTCTCAGCCAGTTGGCGGATTAGAAGCACGTGGTGATGGATATCTGCTTAATCTCACTACAGCGCCTACAACAGTTAAGCTTTGGGATGTTGAAAGTCCTTATCTTTACACTGTTAAGACACAGCTGATTATTGATGACGAAGTAGTAGATGAACATGTTGCAAACGTTGGCTTTAGAAGCTCTGAATTTAGAAAAAACGGATATTATCTAAATGGCAGAAAGCTTAAGCTCAGAGGTCTTAACCGACATCAGTCTTATCCTTATGTAGGCTATGCAATGCCAGAATCTATGCAAAGATTCGATGCAAAGATTCTTAAGGAGGAGCTATCACTTAATGCAGTGCGAACATCACACTATCCACAGTCTCAGTACTTTATTGATGAATGCGATAAGCTTGGTCTTTTAGTATTTACAGAGATTCCAGGATGGCAGCATATAGGTGGAAAAGAATGGCAGGATATTGCCGTACAGAATACAAAGGATATGGTTCTTCAATATAGAAATCATCCTTCAATCATCCTTTGGGGAGTTCGTATAAACGAATCTCAGGATAATGATGAGTTCTACTTAAGAACTAACGAAGTGGCTCACAAGTATGACCCTACACGTCCTACAGGCGGCGTTAGAGCCCATGCTAAGAGCTCATTGCTAGAGGATGTATACACCTATAACGATTTCGTTCACTCAGGAGATAACAAGGGCTGCTCAAAGAAGAGTGATATCACATCTAACGAGGAAAAGCCTTATCTTGTTAGTGAATACAATGGTCATATGTTCCCAACAAAGTCTTACGACCCAGAGGAGCATAGACAGGAGCATGCCATGAGACATGCTAACGTTCTTAATGCTATTGCAGGAGAATCAGATATTGCTGGTTCATTCGGTTGGTGCATGTTTGATTACAACACTCACAAGGATTTCGGCTCTGGAGACAGAATTTGTTATCACGGTGTAATGGATATGTTTAGAAATCCAAAGCTTGCAGCATCTATTTATTCGGCTTATTCCGATAACGATATAGTGCTTGATATTACTACAAGCTTTGATATTGGAGAGCATCCTGCATGTAACAGAGGTAAGTCTTACATCATTACAAACGCTGATTCTGTAAAGATGTATAAAAATAACGTACTTGTTAAGGAATACTTCCCTTCAGATTCTACCTATGAGAATCTGAAGCATGGCCCAATCCTTATAGATGATTTTGTTGGCGATTCAGTGGAAAATGACGGAGAATTCACAAAGGGACAGGCAAGACTTATTAAGCAGGCATTAAACCAGGTTACATTAGGTGGATTTAAGGTAACACCAAAGCTTGCATGGATCGCATTTAGATTAGTCGTATTCCATCACGTTAGCCCTAGCAAGGCAGTTCCAATCTACAACAAATTTATTGGAGATTGGGGTGGAGAATCACGTGAGTACAAATTCGAAGCTATAAAGGATGGCAAGGTTGTAAAGACTGTCACAAAGGCAGCTGTTACAAAAGCTCATATAGATGCCAAGCCAAGCCATACATTACTTACAGAAGTACATACTTATGATGTATCGCATATACGAATCAAGATCGCAGATCAAAACGATAATCAGCTGTATTTCTTTAATCAGCCAGTTAGCTTTGAGGTTGATGGCCCATTCGAAATAATTGGACCAAAGGTAGTAAGTCCAATGGGCGGCGCTACAGGCGTTTATGTTAAATCAATCGGCGAAGATGGCGATGGTAAGCTTACTATTAAAAGCGATGGCTTAGAGCCAGTTGAAATTTGCTTATCAGCAGAATGCTTTTAGATACCATAGAGGAGGGTATAAATAATGGAAGATAAGAGTAAAGAGATTTTTGGTAATTTAATCTCGGACAGGGATTACAAAAAGGCATGTAATACCAAAAAGAAGAACATCAAGAAATATGGTGATGATTCTAATGTAGATTACAATATCGTAATTTCGAAGAATGAACATATCGGTGATTCACTTGGTGTATATGATGTGCTTTTAAAGGATGGTCAGTCACCAGAAAAATTCGATACTGAAAAGGGTGTTATTGTAGGAAATATCCGTATGGGATTTGGTCATTATCGTATTTCCATGGCTATGGCTTCAGCTGCAAAGGCCATGGGATATACACCATATTGGATGGATTTAAATGGATATCCTCAGACTACATGTACTAAGGTTATCAGCGCTCAAAACGATTTATATTCTTTAGGCTCACGCCTTTCAAAGAATAAGCTTTTTAACAAATTTGTTTGGGAGCCATTGAACTATGAAGGCTTCAGAAAGCTTTCTTATAACGCTTCAGACCAGAAGAACGCAGAGCTTATGGCTACTGTATACAAGAATGTTCCAAAGGATATTCCTGTAATCGGAACACACGCATGGCCAGCACAGGCTGCAGTTCACGCTGGAATGAAGCACGTTGTCAATGCTATTCCAGATAACTGGCCTATGGCACTTCATTTTGCAGAGGGCGCTGTTCATGCAATCCAGTGTAAGAATGCTTATATGGGCTACCGTATCTGTAACGGTATGGCTGGGAATATGGTTTGTAATCCAATGCCAAACGATGATTTGGTATACACAGGTCACTATATTGATCATGAACTTGTTTCTAATATCGAAGCAGATTGCCAGGCTCGTATGGACAGAAAGAAGAATGGCAAGCCAATGCGCTTCCTTCTTACAATCGGTGGAGCAGGAGCTCAGAAGGAAATCTTTGCTGCAATTATCAAATATTTATTGCCAGAAATTAAGGCTAACAAGGCAGCTTTATATGTAAACGTTGGGGATTACAAGAACGTTTGGGATGACCTTCTTAATGAGATTCCTGAAATGAAGAAAATAGCTACAGAGCATTTCAATGAATTTGATCAGACTACAGCATTTGCTGAGGAAGCCTTAACTGGTGATGTTAATGGTATTCACGGCTTCTATCATGAGAATATATTTGAAGCAGTTTACTGTACAAACTTACTTATGCGTAGCTGTGATGTACTTGTTACAAAGCCATCAGAGCTTGCTTTCTATCCAGTTCCAAAGCTGTTTATTAAGCGCGTAGGTAAGCATGAAATGTGGGGTGCTATCCATTCAGCGGAAATGGGTGACGGAACACTTGAGTGTAGGGATATTTCTCATACACTTCAGATGATTGATATGTTCATGAAGGATGACAAGCTTCTTACCGAAATGTGTGAGAGCATCAAGATTAATAAAACAATTGGTCTTTATGATGGGGCATACAAGGTCGTAGAGCTTGCTATGGGGATGAAGAGTAATAAGTAGTAAGGAGAAGAAAAAAATGGCAGAAAAAAGAAGTTTATCGGGAGTTGAAAAATTTGCCTATGGTATTGGAGCTGTTGGTAAGGATATGGTTTATATGCTATCAGCTTCATACGTTTTATATTATTTCCAGGACATCATGGGAGTTAACGCAATTGCGATGGGAATCATCCTGTTAATTGCCCGTGTCTTTGATGCATTCAATGATCCTATCATGGGTGTGATTGTTGCTAAGACAAAGACTAGATGGGGTAAGTTTAGACCTTGGCTTTTAATTGGTACTATTACAAACACAGTGTTGCTTGTACTTATGTTTTCAGCACCACCAACAGCATCAGCTAAGGGACTTATCGCTTATGCCGCTGTTACTTATATCATGTGGGGTGTTACATACACAATGATGGATATCCCTTATTGGTCAATGGTTCCTGCTTTCACTGAAAGCGGAAAGGAACGTGAAGGCTTATCAGCTCTTGCCCGTTCATGTGCAGGTGTAGGTTCTGCTCTTGTAACTATTGTTACAGTTATGGTTGTTGCAGCTCTTGGTTCTAAGGCTGCAGCTAATAGCTCAGACAACATTTTAAAGACTTTTGATTCTAACAACACACAGTTCACTCTTTATGTTGTAGAGCGCGATGCAGATGGTAATCCAACAACTAACACAGACACAATTGATTGTGAGAATGTAGTTCTTAATGTTACAGGCATTCAAAAAGTATTTGATGGTGTTGTTGACGAAGAAAACGGATATAATGGTGTAGTATCTCTCAATGGAGATAACACAAATTATAGCTTTACTTTTGGCGACAAAAGCTTTGCAGAGGGTGATGATTGTGATATCAACGTTGCAATGGATAGCGTAGATTCTGGCAAAGTAGCTGTAGCACTTTATGTGCCAAGTGCAGCTTATGAACAATACGAAAATAATGAAGTTGATCTTAGCAATATTACTATTGATATGACATCCACAATGGAAGTTGAAAGACTTGGTTTTAAGTATTTCTCACTTATTATCGGTGGATTATTCATTCTTTTCATTGGAATTACATGCGCATGCATTAAAGAAAAGTCTACTGTAGATATGCAGACTGCATCAATCGGTCAGATGTTTAAGGCACTTATCCAAAATGATCAGGCAATGACTATTGTTGTTACAATCGTTCTTGTTAATACAGCACTTTATATCACATCAAACCTTTTGATTTACTTCTTCAAATATGATTTGGCTGGAAGCAATTGGCAGGGTAATTACACATTGTTCAACACATTTGCAGGTGGTATGCAGATTTTAGCAATGATGCTTCTGTTTCCATTGCTTAGAAAAGCATTTACTACTCTTCGTATTTTCTATATCTGTGTAATTGCTGAAATTGTAGGATACATTGTACTTCTTGCAATGGCCCTTTCAGGTGTGACGAATGTATTTATTTTCTTTATGCCAGGATTTTTAATTATGTCTGGTGCAGGCATTTTAAACGTTGTTGTTACTGTATTTTTGGCAAACACTGTAGATTACGGCGAGCTTAAGAATTATCGTAGAGACGAATCAGTTATTTTCTCTATGCAGACATTTGTAGTTAAGCTTGCTTCAGGTATTGCAGCTTTAGTTGCTGCTGTTTGTCTTGCTATATTTAATATTCAGAAGGATAGTGCGGCAATTCTTGATTTTGCTGGACTTCAGGCAAAGGTTGCAAATAGCGGCTTAATAGAATCTATCGATGCAAACTCAGTAATTGGACTTAGAATGATTATGACAGTAGGACCTACAGTAGTTCTTGTTATTGCATTCTTCTTCTTTAGAGCAAAATATATTCTTACTGATGAAAAGCTTGAAGAGATTTCTAATGAATTGAGTGCTAGAAAATAAGTAAAGTTATTGGTCTTGTGAATTGATACATGACTGGGAGGATTTTTAAAATGATTAAAGCTGATGGAAAGGTATTTACACTTAATACTAAAAACACAACATACGCATTTCGCGTAATGGAAACAGGTCAGCTGGAACATTTGTATTACGGAAAGCTCATCCATGGGGATGAGCCTTCTGTGCTTGTGGAGAAGCGTACATTTGCTCCAGGAAATACTGTTACCTATAACAACGAGCATCCAGAGCTTACTTTAGAGGATGTTTGTTTTGAGGTGTCTACCCTTGGAAAGGGAGACTTTAGAGAGCCAATGATTACAGCTGTTTGTCCTGATGGAAGCAGCACCTTGGATTTTGTATATGATGGCTATGAAGTACTTGCGAAAAAGCCTGAGTTTAAAACACTTCCTAGTTCTTATGATGAAAAGGGTAAGGTAGAGACTCTTGTTGTTACCTTAAAGGATAAAAATCATGGATATACATTAGAACTTTCATATTCTGTATTTGAGGATTGTGATGTTATCACACGTAGCGCTAAGTTTAAAAATACTACAGATTCTTCTGTAAAGCTTACACGTATGCTTTCTATGCTTGTAGATTTCGAGCATAGTGGCTACAAAATCACATCCTTCCACGGTAGCTGGACTAGAGAGATGAACAAAAGTGATATGGTGCTTACTGCTGGAAAGTACGTTAATTCTTCATTTACAGGTACTAGCTCTAACCGTTGCAATCCATTGTTCATCATTTCAGATGCTGATTCAACAGAAACTGCTGGTGATGTTTTTGGATTCAATCTTTTATATTCAGGCAATCATTATTCTGCTACAGAGGTATCACCATGGGGCAAGACAAGAGTAGCCTATGGTATTAATCCAGAAAGCTTTGAGTGGACACTGGAAGCTGGAGAGGAATTTGAAGCTCCTGAAGCTGTAATAACATATTCTAAAGCTGGTTTCAGACAGATGAGTCTTAATATGCACGATTTTGTAAGGGAGCATATTACAAGAGGCACCTGGAAAAAGAAGGAACGTCCTATCCTTATCAACAGCTGGGAGGCTAGTTATTTTGATTTCACCGAAAGCTCACTTCTTAAGCTTGCTAAGGTGGCAAAGAGCACAGGTGTTGAGCTATTTGTCATGGATGATGGCTGGTTTGGTGATAGAAATGATGATAAGCATGCCCTTGGCGATTGGGATATCATCAACAAGAAAAAGCTTCCAGGCGGCTTGGAGGGACTTGCTAAAAAGGTTAACGATTTAGGCCTTATGTTTGGTCTTTGGGTGGAGCCTGAAATGATTAATGTTGATAGTGAGCTTTACAAGAAGCACCCAGAATGGGCTATCGACATTCCTGGAATGGACCATTCAGAGGGACGTAACCAGCGACTTCTTGATTTATGTAATCCAGAGGTTGTTGATTATATGATAGACAGAATGAGTGAGGTTTTTGCAACTCCTGGTCTTTCATATATCAAATGGGATATGAACCGTAACTTCTCTGATTATTTCTCTAAGTATTTACCTGCTGAAAAGCAGATGGAGGTTAGTCACAGATATGTGTTAGGCTTCTACAGATTACTTAAGACTTTGGCAGAAAGATTTCCAGAGATTCTTATGGAAGGCTGCGCTTCAGGTGGAAATAGATTTGACCTTGGAGCACTTTGCTACTTCCCACAGATTTGGGCTAGTGATAACACTGATGCAGTCAGCCGTCTTACTATTCAGGATGGATATTCATACGGATACCCACAGAGCACATACACAGCACATGTAAGCTCATGTCCTAACCATCAGACTCTTAGAATTACACCTCTTGAGTCCAGATTTGCTGTTGCTGCATTTGGCGTTCTTGGTTACGAGCTAAATCTTAATGATTCTAGTGCAGAAGATATCTCGGCTGTTAAGGCCCAGATTGAATTATACAAGCAGTATAGAAAGACTCTTCAATTTGGTGATTTCTACAGACTTAGAGCAGATAATATCTATCAGTGGAGCATTGTAGATAAGGATAAGAACACATCTGTATCAATGGTAATGCAAAAAGAGATTAAGCCAGGAGAGCAGTATCTCAGAATTGGTGCCGCAGGACTTGACGCTGATACTAAATATCATTTCTATGGAAGAAAGCTGGAATATAACCTTAAGGGCTTTGGAGATTTGGTTAACACAGTTGCACCAATCCACATCAAACAGGATGGTGTACTTCATAATGTAATAGCTAAATTCGTAAAGATGCCAGGTGAGGTGGAAGACACTGTAGCCTACGGCGATACTCTTAACGAAGGTGGCGTTAAGCTTGCACAAAGCTTCGTAGGAACTGGATACAATGACCAGGTTCGCTATTTCCCAGATTTCGGAGCGCGTCTATACTTCATAGAAAAAGTGGACTAGGTAACTAGTCCACTTTTTTGTCTATATAGTTGCTTCGATATTTACTGTAGACGATTTTTTGTGCGGGGTATAATCCTGTGTAGCCTGATACCCAATAGCTGAATGCAACAGCAAGAAGGAAGTAAGGCATTGGTTCATATCCGAAAAGCTCGAAGCAAATAAGTAAGCTTGAAATAGGGCAGTTGGTAACACCGCAGAAAAGTGCTCCCATTCCTACAGCAGCAAGAAGTGCTGGTGAAAATCCAATCAGCTGTCCAATTGCTGCACCAAGAGTTGCTCCAATAAATAAAGTAGGAACGATTTCACCACCCTTATAGCCGCATGATAATGTAAGAGTTGTAAAAATCATCTTTAAAAGGAAAGTGCCCAAGCTAATGCTTGCTCCAGTAAAGCAGGACATGATAATGGCAGAACCTGTACTATTGTAGGTTTGGTTTCCGACTATTAATGTAAGAACTAATACTGAAGTACCACCAATGATTGCTTTGATATATGGGTTTGAAACCTTGCCACTTAAAAAGCTTTCATATTTGTGAAGCATAGTGCAAAACAGCATAGAAGCAAGTCCGCAGATAACAGCAAAGATACATATCATAATAGCTGTTTTTATAGTGAATTTTGGAATCAAATCAATAGGATAAATCTCAGCACCAAGTCCGAAATAGTTAGCAATATATCTGGCTACTAGTGAAGAAATAACACATGGAACTAAAGCGGCGTAATGCATAATTCCTACCGATACAACTTCCATGGAAAAAATAGCGGCAGCCATAGGAGTTCCGAATAAAGCAGAGAAGGCTGCACTCATTCCGCACATAATCATAGTTTTCTTGTTGGTTGAATTAAGCTTTAGTGCGCGGCCAATTCCATTTCCGATTGCACCACCCATTTGAAGGGCAGCGCCCTCACGACCTGCAGAACCACCTACGAAATGTGTGATAAGAGTTGCGATAAAAATCAGTGGAGCCAATCTGAAAGGAAGATGTTCATCTGATTGAATTGCAGCGATAACAGTGTTTGTTCCGCTATCTTTTTCTTTTAAAATCTGTTTGTACATGAAGGTAATAAAGACTGCACCAACAGGAAGCAGGAATATTAGCCATTTGTGTGCTTCTCTAAAACCAATAACATATCTCATAGACAGACCAAAGCCTGTGGCAAACAATCCTACGGTAATACCAATAAAAATAGCCGCAAGAGTCCAACCTACCACGGACATTGCACGATGACCGTTATGGTCCATTTTATGCAAAAAATTTTCTTTAAACTCATTATTAATCATATTTCATTCCTCTTTTTTCATTTCTAACTGATATGCTAACATTCTATTTTTTATAGTGCAAGAAATCCATTGACTTTAGTTTTTAAAATGACCACAATTATCTTTAGAAATTGAAAGGGAATGCTATGAAGAACGTATTTATTGTAAATAAAGCCAGTCGAACTGGAAAAGCAAAGGAATTATGGGACAAAGTAGAGGAGTATCTTAATGCAAATGGTGTAGAATATGAAGCGCATTTTACATCAGGTCCTAAGGATGCTACTAATTTTGCCAAGGCAGCCACATCTACCGGTGAAAAAGTCGGTTTGTTTGTAATGGGAGGAGATGGCACCTTAAACGAGGCTTTAAATGGAATAATGGATTTTGAAAACACTATCTATACACCGCTTCCATCAGGCTCCGCCAATGATTTTGTAAAAGGAATCGAAATGGAAGGGGATGCCATAGATATTTTAAAAAGAGCATTAGAAACAGAAAATTATAAGAAGTTTGATATTGGAAGGCTTTCTTATAAGGATGAAGATGGAAATGAAGGCTCTAGACTGTTTGGAGTAAGTGCTGGAATAGGAGTGGATGCCTATGTTTGTTTACAGGCACTTGATAGCAAGCTTAAGAAGTTCCTAAACAAATTTGGCTTAGGTTCTGCTACCTATGGACTTCTTACAGTAGGAGATATTTTTACCATGCCATTTTCAGATGCAAGGGTAACCATCAGTTATAATGGTAAGACTTCTGCTAGAAATATAAAAAGCACTATTTTTGCAGCCTCTATGAATTGTAAGGCTGAGGGAGGTGGAATTCCTATGGCTCCAAATGCCACTGCAGATTCAGGACATCTTACTGCATTTATAGCACATGATATTAGTAGACTTCGTTGTCTTAAATTGCTTCCATATTTAGTGGCAGGAAAGCACATGGGAAAAGAGGGCTTCGATTTAATTGATTTCGATAAAATCCTAATTGAGATGCAGGACAAAATGTGCGTACATGCAGATGGTGAACATGTTGGATTTGTTAATAATATTTCATTTGAATGTTGGCCACAAATCCTTAATATTAGAGGATTATAAACACATATCTATAATACAGAATCTAAAAAATGTATTAAATTTTTATAAAGTGACATATTGTTATTTTATTCACAGATAGGTATAATAAAAACTGAGAATAGAGAAATGAGTTTCTCTATATTGTATTAAATAATTAAATAAGGAGGATTGGATATGTTTTTCCAAATTACTAATCTTTGGCAGATCCTTGGTTGGTTCCTTGTATTTGCAGGATTAATTATTATGAATGAACTCGGCCGTCGTACAAAGGTCGGTGGAATGATTATCTTTGTTATCATCCCATGTATTCTTACAGTTTATTTCATCTTAGCACACGTTGGTTTATTCGGCGGTGCTGCAAATCCAACTGTTGCATATATGGATGGTTGGTTCCATTACTTTAAGCTCTACGCAGCAGATATCGGATGCGTCGGCTTTATGATGATTAAGTATAAGTGGGGCATTGGTAAGGAAAAGTGGTTTGCTTGGTGGCCATGGTTCATCGTAGCAGCTAACATCATGATTGCTAATGTTTCAGATATGGAGTCTGCTCTTGCAGCATACTCAATCACAGGTAACCTTTCAGGTGCTTGGTGGTGCTCTAACGAAGGTGTATTCATCTACGGTGGATGGTGGAACGTTGTTAACGCTCTCGCTGGTATGATTAACATCTTCTGTATGACAGGTTGTGTAAAGCTTTACACATCAAACGACAAGAATCAGGCAGATATGATTTGGCCAGATATGACAATTTGGTTCATCATTGCTTATGATGTATGGAACTTTGAGTATACATATCTCAACCTTCCTACTCATACATGGTACTGTGGTGTTGCACTTCTTCTTGCTCCTACATTTGCTAACGCACTTTGGAACAAGGGTGCATGGATTCAGAACCGTGCTAACACACTTGCAATTTGGTGTATGTGGGCTCAGGTAGTACCTCTCTTCCAGTTAAAGGGTACATTCGCAGCTGTTCTTCCACGTGTATACGGTGGCGCAACAGAAGCTGGTGTTACAACAATGGATCTTTATGAGAAGGCTATCGCTCTTTACAATGCAGGTCAGGGTAAGACAGCAGCAGCAGGTGAAGCTATCGCAGCAATGGGTATCACAGCTGATCCTTCAATGCAGGGATTCGTAGCTATGATGGCACTTGCAGTTAACGTTGTATGTATCTCTGTTATCATCAGAAACGCAATCAGAATCGGTGGAAACCCATATTCTAACTGCGTATTCGAAGGAACAAAGGACTTCGACGAGGCTATGGCTCGTGCAGCTAAATAATTAATTTTAAAACATTGGGACATTCACATTTGTGGATGTCCCTTTTTAAGTGTGCTAAAATACCTTAAGGAGGATAATATGGTTAAGGTATTTTATTTAATGCACAGTTCTTTTGTAGTGGAACTTAGCGATAGATATTTGCTATTTGATTATTTTGATAGAGGGGATTTAGAAGGAAGCATCAGCTATAGAGGAAGCCTTCCGGATTTTGATATTAATAAACCTATATACGTATTTGCTAGCAATGGAAGAAAGGACCATTTTACTGAGAAGATTTTTGATATTCCTAATGTTAAAAAATACATTTTATCTAAGGATATCAAAGTAAAAAGGGGGAAGGTAGACAAATCCATGCTTCAGTCAGTTAAGGCCCTTCACAAATACGATATTGATGATATGAAATTAGAGACTCTTAGGTCTAACGACGTGGGAGTGGCCTTTAGCTTGACAGTAAAGGATATTAATATATATTTTGCGGGAACACTTAATTGGTGGAATGCCGAAGGTCGTGGGGAATTATACGGCGAACAGTACGGAAGAGAATACAGAAGATATTTGCGACCAATTTTGAATCGCAAATACGATATAGCCTTTGTCCCGATGGATGGCAGAATGGGAGAGGATGGCTATTTCTTAGGCATGGATTATTTTATCAAGCATATTGATAGTGATACTATTTTTCCAATGAATATGTGGGGGGAATATCAGTGGATTTCACGGTTTAAAACAAGACCTGACACTATCAATCTAAATGATAGAATAGTAGACATCGACAGAGAAAATATGATTTTTGAAATAGAGGACTAGAATGGTTTTTAGCAAAAAGCTTACGGCAGAACAATTTAACCCTGAAGTGATTATGAATTCTGGACAGGTATTCAGAATGAAAAGGGAAACTAAGGGGGCTGACGGAACCCCTGATACCTACAGTGCATGTTCAGGTGATAATGATGTATATTTCTATTTAAATACTGATACGGATTGCTGGGATTTCGTATGTGAGGAAGAACAGTGGGATTTCTGGCAAAGATATTTTGATTTCGAAACAGATTACGTTAAATATAACGATTTAATAAGAAAAAGTAACGACAAATTTTTAAAGGATGCCTTAAAGGATTCCTTTGGAATGAGAATTCTTAGACAGGATTTATGGGAAGTATTTATTTCTTATGTAATATCTCAGAATAATAACATCCCTAAAATCAAAAAATCCATCCAGACACTATGTGACAGATATTCAGATGGAATTCATTTTCCAAAGCCGCAGGTGCTTGCCTTTATTCCAGAAGCTGAATTGATGGATGGAACAGCATTAGGCTACAGAGCAGATTATATCATCGGCATTTCAAAGCAGGTTGTAGAGGGTAATCTTGATATTAAAAAGATATCTGAGATGGAATATGATGATGCCATGAATAATTTGCTTAAAATAAAGGGCATTGGTCCAAAGGTTGCTAACTGTATTATGCTTTATGGATTTCATTTTATGGAAAGCTACCCAATCGATACATGGATGAAAAAGATTATTTCGGAGGATTATTCTTCATATTCAAAGAATGATTATCTGGATTATATTAATTCTTCATATCCAGGCTTTCAGGGATATGTTCAACAGCTTCAGTTTTATCACAAAAGAAACAAGTAATTAAATGGGGATGAATAATGTTTAAATATCATGTGCTTGCCCTACTTTTAGGTTCTATTTTAGATTTCTTTTTAGGGCGAATCTACAGTATTTGGAATCCATTTGATTCCGTGAAAAGTTTAATTAAATATTTGGATAGAGCATTGCTGGGAGATGAAATCATTCTACTGGAGCCTGCAAAGCAAAAAAGCCTTGGACTTTGGCTAGTGATGATTGTAATTATGCCTGTTTTTGTTGTTAGCGCATTTTTTACAATGCTTTGCTATGATATTGCTATCCCAGTGGGGATTCTTTTTGAAGCCTTCGCAACTTATTTATGTATCGAAACAAGATATATTTATAATAGCGGGAAAATCATAATGGAGGATTTCTATGGAGATGGAATTGATGCTATGAAATATTCCTACGAAATTTTCTCAGGAAAGTTCAGCGAAGGGCAGGACGAAGAGCAGGTCACAAAGGAGGCAATAACATTTATTGCTAATGAAACCAGCGATTGGGTCCTTTCACCAATGCTTGTTATGTTCTTGTTTGGCCCTGTTGGAGGCTTTGTATATCGAACAATCGATATGATTGATAAGGCTATTGGCTATAAAACATATAGATACAACCATTTTGGTTACGCTGCAGCAACACTTAATAGAATTATAGATTATATTCCTGGCAGATTTTCAGGTGTTGTAACTGTATTTGTTGCAAAATATATTTTGCCAGGTGTCAATGGAAAGAATGCAAAATACATTAATATAAGAGACCGATTCAAAGCGGTATCAGCTTTTTCAGGGGCATTAGAGCTGAAGCTTAAAAATGACCTTGTGGGAGATGATGATAAAGAGGCCGCCCCTTCGGATATCAAAAGGGCTATATCCCTGGAATTATGTGATTTTGTATTTATCCAATGCATTTTAGTGATTTTATTGTTATTTTTCTGAAATACCTGTGGAATTTAAAAGGGCTTTGGATTATAATTTAACCAAGTATGTAGTAAGATTTAATTGGTTAAATATTTTGTAATATAGGAGGAATTGCCATGTCTGCATTTTTATCTAGTTTTGCAAGTTATCTAATTAAAATGATCATACTCGTTGCTTTAGGCGTTTGCGGAGGCTTTATTGGTATAAAGCTTCGCCAGTCTAGCGATAGGAAGAAAGGCATCTCAGATGCTGTAACAGATTCTTCCGAGGAATAATAATTGGAGGACTATTGTTTTGAATAACGGTGTTAACGATTTAAGACGCGCCTACTTGGAATTCTTTGAGAGCAAAGGACATCTTTGCCTCAACAGTTTTTCTCTTGTACCACAGAATGATAACAGTTTACTTCTTATCAACGCTGGTATGGCTCCACTTAAGCCATATTTCACAGGTCAAGAGATTCCACCAAGAAAGCGCGTTACTACTTGTCAAAAATGTGTTAGAACAGGTGACATTGATAATGTAGGTAAGACGGCTCGCCATCTTACTTTTTTTGAGATGCTTGGTAACTTCTCATTCGGAGATTACTTTAAGCATGAAGCTATTGCTTGGTCTTGGGAATTTTTAACAGAAGTTCTCAAGCTTGATCCTAATCGTCTTTATCCATCTATCTATGGTGAAGATGAGGAAGCTTTCGAAATTTGGACAAAGGAAGTTGGTGTAGCTCCAGAGCGCATCACTCGTTTCTATCGCGACCCTGAAACAGGAGAGTGTGATAACTTCTGGGAGCATGGTGCTGGTCCTTGCGGTCCTTGTTCAGAGATTTATTACGACCGTGGAGAAAAATACGGATGCGGTAAGCCAGATTGTAAGGTTGGTTGCGATTGCGACCGTTACATGGAGGTTTGGAACAACGTATTTACACAGTTCAACGGTGATGGCCACGGCGGTTATGAAGAGCTTGCTCAGAAGAACATCGATACAGGTATGGGTCTTGA
>CACYLQ010000002.1 GCA_902775195.1 uncultured Pseudobutyrivibrio sp.
TCTACGATAAAATCGTGGAGTTTGCCTGCTAGGGTTGAATCTGTCATGGCAAGCATTTTAACTGCAAGGATACCTGCGTTGGCGCCTCCGTTGATTGCTACTGTAGCTACAGGAACTCCTGTTGGCATCTGAACGATTGAGTAGAGGGAATCCACTCCACCTAAATCGCTAGTCTTCATAGGGATGCCGATAACTGGGCCTTCGAAGATGGCTGCGCACATGCCTGGAAGATGTGCTGCTTTGCCTGCACCTGCGATGATGCACTGCACCCCACGGTCCTTTGCAGTCTTTGCATACTCTACAAAGATGTCTGGTTCGCGGTGAGCTGAGATTATACGAACCTCGTAATCAATCCCAAACTGCTCCAAAACTTCGATAGCCTTTGCCATAATAGGCATGTCGCTATCACTACCCATAACTACACTTACTTTTGCCATAACATATCCTCCTAGTTTATATCTCGCCCAGGGACGTAGTCTTTCAAAGCTCCCGCAAGCCATCTCCCATACTGCGCTAGGCAACCTCCCGCTTCGCGGTTCCTTCCTAGCTTGCATGGGGCCCTCTTGCTCGCGCCGTCCACGTCTACGACCTGGGCTATTTACAGTTTTAGATGAGCCTGTAGCTATCAATTCTGAGTGTTGCCGAAGGAGACATGTTAGTCGACGAAGGCAATTCTCAGGATTGAGAGCGTAACAGGCGGACTACATTTCGTCGAGAACCTTATTCAGCTCCTCGGTGCCAGGGATTACGAAGCGTCCCTGACGGATGACATCAAGCTCACGTCCATCCGCTGTGTGAACTGTGATGTCACCTAGCTCGTAATAAGGTATTGTTATATCTGTGTGGCAATTGAAATATGCCTTTGAAATATCTTCATTTCTAAGGAGTGAGCAAGAATTGTCGCGGGCGATACATTCCTTGCCGTCTGGGTTGTACATTGGTACATCCTCTGCGTGTGAATAGCAGGTATCACCTACTGCGAAGTGAGGGCCTGTCTTTTCAGCGATAAGAATTGGAAGCTTGTCGGCGATGCCGTACTTCTGTCCCATGACAAATGCTCTTGTGTTTGTTCCGATGGCGAACTCTCCCATTGGAAGGGTGTCATGCTTGAACAATACGTTATCATAAATGTATTTCTTGTTTTCTTCTTCTGACTCAAAATTGCTGCATGTGTATGAAACAATCTTGCCTTCCTCAAACTTAAGCTCAAGGTTACGGTAACCAAGCTCGTTAAGGTAAACCTGTGTAACGTGAAGCACACCGTTTGTGCCTTCAAGCTCAGGAGATGTGAACACCTCACCAACAGGGATGTTTACATCAGCTACGCAGTTTTCGAAGTTGGTCTGCTTTGCAGGATTATCAAGATGATGAAGCTTTACAGTGATGTCTGTGTGGTTGTCGCCACGACCTGTAATATGAACAGTTTCACCCTGGTCAAGTACATCGATGATGTGCTGCTGGATGTTCTTGTAAAGCTCGTAATCCATTGTATTTACTGCAACTGTCTCGTTGAAGATTTCATTAAAGTCCTTGCCGATTTCTGGTATCGGATATGCGATAATTGTGAAGCTTCGCTCCTCGCCATGGATGTATTCGTTTGTAATCTGTCCATTCTGGCTGGCGAAATAAACGTTAAGCTCGTTCTGCTTATCGCTGTATTTTGCATTAGCATCGTGGTTAACTGGCTCGAATGGCTTCTCACCGAAGGTTTCGATAACAGCTGGGCCACCGAATACTGCTGCAAGCTCCTTGTTCTTTTCAAATGTATTCTTAAGAACCTCAAGCATTCTGTCTGCCATACCCTTATCCCAGTAGTAGGCTCTATCATCCTTGTGGTCGTATTCACACTGCTTATTTGGAACCGATGAATAAAGGTTGCGTGATGTCATACCACCGAATCTAACTGTAGAAGCAAGGCCTGCCTCGTCGAAAAGACGGATAGCTTCGCGAGTCATAAGCTCGAAACCAACTGGTGCATGAACACCAACAGTATCCTTAATAGTGATATCCTTGCCTGTAACCTCAAAGCCCTTGATGTATCCTTCTACATAGGTGCGTGCCATAGCTACAACATCCTCGTGAGGAAGGCTACGTAAATGAGCTGCAATCTTTCTTTCGTTTGGTCCGATGTACATACCATATTTGTACATGTATCTGTCATCAGACAAATCATCCTTCATGATGATGTTTCTGTAATAATCGTAGTCTGCATCAATCATGCTGATAATGCTCTCAGACATAAATAACTGAGCGTAATCATGCTTTGCAGAATACATAGCATCAAGGATGCCCTCTTTACGATATTTGTCCTCTTCCTCCATCTGGCACTCTCCATAAATCTGAAGGAATAATTCTGCGTATATAGTAAACTTATCAAGACGACCTGCGAAGGCTGCCTCGATGATGTTTGTCATCTCGTAGAATATAGCTGAAAGTGGGCCACCTAATTCCTGACCAAGCTCTGCCACTGCGTATGTAGGACAAAGGAAGCTGTTTTTGTAGGTATCCTCACCATAAATAGCAAATACAGCATCATTGTCATTTTCACATTCGGTGATAGTACGATCAAAAAGTGTACCATCAGCTGCCTTATTCATAATAGGAAGAACTGTCATGAAAAAGTCTGCTACCTGATTAAAATAAGCTTGAAGCTTTTCAGGTAAATCATGGTCTTCCTTTATAGTAGAGATGCGCTCTGTTACAAGCTCAAAGCGCTCTACGATATCATCTGTTTTTTGATAAAATGTTTTGCTCATAATTAACCTCTTACAAAGCCAACAACAAGTGTGGCCATCCAAACAATCATAACAACGCTGCTGATAGCCAGACAGGTTGCTCTGTATTTTAACTCTGTTTTCGTTTTCATCTGACCGATGTTGTAAATCAGCGCACAAAGTGCTACTAAAAAGCCTATTGTACCAAGACCTCCCAGCCACTTTGGTGTCTCACCTGAAAGGCAAACAGAACCAACCATAATGGCAACATATAAAACTAATGTGCCCAGTGAAACGCCTGCTGCATACATAGCCTCAACTGGAAGTGCCTTCAGCTGATTTCCATAAGAGCTTCGTCTATGAAAACGTCCTCTACCTATACTCATTATTTAACTCCGTATTCCTCATAATATGCATCAATACGTGACTTCATTTCGTCGTCGATAACAACACGTCCCTGGCACTGTCTGTTCCAAAGATGCTCTACTACCTCGTCCATTGAAACGATGGCAGCTGTCTTAAAGCCGTATGTTTCAGCTACTTCATCAAGTGCTGTCTTGCTTCTGTCTCCTGAAAGGCCGAATTCTTGGCGATTAAGAGAAACCATAAGACCAACAATTGTAACATCACCCTGGGCGCGAACGATTGGAACTGTTTCTTCCATGCTCTTACCAGATGTTGTAACATCCTCTATCATGACAACTCTGTCGCCATCTTTAATCTTGTAGCCTAAAATACCGCCCTTATCAGCGCCATGATCCTTTTCTTCCTTACGATTGCTGCAGTATTTAACTTCCTTGCCGTATAATCTGTGGAATGCCTCTGCTGTGATAACTGCAAGTGGAATACCCTTGTAAGCTGGACCAAAGAGGACATCGAAATCCTCTCCATAAGCATCGTGAATAGCCTTTGCATAATATTCGCCAAGACGCATTAGCTGGCTACCTGTAACGTATGCTCCTGCATTCATAAAAAAAGGAGACTTACGCCCTGACTTCAGTGTAAAATCACCAAACTTTAGGACGTCTGCCTCCACCATAAACTCTATAAATTCTGACTTGTAGCTTTCCATAAACGATTCTCCTTCGTTACAAACAGATTAATTTTCAAAACCTTTCCGATTGTAACATAAGAAGAAATGCTTTTCAATGCTAAAGCGATACATTACTCATCAAAAAGCTATCTTCCAGCTGACAGCCTTCTTTCTGTTAGCATTGTCTAACTCTATTTACTTTTTCGAATACAACCATGCTGCCACTGCTGAAACACAAGGCACTGTGCCGATGATTCCGATGGAACCTGCGATGGCCCTAATCATTTCAATAGCAACAAAATCTGTATTTACTAACTGGATGAATGAAACACCATAGGAATATATAAGCACCATCATGTTAAGTGCTCCACCAACATAAGCAAGCACAAGTGTGTTTGCCATGGTTCCCATTGCATCGCGACCGATGTTCATGCCTGCTGCAAAAAGCTCCTTAAAGCCAAGCTTTGAATTGGCCTCGTGAATCTCTCCTATTGCAGATGATATAGACATGGCTATATCCATTACTGCACCGATTGCCGCTATAAGGATGCTACTTATAAACAATCCTCTGAGCTGAATTGGATAACTAGATTTAACCAGCAGCAACGCCTCTGCCTCATCCATCTGGAATGTAGTAACTCCGCCTATGTGTGCGGCTGTGGCTCCAAGTAATGCTGCAATAAGAACTCCTGCCAAGCTACCAAGTGCTGCTGCAATAGTCTTCTTTTGAAGACCGCCGATAAGCAAATAGCACACTGCCGATGTAACAAACACGATTGCTATGGTAAGTGGTATTGGTGCTACTCCCTTAAGTGTAAGAGGAAGAAGTACAAACACAATCACAAGCACTGTGTACACAAGACCTAAAAATGCCTTCAAGCCCTGCTTACCACCGAGTGCAATAAGAACTATCGCAAATACGATAACAAGTCCAATCATCAGTGGAACTCTATCGTAATTATAGATGCTTACTGTATACTCATGCTTTCCAGTAGTATCGATTCGTACGCTTACCCTGTCTCCCTTTGACACATCTACATTGTAAAGGGCGCTGTAGTAATTGGTAACGTGGCACACATCACCCTTGTAGCGACCTGTCAAAAGCTCTACCTCAAGGTCGGTGTCTCCTTTTTTTACATTTTCTGTTTCCTCATCAACTGTCGTATTATCCTCTATAACAGAAAGAACTCTAGCGGTTTCGAATTCAACGCCAGAGTCCTCTGTAATAGTGTATGTAGGCTTGTCAGCATTAGCGTAAATAATTACGCCAATGCTTAAACCTACAAATAATACGACTGATATAATTTTAATAATCAGTTCGTTTTTCATTTCTTACCTTCTAAACTACCATTTGAAGATTCTGCCAAAGAAGCCCTTAATTGCATTGTAGATTTCCTTAACAACAGGATTCTCAGCAATTGCCTTAGCTACCTGCTTAACTACAGGTACGATTACTTCTTTTACAACCTTTTCAATCTTCTCAACTATTTCTGGTTTCTTCTCTGGTTCAGGTTGTGGCTGTGGCTTAATTTCTGGTTCTGATTCCTTAACAAGCTTAATGTCATCGCAGTTTCTTACTCTGAATACTGGTACTGAAACATCAGAATCTCCTTCTGGATGCTTGTAAAGAACACCTGCTGCAGAAACTGTAGCGCCAACCTTTACAAAATCAACAAGTTCATTCTTACCTGTTGTTGCTGATTTGATGTAACCATCGATGAAGATAGCTGCTTCAACGCCTGTGTCATCCTTGAGCCAGAACTCTTCGATTGCACCGTCAGCACCAAGTGCTACTCTTGTAACCTTACCTTCTGTTTCAAGTAATGAACCACCAAGCTTGTCGTAATCCATTGCTGTTTTTGTATCAACCTTCTTAGGTGCCCAGATGTATGGGTCATCCTTAAGAATCTTGTATGAGATAATCTTTAACTCCTTATCTCCCTGATACTGTGATACATATCCTACTATACGCATCTTTGTACCAATTGCAAGACCTGGTGCTGCGTATGGGAAGATATCGATACCAGCTGTCTCATCCTGAAGATAGATTGTATCGAAGAATGTTGTGTTTTCGTTGTCTGTACCAGATGTTACATATCCTTCTACAGCAAACACATCATTCATCTCACCGGCTCTTGCTTCAGCGATTGTAGATACTGGAAGCTCAACCTGTGAACCATCTAAAATGTTGTTTACGATTGTGTGGTTTACATAAGGAAGAGAATCGTTGTTGTCCATCTCTGCCTTTACTTCGAAGTCTGAAAGGAATACACCACCGGCTACGATAATCTGTCCACCTGCCTTTGTCTTCTGACGAGCCAGGAATGTAACGTTGCCTTCGTTGTCGTTTTTCTTACCCTTTACTCCATTTTCAAGAACGCCTTCAACTGCATTACCATTCTCATCCTTGCAATCTACAGAATATGTTGTGTCATATCCCTTTACAAGCCATTCTGCTGCATCTACAGCGTCAGTAGCCTTTGCATTTGAAATATCAACTGAGCAGCCTGAGTACTGGCTGTACTTCTGGCCCTCTCTAAAGCCTGCAAGAAGCTCAGAATCAAGATTTACATTTGTAGGATACATTCTGTAAACCTGACCACCATTGTTCTTGTCATCACAAACCTCATCAGAACCCATGCGGATTGTAGCACCGATTGCTGAAAGAAGCTTATTCTGCTCTGTAGCTGTCTGGCCCTCTGTTGTATCTGAGTAATCAGCCAAACCACAAACTGCAACTGAACCACCATTTGCAACGTAGTTCTTAACAGTATCGATAAACTCATCTTCGAAATGGCTAACTGTGTAGTCACCTGCATTAGCTGTTCCTGTCTTCTTAGCTGGTGCTGATACAACAAGCATCTTAGCATTCTTAAGTGTGTCAGCTGTAATCTTGTCCTTTACAACTGTTGCACGGATATTCTTTGCTGCGCAAAGCTTAATAAACGCATTTACATTTCCACCGTAGTAACCTGTTACATAATCATTTCCATGTGTACCATCGATAATGATATCAGCAATCATAGATGGAAGTGCGTAATTAACAGTAAGCTTATCTGTGTAAACCTTTGGAACACCGTTAAGAGTTGCTCTAACTGTGATTTCGTAGGTTACCTGACCTGCTTCATTGTAAACAAAATCTGTCTTGTATGTTGCTGTGCCGTGTGCAGGAACTGAAGCAACCCCAGCTTCCTCTCCTGATACTGCTGCAACCTCTGTTTCCTTGCCATCAACATCCTTAATTACTACGTCGATGAAGTTAATCTCAAGGTCAGTTGCCTCGTTGTTGTATAAATCTACATTTACGTCAAGGCTCTCTCCCTTAACTGGAAGAACTGTGTTTGTGTAAGACTTGTTGATACCGCAAGCTTCAACCTCACCTACCCATACAGGAGCTGTAACAGCGATATCGCCATCATCCTCTGTAATCTTTAAGTAGTAGTATGAGTAATTTGAAGGTACCTCAAATTTAACAGTTGTATCATTGCCTGATACATTTTCCATTGCGATTGACTGACCACCGTTTACGATAACTTCAACTCGGCCAATCTTTGAATCTGTAGGATCCTTGATGTCTGCCTTAAGCTCTACTGTATCGCCTACTGCATCCTTTTCAAGGATTGTACCCATGATGTAATTATCAAGTGTGTAGTAAATTGAAAGGTCGTTATCCTCTGTTGCATAGATACGATAGTTTCTCATTGCATCATAGATAGCGTTTTCATCGTTAACATCAGCAAGCATTACTGTACGTGCTGTGTTAGCATCGCCCCACTTACCCTTGTGGTTATCCTGGTTGTTTGTAGGAGCTACGTGCCATCCCTTATCAAGAGCACGTGTGTAGTACTCGTATGATGGGAAGTAACCTGAAGAACCGATTGTTCCTTCACCGTTACCAACCTCAATCATTGTGATAAGGTTATCGTTCTCTTCTGAGTAATATGCAAAATCACTGAAATCACCGAAGGTTGTACCTGGGTGGTTGAACTGGCTGATTGAATCAGGAACAGTTCTAAGCGCTGCATAGTAGTTCTGAAGAGCTGTTGAATATGTAGAGAATTCTGTCTGTGTACGGCTCTGGAAACCTGGTGTGTTGAATGTGTTCATATGACCAAGTCCGTTTGACCATGTCATTTCGTAACCGTAAGCACATGTGAATTTGTCTGTTGAGTACTGCTTTACAAGATTGTGAGCGTATGTCCACTCATCCTCTGCAGACTTATCAACATTCTCAGTAATCTTTGATTCTTTCTCGTTATCAATTGAGTTACTGTGGTCTGTAATAATGATGTAATCTAAGTTATCTACATTTGATGCATGCTTTAAAGCATCCTCAAGTGAACCAGCACCATCGGAAATGTTTGTATGAGCATGAATCTGTCCGAAGTAGATGTTGTACTTGTCGTTAAGTCTCTTTGTGAACTTAACTGTTGATACTGGGCTATCCTTGTAGCCTTCCTTAACAGCCTTTACCTGTAACTGGCATGGAAGAGCTTTGAGCTCGAATGAACCTGTATATGTAATCCAGTCATCATGCTCTTCTGCTGTAGTCTCAGCAGTATTTGCTTCAGCTGCTGCAATTTCGTCCTCTGTCATGTATCTGTAGAGGATTGTTGCATCTTCTGTCTTTGTCTTAAGTGTTACCTTCTGATTGTCGATAACAGCACCACCGTTTGGTGTAGCCTTTACAGTCTGAACCTGAGCCTGAGTATACATGTAGCTAACAGTGATACTCTTCTCCAAGCCTTCCTTTGTAGCGTATGCCTGGATTGTTGCTGGAAGTTCATTAATTGTAACCTTTTCGTTGTCATCGTACTTAGCAAATTCGCCACCGTTTACTGAATAGTAAATTTCAGCGCCCTCTGTAAGTGATGCAAGGTCAATCTTCTGACCAACTGCAACTTCAGAGCTTCCTGGATTTGCAATAACGTATCTTGTTCTTGAGCTGTCCACGATTGGGTTACCATATATTTCAACACTATCCATACGGATAACGCCGCCCTTAGATGGCTCCTTATCGCCCTTTGCATTCATGTTGCCAGGAACAAATCTGATGTAAACCTTCTCAGCGTTTGCTGCTGCATTTGGAATGTTAAATGTGAAGTTTACATAATATGTAGGAGCGTAAGATGTCTTGGCAATACCATCTGCGATTTCACCAGAACCACTTACCTCGTACTGCTCCATGATTTCCTTACCGTTTTCATCCTGCTTACCAGACTTCTTGTATGCAGAATATTTGTATGAGTAAGTACCTGTCTTTAGGTTCTTGAAGTTCTCTCCATCAGTTGAGTACTGTAACTGGAATGAACCTGCTGCTGTGTTAGATGCTCTCATTCTAAGAGCAAGTTCCATGTTTCCGTAACCAAGTGTTGAAAGTGCAAGCTGCATGTAATCAGTTTCAGCATTTGCAACACCAGTTGAACCCATGTAATAGCTTGTTGAGCCTGTTGTTGTGCTCTTTGCAGATGTCCATGGCTGTGTCTCTACGCCGCCAACAACTGCTGTAAACTTAGCTGTCTTATCAAGCATATCGTTTGTAGCGTATTTATCACCATAAACTGCTGTAGCACATTCTTCATACTCGTTGTAATGTGCATTACCTGCCCAGCTTGCTACCTTAAGTCTGTCGTCTTCGTATTCAAGCTGAACTGTCTTCTCGCCTTCAGCGAGTGCATAGAAATTAAATGCGTAAATTGGATCTTCCTTAAATCCATAAGCTGAGAATCCGCTGTAGTATTCCAATGCCTGCTGGCTTGAACCAACCTTTGCAAAGGAATTCTTAAGATAGAACTTACCTGAATTTGTGTCATCTACGGCTTGCTCTGTCCAAAGTCCATTGTCTGTTAAAGTATCGTTAAAGACGAGGTTAGCGTATGTCTTTGTTTTTCCATTTGACTCTTTTTGTACTAAGTCAATTGTAAGATACTTGTCATCAGCTGTCTTAAATGAATAGTTTCCATTTTCATCAAGTCCAACTGTAAGAACAACTGCATCTGTGCCCTTTGTTTCAAGAGATCCATCCTCTGAAAGAGCTGCATCAGCTGCATTAAGCTTTCCGTTATTACCCTGGGCTGTCATAACCTTTGATGCACCTGGATAGTAAACAACTACCTGGTCACCAGCATAAAGCTCTCTTGTAAGAAGCTTTCCTACAGTGTTAGTTGTAGGCTCATCTTCCTTAACCTCTACCTCAGGAACTGTGTAAGCTGAGAATGTGTAAGCATCCTTCTTACCACCTGCAGTATAGCTATAGGTTGTAAATCCTGAATAGAATTCAAGATACTGTGGCTTATCAATATTCTTTTTAGCGTCATGATAAACTGCGTTAACATTCTTTACTAAGAATGTACCATCCTCGTTTGGCTCAACTGCCCAAAGGCTGTATGCATCTTTTTCATCAACAAGTGATAAGCTGTTTCCAGTTGCACCTGTTGTGAAATACTTAGTTGTAAGTACATTTCCCTCAAGAATGTCTGTAGTGATGTAGAACTGTCCTGCAGTTTCTGCTGCAACACCCTTCAATACTGCGATAGGTGCCTGGTCTTCAGAATAAGTAAGATGATTATTCTCATCAAGCTTTACATCAACACCTGCCATCTTTTTACCGCTGGCTGTGTTAGAAAGGACTTTTTCATTATTGAATGCAAGAACAAACTCCTGACCATCGTCAAGCTTTGTAACGTCTGTAATCTTGCTACCCTTTTCTAATGTGTAGCTGAATGAAACGATTTCACTCTTCTCATCACCCTTTGTTGAATATGCGTAGATTGTAGTATCCTTTGTGATTACAACTGCTTCCTTGTATGGAGAATAGTTATCCTCGCTACCGTTTACGTTGTAATAAATCTTTGCATCTTCATCGGCACATGAAAGTGTTACCTCAGTACCAAACTCAACAGCTGCGCCGCTTTCAACAGATGCTGTTGGAGCAGCAAGCTTTGCATCACTTGCGCTTTTGCTTGTGAGCTTGTAGAAAGCTATAGACTGGTTAGCAATGTTTCCACCATTTGAAGTGTAAGCTCTGAAATCCTTCTTATTATAGATTCCTAAATAACGAGCTACCCCCTTAGGATCCTTAGCTGAAAGATAACCGTTATCAGCCAATTCCCATCTAGCGCCTACTTCATCATTTGGCATACCATTAACTCGTATACCATTGTTTGCTGCAGTAGTGTAAAGATAGTTAGAACCAGAAGCAAATGTGTAGTATGTCTTTGTTACTGTCTCGTCCTTCTTCTCGTCTTCCTTTTCTTCCTGAGCTTCTTCCTTAACTTCTTCATCCTTCTGTTCAAGTGTCTGCTCATCTGTTGTATCTACTACAACATCCTTAGAAGAGTCCTCATCAACTGTAGGAACCTCTTCCTTTTCTTCAGTTGATGTGCTTTCAGTTAATTCTTCCTTCTTTTCTACTAAAGAATCTTCATTAACTTCAGCATTGTTTTCAGTATTAGCAACAACAGTTTCTTCAATTGTTTTCTTGCTAACACTCCAAGCGTAATCGCTGTCCTTACCGTCTGCAATGGTAAGCTCGCTACCGCTAACTGCAGCTAGTACTGCACTAGGTCCAGTTTTAGTAGATGATCCACTTGGCATAACATAGGTTTCGCCATCTGAAGTAGTAATTGCGATGGCAATAGAGTCACTAGAATTGATTTCGCTAAGACTTACTTTAGTCCATACATGATTTGATTCTTCTGCACGGGATATAAAAGACATATCAGAATATGCAGTAGTTGCGACCATGAAAAAAGCCAGAACCAAAGAAAGCACTCTTCGAGCCAATTTTTTCATTCCTATACTCTCCTCCTTATATTTATTCTGACAAAACGCGTCAAAAAAGGCGACCCATCCCAATCATCCGCTATTAACCTCAATGATTCGGTATGTAAATCGCCTTTCCTAAATCGTTATGTCATGTAATGCTAGAGTATCATTTCTAAAAAACCTTTTCAATATAAAATTCACACTCTAAACACATTTTCATCACATTGTACAAAAAATTGAAAATCTTCTGTGCTTTTTACTAATTGATGCTATTATTCTAAAGTCTTCCTCTTATACTGCTATCTGTGAATCTGTGTTATTATATTCCCATGAGAAAAAAAGAATTAGCACTTATAGTGATTGAAAGATTAAAAAAAGAATATCCTTACAGCGATTGCACATTAGATTACGATGATGCATGGAAATTGCTGGTAAGCGTCAGACTTGCAGCCCAGTGTACCGATGCCAGGGTTAACGAAATCGTGCCCCATCTGTATGAAAAATTTCCAACCATATCTGCTATTGCAGATGCTGATGTAAATGAAGTGGAAGCAATCGTCCGTCCATGTGGCCTTGGCAAATCAAAAGCCAGGGATATCGTGGCATGCATGAAAATGCTTAGGGATGTATATGATTGTAAGGTTCCTGATACCATGGAAGAATTGCTGGCTCTTCCTGGTGTTGGTCGCAAATCTGCCAACCTTATTTTAGGTGACGTTTTTGGCAAGCCTGCTATCGTAACGGACACCCATGCCATTAGACTTTCCAATAGAATTGGACTTGTAGACAACATAAAAGAGCCATCCAAGGTTGAGATGGCTCTTCGAAAAATAATTCCGCCTGAGGAAGGCAACAACCTTTGCCACAGATTAGTTGATCACGGTCGTGCCGTTTGTACTGCCCGCACCGCACCTTACTGTGACAAATGCTGCCTTTCAGACGTATGTAAGAGAAATGGAGTTTAGTTATTAAGCTTTCTTGCGATATACAACTACGCCTGCTACCGCAGCTGCTAACACAATGATTATTACTACTACTGCAATTGGGTTGACGCCATTTGATTCAACTGCTGTTTCTTCTACAGCCTCAGGAGTCTCTTCTTCTGCAATTGTCTTTTCTGTTGTTTCTGTAGTTTCTGTCGCATCTGCATCATCTCCTACTTCTTCTGATTCTGTAGTATCCTCTACTACCTCCTCATCCTCTGTAGTTTTCTCAGTAGTATCCTGCTTAGCTGTCTTAGTAGTCTTTGTGCTCTTCTTTGTAGTAGTAGCACTTGCAACCTTTCCTGTTGTTGGAACTGCTGCGTCTGCTATTACCTGTGTCTGAGCAACAGCTGCTGGTGCAACTGTCTGTGAACTACTGCTGCTTGAGCTAGAATTTGATGTAGATGGTGCGCTAGGTGTTGAAGGCTGTGATGGAGTGCTTGGCTGTGATGGCTGACTTGGCTCAGCTGGTTTATCAGGGGTTTCTGGAGTTGCAGGTTCTTCATCCTGCTTTAACTCTTCAGCTGATGGTCTGTTTGTTGTAAACAATGCTGTTGCAACAACATCCTTTCCATCTGCCAATCCATCGTTTACTCTAACAACAATTCCATTATTGAAAATGTCATGTTCTTCTGCACTTACCTGCATAGGAGCAAATGCTGATTTGATTGATTCAAATAATGATGTAACAATGTTTTCGATTTCTTCTACAACAGGTACATCTTCAATCTCAGTCTGAACTTCATCAGCATCAGTTGTCTTATCAGCAGACTCTTCAATATTCTCATCTGTTGTTTTCTCCTCAGCTTCCTCAGCTTCCTCAGCTTCTTCTGTTAAATCTTCTTCTTTTAATTCTTCTTCAGAATCTTCAACTAACTCTTCTTCAACATAAAGCATGTCTGTTGGAACATTTACTGAATACCAGCCGTTTCCAATGTGAGCCATTTTCTTTCCTGGATATTCGCCAAGCAAATCCTTCTGATCTGCATCTACCGCATATGCGAATGTATCACCTGGGAATTCTGTGTTATCAAGCTTAACATATACCTTTGTCTGGCCTTCTACTTCTGGCTCTTCCTCATCGATTGCCTTATTAACTACCTCAGGATTTTCTGGATTTTCTGGCTCGTCCTTATCTTCCTTCAAGGTGCTTTCGTAAATATCCTTTATCTCGCTTCCTGTAAGAGCAGTATCGTATATACGAACATCATCAAACATTGCATTTCTAACATCTTCATCTGTCCAAATATCTCCAGCGCCTACCATTACATGATTAGCATTCTGGATTGCTGCACCTTGTCCCGAGAAGCAATTTGAAATATCTTTTTTATCGTATACTATCTCATTTCCATTCAGATATACCTTAATTCCATTTGGAGCTACTGTGTAGGTTACAAGCTGCCATTTGTTTGTAAGGTCACTGTAAGATAAGCCTGGAACTGCATCTGAATAATCATTTGCATTAATTCTTCCAATCAGGTTTGCTCCAATTCTAGTCATTGGATAAGTACCTGTAGATGCTCCATCTGCCAGCCAATCTGCTTCAAACAATGCACTGTGCTCCCATGTAGATGAATCAATATTTACCCACATGCTTACAGTGTATCCAGCTTTATCCACATTGGAAAATACATCGCTTGGTAGTGATAAATAGTTTACCTGCTTGTTGCCAGCTTCATTTTCAAGCTTAAGCACCTGTCCTCTTTCTTCATCAGTAACCACCTTAGCATCACCCTTAAGTGTTGCAGCGCTATCTTTTGTAGATGCTGATGTAGCACTGACAGCATCTCCATCAACACTATCAAAATCGTAGCCTACGATTACCTTTGGAGCATCGTATACAAGCACCTTAAATGTAGCATCTGTGCTGTAACTATTTACTGTAACTTTGCCTGTAAGAGTAACCTCTGTATCTGATGAAGGAGTGCCTACCTTACCATCAGCTGAAAGTACAGCCTGATTATCTGATGACCACTCAATCTTAGCCTTTCCAAGCTCAGTAGGAAGCTGAATATTCTCACGTGTAGATTCAGGAATAATATCCTTAAGCTGCTCAATCACCTTGCCTGCAGCTGTTTCATCTGTTTCCTCGTATTTGCTTCCCCAGATTGCAAGGTTGTTATTTCCGTTTGCAGTAAATGTCATAGTCTTTTCGCCATTGTCATTTGTCTGCTCGAAGAATACGCCCTTGTAGGTTGCATTATCAGCATTGATTGTTACGTATGTGTAATCACGGTCTGTTGCATCTGCCATTGACCATGTACCTGTTACATCACCTGTAACTGTGCCGTCTGCATTCAGCTCAACAGACTGAGTAGTAATCATGCTGCCATCCTTTTCGCCGTTGCCATGATTAACGTACTCATAAGTACCAACAACATCATCCATTGTGTACTTTTGAATCTGCTCGTTTCTGTTTTCGTAAACAGCTGTAACAAGCCAATCATCTTCGTTCAAGAACTGCTGATGAACTCTAACCTCATGTCCCTCTCCTCTTGAAGAATCAAGGAATCGCTGATGATAGATCAGGTAATACTTTCCGTCATCTGTGATGAGTGCTGAGTTGTGACCTGCTGCACGGTAGCCTGGCTGTCCGTAGAATTGATAGTTACCAATAAGCTTTGTACCGTACTGATAACAATTCTTTCCACTACCTGCTGCATTCTTTCCAGATGCATCCTCGTATGGGCCTAATGGATTCTTAGAACGGAACAGTCTCATGTTGTAACCGCCTGTTGTTGTAAGGCCACCATATGTTTCATACATGTAATAGTAACCAGTGTTTTTGTCGTATTCGATGTATGGACCTTCACCTGACTGATGATTTCCACCAGCGATGTGTGTTCCAAAATATCTATCAACAAAATTTCCACTTGTCTCATCTACGCCATCCTTACCTGGGTAGATTGCCTCACCAGTCTTCTGGTCGATTTCAAGAATGAAAAGACCACCTGACCATGAGCCGTAAACCATGTAAAGATGCTCGCCCGTTGCATCATAGAAAAGTGTTGGGTCAATTGCGTTTGGAGCGTAATTATTATTCCAGCTACCGTTTGAATTGAAGCACTTCCATGTGCTTACATCACCATCAATCTTGCCTTCTTCAATAAGCTTGTTGAATGGAAGATAGTCATTTGTGTATGTAGTATCTCTAGTGCTGTTGCCGTCATAATTAACCTTGCCAGTGTTGGTAAATCCAGAATATACTACTGTTCCGCCGTATGTGTAACCACCATCTGCTCTGTCACTTACCATATAGCCGATACATGAACGACGCCATGTAGATGATGCACTATAGTACAGCATGTATGCTCCCTTGTGACCATCTGCCCAAACATAGTTTGGATTGTAGATTACATCTGGAGCCCATACTGCGTAGCCTCCCTTGCAATCTCCGTCGTCATAGCCTGCCCACTTGAAGGACTCTGCTAAGTTTTCCTTTACGTTTCCGTAGATAGGGTTGTTTGCT
This sequence comes from uncultured Pseudobutyrivibrio sp., assembly GCA_902775195.1. Taxonomy (GTDB): domain Bacteria; phylum Bacillota; class Clostridia; order Lachnospirales; family Lachnospiraceae; genus Pseudobutyrivibrio. The sequence continues at coordinate 15,967 of CACYLQ010000002.1, forward strand.
ACACTTTGGTAATCTGTAGAAACCTGTGTCCAGTTTACTAAATCTGATGATTTAGCTGTTGCAATGTGAGACCCAAAAACATAGTACTCATCATTGTACTCAAAAATCGATGGGTCATGAACCATTACTCTGCTGATACTTTCTGCGGCTTGTGCATCAAGTGTTCCAAGGCTTGAAATTGGAAGTGCAGGAACGGCCATTACTGTTGCCAAAGACAATGCTAAGGCTTTTTTTGAAATTTTCTTCATTTGTTCCCCCTTTGAAACTCCTTTCTCTTATGTTTAGAGAATCCTAAATTACTTTAGAATCGTCACTCTTCATTTAAGATTTATACATCATTTATAATGGTCTTTCAATACATGTTGTGGATTTTAACGAATTTGAATTAGATTTTTGTAAAATAGTTTAGTATTTTCTATTAGATTTTTGTCTATATTTCCATATTGATTTGTTTAAATAGACATTAATTAATACAAAAAGTCCTATGCGAGGCATTACCCCCATAGGACTTTTGTTTTAGATATTTATTTATTCGTAGCGCAATGCATCGATTGGGTTAAGCTTAGCCGCCTTATTAGCTGGGTAGTATCCGAAGAAGATACCAATTGCCATAGAAAATCCTACCGCAATAATGATACTCTGGATAGATACTGCAGCCTCATATCCCATCAGCTTAACAGCTACTGTACCAAGAACAACTCCAAGTACGATTCCTATAATTCCACCTATCAGACAGATTACAACTGATTCAGTAATAAACTGTAATCTAATAGAACCATTTGTAGCACCCAACGCTTTTCTTGTACCGATTTCCTTTGTGCGTTCTGTAATGGAAACCAGCATGATATTCATAACACCAATACCACCTACCACAAGTGATATACCTGCGATAACTGACAGTGCCAGCTGAATAGCACCAATCATGGTGTTCATCTGATTCATCATGGATGTCATTGAAACAACCATTACCTCGTAGGCATCATTTCTTGAGTAGTAATTGATGTTAAAGTAATCTCTTACCTTTGTAGCAAACTCATCATTATTCGTATTTACGGATGTTACCAATGTGAAATAGTAATCACCCTTATTCTGATTATGATTAGCTATCCTTGCTGTTTCGTAAGGAATGATAAGCTCTGTTGTCGGATTGTCGGAAACACCGAATGAGAATTGCTCCTGCACATATTCGTACACACCTACAATGTAGTAGCTGTAATATATTCCTCCAACATTAACCTCTATCTCTTGGCCTAGGGCCTTGTTGACATCGCCATCATAGATTCGCTCTACCAGCTTATCTGTAACGATACAAACCTTTTTAGCCTGCTCATAATCACGATTCAAAAATCCTCGACCTGCCAGAATCTTTTTATCCTTAAATTCGAAGTTGTCTTTGTTGTAACCGATTATTTGAACGTTGGCACTTTTGCTGCCTTCTGTAACCTTGCCCTTGTCTCCAACATTTTCAAATTTAAGGATGTATTTAATATCATCTGGGAACTCTGCCTTAAAGGCTTCAAGCATATCCTCTGTAATCAAATCATTGTCTGTCATTTCGCGGACATAGCCTGAACCGTAATTCTCACCTGAATCAGATGCTTTGTTGTCCCTAGATTTTTGCATGACACCCATCTCCAGGTTGTTTGCTCCCAAATCTTGCATGGTACTGTTGACGATTGACGTAATGGAATTACCAACTGTCATAATGGCAATAACCGATGCGATACCGATGATGATACCAAGCATGGTCAGCAAGGAACGCATTATGTTAGCCTTCAGGCCTGCTAAAGCAACCAGGACGTTTTCTGTAAATAACATTTACTCCACCTCCTTTGTTGCCCTATTCCAATTACCAGCTGCTTCGCCGATAATGTTACCATCCTTCAGGGTGATGATTCGCTCTGTCTCCTGAGAAAGCTCTGGAGAGTGAGTAATTAGCACGATTGTCTTGCCCTGCTCCTCGTGAAGCTTATGGAAAATATCCATAATCATTCTACCAGTTGCAGAATCAAGAGCACCTGTAGGCTCATCTGCCAGAATGATTGCAGGGTCGTTAGCCATAGCTCTTGCAATAGCAACACGCTGCTTCTGACCACCTGAAAGTTCGTCTGGGTTGTGGTGCATTCTATCAGTCATATCTACTTCCTCAAGAAGCATCTTTGCGCGTTCCGTACGCTCCGCTCTTCCCATTCCTGCATACATCATAGGAAGCTCAACATTCTTAAGAGCGTTAGTTCTTGCAATCAAATTATATGTCTGAAATACGAAGCCAATCTTTTTATTTCGTAAAGCTGATAGCTCGTGGTCCTTCGCTTTTTCAATATCGATTCCATCCAGGGTGTACTCTCCTGCTGTAGGTCTGTCCAAAGCTCCGATAATATTCATCAATGTTGATTTACCTGAACCTGACTGACCAACAATGGAAACAAATTCGCCTTTTTTTACTGTGAAGTTCAAACCATGCAAAACTTCAAATTCGTTTGGAGTACCAATAAAAAAGCTTTTATGAATATCGCGAAGGTCAAGCATAATATTATCTTCCAATTTCATATCCTCCGCTATTCTTCTGTTGAAAGCTCCATGTAATCCATAATATCAGTACTTGGAGCATCCTTTACTATAGCCTCTACTGTCATGCCTTCCTTAAGGCCTTCACCCTTAATTTCTACATAGTAATCGCTTTCAAGTCCCTTTGTAACATAGATGTTTTTCTTTGTTCCATCCTTCTTAATTACAGCAACGAAATCTTTTCCGTCTTTATCCTGCTGTACACAGTCATAAGGAACGGCTAGAACATTATCCACAGAATCCAAAATAACACTGGCCTTTGCTGTCATTCCTACACGAAGTCTGTCGTCGTTTTCGTTAAGCTGAATCTTAACCTTGTAGGTTGCCACGTTAGATGTTCCCTGAGCAGCCTGGCCCTGCTGTCCTGAAATAGAACCCTCTGAAGCCACAGAAACAAATGTAACCTCTCCGTCGAATTCCTCATCGCCTGTTGCTTCAAACTTGATTTTAGCTGGAAGACCAGTTGCGATGTTTGCAATATCATACTCATTTACTGTTGCTGAAACAACAAAACCGCTTGTATCAGCTACCGTAAATACGGTATTACCCTGAGCATAGTTATTGCCCTCTTCAACGTTCATTGTAATAATGTAACCAGAAATTGGTGATGATACATGTGTCTTTTCCATGCTCTCGTATACATCATCCTTTGCATCAACCTGTGTATAGGTCTGAGCGTAATTCTGCTTAAGCTGAGCAAGCTCTATCTGATTCTGATATGTTTGAATCTGAAGATTAAGTGTTTCTATTTCGTCCTGTGTTCTTTCGTAGATTTCAATAGTTACAGGCTCTGCTCTACCCGCTGCAATAGCTGATTGCTCATCCCATCTCTTTTTCACATCATCAGTACGATATTTTTCGTATTGCTGAAAAGCATCCTTAATATCTTCGTATATATATTTATTATCATCTAAGTACTTCTGCTTTTTAGCTAACTGAGTCTGAGCATCTTTAATCTTCTGCTGCAAATCAGCTATATCTATTTCAGACTGTCTGTTTTCAATATTATGCTGGGCATTTAATTCTGCAATCTTTCTGTTGTAATCATCACCATCGAATTCAACTACAACATCTCCTGCATTTACATAGTCACCCTCTTTAAAATTAACCTTAGAAACCTTTACACCAGTAACTCCAGTTCCACCAATAGTAGATGTAACTGTTGCCTTGTTAACTGCCTTAAGAGTTCCTGTTACTGCAACTGACTGCTGCAAATCCATCTTTTTGATTTCAGATGTAGCTGGCTGATTAGCGGCCTCTTCCATTGCCTTCTGTGCCTTCTTTGCATTATTCCAAACCAAGCCAACAATGGCAGCGATGATAGCCAAAACAATAATCAGCTTTAGGTGCTTTTTAAAGAACCCACCTATCTTTTTTAGAACCTTCACTTTTCATCCTCCTTGATACGCAATGGCGTATTATAGTTTATACACACTTGATAAACAGTGTAATTTTTCCATATAACGTTGTAAATAGATATCACAGATTTTTTATATAAATTTTATATTTACTTAAGGCCTTTTAAACGGATAGTTTGTTATCCATAATCCATGCAGTGATTACGTACATAACCACTGTAAATCCGATGTAGTAAATGAGGTTATATACCATTCTGCCTGTTGTGAATCCAATCATATCGGCTGAAGTAAAGCAGTCCATTATAAAGTTATGAAGCTTCTCGATAAAACCAGTAATAAATAAATACAAAATGAAGCTGATGATGCCACTGCCCTTTTTACCATTAAGCACGCTGGCAGAAATAGTAACGGCAAAAAATCCTGTCACAATATTGAATATCCAAACGGTAATCATATCGAAACTAATCATAATAAATCTGTATGTATCTATTGAATAGTGTTCACCTAATATTTCATTTATTAGATCAAGTGCTTCCACGATTTCCCCATTATAAGCTGCCAGAAATGTAATATCGATGAGGGCTAATACCATATAAAATACACCAGCGAGCAAAATAGAGCCGGCATTTTCAATAAGCTTTGCACCAAGAATAGTGTAGCTATTGTGTGGTGTCATAAATAACATATAGCTTTGCTTTGTTGTTATGTCCTTGTGCAATCTAAATATTCCATAGATACCTATGATAAAAAGTGCACACAATGTTGTAAGAACTAAAAATATAATACCAGTAGCCTGTATATCTTCATTCTTAGAAAATGTGCCTGCCAAAAACAGCAATTCAAATATGGCTGTAAATACTAAAATAATTGCTTTTATAATCCAAGTTTTTCTGAACTCGTATTTAATAAGATTTCCCATTACTGAATTCCTCCCATATCTACATCTGAAAATACCTGACGGTATTTGTCTGCAAGTGACATATTGTCTTCTGTTCTAAGAGCTTCAACATCATAAATTCCTGCAAACTTTGAATTCTTGATAAAGATTGCCTTATCAACAACTGATTCTAATTCCTCTACCAAATGACTGGAAATCAAAAGAGTTTTTCCTTCATCTGCTGACATAAGAATCATGTTCATAACAGAATCTCTTGCTAGCAAATCTATGCCGTTAAGTGGTTCATCCAGCATATAAACCTTGGCATCTCTTGCCATTGTAACTGCTACCTTAAGCTTTGCCATCATACCTGATGAAAGGGATTTCACCTTCAGCTTTTTTAACAGTTCCATCTTCTCAAGAAGATAATCATATTTGTCCATGGAGAAATCCTTAAAAAAATCTGCGTAATATTTTCCAACATCACCAACTGTCATCCAATCGTAAAAATATGGTTCAGTTGACATGTATGCTATATCGTTTTTGGTTTCAACAGAAATAGGCTGACCCATGTATCTAATCTGGCCAGAGGTAGGCTTTATCAGGCCTGCTGCCATTTTCATCCATGTGGTTTTACCACTTCCGTTTGGTCCAAGCATTGCATATATATGCCCTGGTTCAAGCTGCATAGTGATTCCATCCACAGCTGTCTTGCCAACAAATTTTTTGGTTACTTCAATACTCTCTAGCATAGTTATTCCTCCCTTTGCTTTAGAAGCTCGATGGCTTCATCAATAGATATCCCTAATTCACTAATCGATTTTAAAAATACATCCAAGGCTTCCTCTGCCATTTCTTTTTTTAACATCGCAATCACTCCTTCATCCTCTGTTACAAATGTGCCCATGCCTCGTTTGGTATAGCACACCCCTTCACGCTCCAGCTCCTGATAGACCCTGGCGGCGGTGTTGGGATTGATTGTATATGTTACTGCCAGCTCACGGCTGGATGGTAGCTTTTGCCCACATTTTATTCGCTCGTTAATGATGTCTGTTTTGATAGAATCAATTACTTGCAAGTAAATAGGTATTTTTGAATCATATTGCATATCCACACTCCTCCTATTCGTTTGTACTAGTGTACTATCTGTATAGTACACTAAGACAATAGGTTCGTCAATATTTTTTTACACATTTCTTCTAATAGAAGTATTATAATTAGATTCAGGTTAGGCTAAGTTGGCTGATTATGCTTGGTTGGCTGGGTTGGCTTAATCTAAACTATTTAATGAATTGGGAGATATCAAATGAATAAACTTTTAAAAGAAATTCCTATTACAGATATTGGAAATGTAAAAATTGGCCAGGTAGAAAATACCTATGCTGGCACAGGTGTTACTGTTATTATCGCACCTGACAGTGCACCATGTGGTTTAGATATTAGAGGTGGCGGTCCTGCCAGTAGAGAATCAGGTCTTATGGACCCACTTGCTGCCGCAGAGGTAATTCACGCTGTTGTTTTAGGCGGTGGTTCAGCATTTGGATTGGATGCTGCCGGTGGCGTTATGAAGTATTTAGCAGAACATGGCATAGGTTTTCCTGTTGGAGATGTGGTTGTTCCACTTGTTTGCCAATCAGATATTTTTGATTTAGGTTATGGCAGAAATGATGTATACCCTGATAAGGAAATGGGTTACGAGGCTGCTTCTTTAGCTTTTAAAGGAGATGCAGGTAATTTCGAATCAGGCTGCTTTGGTGCTGGCTGCGGCGCCACAGTTGGAAAACTACTTGGCCCTGATAGATGTACAAAATCTGGCATCGCCAGCTTTGCTGTAGCTTTAGGTGATTTAAAGGTGGGTGCCATCGTCTGCACTAATGCTGTTGGTGATGTTTATGATTATGTAGACAACAAGCGTATTGCTGGCGTATTATCTGCTGACGGTTCTACCCTTAACGATGTTTCCTGCGAAGATCTTATGTACGACATGGTGGCAAATCCACCTGCAGGCGTTACCACTAACACTACTATCGGTATCGTATTTACGAATGCAAAATTCAACAAGACTCAGCTCTGCAAGCTTGCCAGCATGACACATGACGCTTACGCCCGTTGCATCCGCCCAGTCCACACATCTATGGACGGCGACAGCATCTACGCCATGTCCTTAGGTTCCGTTGAAGCTTCCTTAGATGTTGTTGGAACCTTGGCTAACCAGGTAATGTGCGAAGCTATTAAGCGCAGTGTGTCGGTGTAAAGTATGTAATTTATGTAATTTATGTAATTGATATAAATCATGTGATTCATGGGTTAAATTGTAGGCTTGGGTACTACAGTTTAACCCATTTTTTATGGCCAGCTTCAATTTCATCTATAAATAGTCATTTATTATTGCTGTTATAGCTTTCACACTTAACCCATCTGCCCCCGTTTCAAATGTGTACAACAAATTCTTCCCATACTCGTACCCAAGCTCTCTATATTTTTCGATCTTTCTTATGGCTACCGTGGCATACTCTGCTTTATCCATCATCCCAAAATGCTCGTAGAAATACGTCTTTCTAGTAGCCACGTTTAGCAAAGCAAAATCCGGATGCAACCCCTTTCTATTTAACTCACAGCTCGGCTCATACACATACGGCACATTCTCCTTCGCCAGCTTATCCGCAATTATCTTCTCCGACTTAGACCTAACATGTTCCCCATTATCCGTATAATACGGCGTCTCCACCGGATACCTCTCCTTAAACGCATCCCCCTCCTCCCCCGCGAAGGCCCCCTTCCAGTCTATGATGAAAACATCATCATCTACATAATCGCTTTCTATCAATGCTTTTCTCTCTGGCGAAAGCTTTGTATATAAATCACTTTTTCTATTCTTGCTATAACAGCCTAATACCGCATCTATTTTTCCAAGACGAGAAACAACATCCATATATAGTTTCCTGTCATATTCAGCCTGCGCAAGCTTCTTAGCAATATCTATATCACTTTTCCTAATAAAATCTTTTTCTATTTCATCCTTGCCTGCCAGCTTATGGCATCTGTAATATTGAACATATTTCCCTTTATTCTTCTTAATTTCCAAGTAATACCCATCATCCGCAACAATAACTTTCTCTAATCTCTTTTTCTCAATGATAAGCTGCTTTCTCTCTTCACTTAAAACATCAATAATAACTTTACTCATAATACTCCTTTTCTCTTTAGTTCCATTTCTTTACCACTGAATTTCAGCTTTCCCATTTTCCAGTGGTAATCTTCTCTGACTTTTACCACTGAATTTCGGCTTTCACGTTTTCCAGTGGTAATCTTCTCTGACTTTTACCACTGGATTTCAGCTTTCACGTTTTCCAGTGGTAATCTCCTCTGACTTTTACCACTGGATTTCGGCTTTCCCATTTTCCAGTGGTAATCTTCTCTGACTTTTACCACTGAATTCCGGCCTTTACATTTTCCAGTGGTAATCTCCTCACAATCTCCAGTCTACCAAATCCCTAAATACCCCAAGCTAGTGGTAAAGGCCCTACGCAGGTTCAAGTCCTGTCACCCGCATGGAACCCGTAGAATAAAAAATGTCCGCTCCTTTCCCTATAAATATTCCTCTGTCACCCTGCCCTCGCTAAAAAAGGGTAACAAAATAAACCTTATCAGCTTAGTTGCACTCTAAGTGATACGGTACGTCCAACTTACCATGAAAAATGCCATCGAAATGATAGCTATTAGAATGTTTAGCCTAACTAGAAAAGTGTAGGCAAATTATAAAAAGATTTCCCCGTTCTTTTATAACAATAAACAAAAAAACTCACATACCTGTGTATGTGAGTAATGCGGGTGACAGGACTTGAACCTGCACGGTCGCCCACTAGAACCTAAATCTAGCGCGTCTGCCAATTCCGCCACACCCGCATAAGCAATGAAGAATTGCCATTTAAAATTGCTTCGCAATGGGCAATTCTGGGCAAGTAATTTCACTCACTACATGAGCGAAATTACTTACACTTGTCGGCTCATCGACCTCAAATAATATATCATAATCCCCATTCAAAAGCAACAAAAAACTGCCAAAAACTTGGCAGTTTTTCTATTAATTATTATGATGGCTTGCGCCTTTAAGTCGGGCCATGGCGCGGGCCATATTTGCGATTGAAATCTGGTGTTCAATGTAGCTTTGCTTCTGCTGTAATTCGTCCTGGGCACGCTCTAAAGCTTCTCGGGCTCTAAAGGTGTCTATGTCTTCTGGCTTCTCGCAAGAGTAAGCAAGAATCTTAACACTACCGTCAGGATATACCGAAAGCAATCCATCAGAAATGACTGCATGCTGCCAGGTTCCATCTTCAAGCTTAAAGCGGATTTCACCGATGTCCACCACGCCTGTCATCTTTTCATGATGATTCATGATAGCGATTTCACCATCATCGGCTGGATAGATAAGCATCTCGCTTGGTCCATCATAAAAGACTCCGTCGCAAGCTATTATTTTAAGATTAAATAATGATGCCATAAGCTACTCCTTTGCAAGCTTTTCAGCCTTTGCCTTAACATCAGCGATTGTTCCAACATTGAAGAATGCTGCTTCTGGATATTCATCCATTTCACCATCAAGGATTGCCTTGAAGCCTTTGACTGTTTCTTCTACTGGAACGAACTGTCCCTTTACGCCTGTGAAGTTCTCAGCAACTGAGAATGGCTGTGAAAGGAAACGCTGTACCTTTCTTGCACGGTAAACTGTGATTTTATCTTCATCAGAAAGCTCTTCCATACCAAGGATAGCAATGATATCCTGAAGCTCTTTGTACTTCTGTAAGATTTCCTGAACTCCACGAGCTACTGCGTAGTGCTCTTCGCCAACAACATCTGGCTCAAGGATACGTGATGTAGATTCAAGTGGATCAACGGCTGGATAAATACCCTGCTCTACGATCTTACGTGAAAGAACTGTTGTAGCATCCAAGTGTGAGAATGTTGTAGCTGGTGCCGGGTCAGTTAAGTCATCAGCAGGTACATATACAGCCTGAACTGATGTGATTGAACCGCTCTTTGTAGAAGCAATACGCTCCTGCAATTCACCTAAGTCGTTTGCAAGTGTTGGCTGGTAACCAACGGCTGATGGCATACGACCAAGGAGGGCTGAAACCTCTGAACCTGCCTGTACGAAACGGAAGATATTATCGATGAATAAAAGCACGTCCTGATGCTTAACATCACGGAAATATTCTGCCATTGTAAGTCCTGTTTCGGCTACACGCATACGTGCTCCAGGTGGCTCGTTCATCTGACCGAAGACTAGGGCTGTCTTATCAAGAACTCCTGATTCGCCCATTTCTGTCCAAAGGTCGTTACCTTCACGGGAACGCTCTCCTACACCTGTGAATATTGAATAACCACCGCTTTCTGTTGCGATGTTGTGGATAAGCTCCTGAATAAGAACTGTCTTACCTACACCGGCACCACCGAATAGACCGACCTTACCACCCTTTGCGTAAGGTGCAAGAAGATCAATGACCTTGATACCTGTTTCAAGCATTTCTACTACAGGACTCTGGTCCTCGAATGTAGGTGGCTCACGGTGGATACACCAATGCTCACCATCATCAAGCTTTTCCCCATTATCAAGAGTGTCACCAAGTACGTTAAACAGTCTGCCTAGAGTCTGCTCACCAACAGGAACTGAAATACCCTGTCCAGTTGCAACAACCTCCATGTCACGGCAAAGACCTTCTGATGGAGCAAGCATGATACATCTAACAACATTGAAACCAATGTGCTGACTGACCTCCATTACTCGCTTTTCGTCACCAACATAAACATACAATGCATCTTTAATCGCAGGTAAGTCTTTTGTTTTAAATTCCACATCGACTACAGGTCCTGAGACCTGAACGATTTTTCCTTTTAATTGTGACATATTATACCTCCAAAGCCTTTATTGGCTCTGTAACTTCTTTTTTAGCTTCTTCTTTTTCAGCGCCTTGGCACCGCCGATTACCTCTGTGATTTCCTGAGTAATCTGGGCCTGACGCACTCTATTGTATTCTATAGATAGGTCATGAAGAATTGCCTCTGCGTTGTCAGTTGCGGATTGCATAGCCATCATTCTGGCGTTCTCCTCACTGGCTGAGCATTCAACCAATGCTCCATAGCAAAAGGCTGTAAAATGATTATGTACTAACTTTTCAAGAACGCCTTTAAGGGATGGATAAAACGGAATGAAAACATCTCCCTGAGAGATAGCTTCCATCTCGTAGCTATTAAGGGAATGAACGTGCTTTACGCCTTCCTTTAATTCCTTAGCATCCTTGGATGTTCCCTCTGCATCTGCCTCAATTTTAGCAGCCTTTTCCTTCAAGAAGGAATGAGTTTTCAAAGGAAGCAAACGCTCTACGCAAAGCTCTTCTGTAATAGAATTAAGCATCTTTGTGTAAATGATATCTATCCTGTCAAGCTCTCCTTTGTTGTACAAATCAATCATGTACTCTGCCATGATTCTGGCACGATGCATGGATGGGTTGTTAGATGAAAATCTGAAATTCTCATCTACGTTGTAGCCGTTGCTTATGAAGAATGAACGGCCAACCTCACCAACAACAAACAGCTTGTACTCATCGCCCTCAGCTAATCCGTCGATACGCTGAATTGCCATTTTGATGGCGTTATGATTGTAAGCACCTGCCATACCCTTGTCGCCAGTGAATACAATAAATCCATGCTTCTTTATAGTCTCATGGTCATCCTCAACTCGATTATCAAAGTAAATGTGTCTGATGTCTGGGAAGTGTGCAAGACACTCCGCAATTCCTATCTGGGTTCCTTTGAAAAATGGTTCCGTCTCTTCAAGCTTCTTTTTTGCTTTTCTAAGCTTCATGGAAGACATCATGTACATGGCCTTAGTAATCTTCATGGTATCCTGAATACTGTTTATTCTGTTTTGGATTTCCTTTGTACTAGCCATAAATTACTCCTGATTCTTCTTAAATTCAGTAGCAGCATCGATAATTGCAGCCTTTGTATCATCTGACAAATCCTTTGAAGATTCTAGCTGGCTGATAATATCTGAATGCTCTGTTCTGAAAAACTCAAGCAAATCAGCTCTAAATTTCTTTATATCTGATGAAGCAACATCACTGAAGATATGTGCGTTAGCAGATACAAGGATGATAACCTGCTCTGCCATTGAGAATGGTCTTGAAAGTGGCTGCTTCAAAAGTTCCATAAGGGCACGACCGTGAGCAAGCTGCTTCTTTGTTGCATCATCAAGGTCTGATGAGAACTGAGTGAAGACTTCCATTTCACGATACTGTGCAAGGTCGATACGGATTGAGCCTGCAGCCTTCTTCATAGCCTTTGTCTGAGCAGCACCACCAACACGGGATACAGAAAGACCAACGTTTACGGCTGGTCGCTGACCTGCGTTGAAAAGCTCTGTCTCAAGGAATATCTGACCATCAGTGATGGAAATAACATTTGTAGGAATGTATGCTGACAAATCGCCTGCCTGTGTTTCGATGATAGGAAGAGCTGTTATAGAGCCGCCTCCTGCTTCATCAGTGATTCTTGCACTACGCTCAAGTAGACGCGAATGCAAATAGAATACATCACCTGGATATGCCTCACGTCCTGGTGAACGCTCAAGCAAAAGTGAAATGGCACGATAAGCAACAGCATGCTTTGACAAATCATCATAAACAATAAGTACATCCTTGCCTGAATACATGAAATATTCTGCAAGTGCTGTACCAGCATAAGGTGCGATGTACTGCAATGATGCTGAATCTGAAGCAGTCGCATTTACGATGATTGTATAATCCATTGCTCCATTTTCTTTTAATGTGTTAACAAGCTTTGCAACAGTAGATGCCTTCTGACCGATTGCAACGTAAACACAGATTACATCCTTACCCTTCTGGTTGATGATTGTATCTGTAGCGATAGATGTTTTACCTGTCTGTCTATCACCAATGATAAGCTCACGCTGACCACGGCCGATAGGGAACATGGAATCAATTGAAAGAAGACCTGTTTCCATTGGCTGGCTAACTGATTTTCTGTCAACGATACTAGGAGCTGGACACTCGATAGGTCTGTATCCGTCTGCCTCGATATCTCCTGCTCCATCAAGAGGGCTACCAAGTGCGTCAACGATACGTCCTAAGAAGCCGTTACCAACTGGGATACCAGCCATCTTACCTGTACGAACAACACGAGAACCTTCTTTTATTTCTGTGTCACGGCCAAATAGGATAACGCCGATTTCGTCGCGGCGGACATCCTGAACCATACCTTTGACACCACAATCAAAGATAACGATTTCGCCGTAGAATGCGTGGTCAATACCATCGATATTGGCAATACCATCGCCAACCCATGTTACGATACCAACCTCGTTATCCTTAATCTCTAAATCAAATTCATCAACGCTGGCCTTGAGGATTGAAAGTATGCTTTCATCAACTGATGAAACACCAACTGCTGCATCAATCTTTGTAGCCAACTGCTTGATACGTCCTTTTTCGCTCCAATCGTATTCCTTTGTGCCGACTGAAAGAACGAAACCGCTCTTAATAGATTCATCCTTTACAAGATCAATCTCGATAGCTTCGTTTCCTGTTTCCTTAACAAGGAATCTCTTGATACCATTAAGCTGCTCATCAGTTGGAGCTGTAACGTATCTTAGCTTAGCCTTCTCAACAACCTCTGACTTTGCAGCGATGCTTTCCTCGAAGGCTTCCTTAATATCATAAAATAAATCAAAATCGCCGTTTGAGCATAGAAGCTTTAAGAAGTTTCTAATTTCGTGAGGGAAAATACTATCTACAACTACGCATTTCTTTGCAAGCTCAACTGTAGGATTATTTAATTCCTCACCAATTGCAGGCACAGCTTCAAGAATAGAAGCGGCAGACTGCAAGAAAACTTCTGCATTAGCTATACTATGCAAACTACGTGCATATTCTAAAGTTTTTTCTGTCACCTTTACTCACCTGCTTTATCTATAAACTCGTCAAACAAGCTGCTGTCAACTTCAGCTCCTGTCTGACCACCAACAACCTTTGTTGTTGCATCAACAATAATATTTGCAATTTCCTTTTTAGCGCTGGCAATAATCTGATTCTTCTCACGATTAGCCTCTGTAGCTGCAGCTGTTTTAATCTCTGATGCGTTTGCCTTTGCATCATTGATAATCTGCTGATACTGAGCATCTGCGCTTTTTCTTGCTTCGGAAAGTATTTCCTTCTTTTCCTGCTCTGCTTCTGCTAACTTCTCATCATACTGACGAGCCTTTTCATCTGCAGCGGCTTCCTTATCTTCAGCAGCTTTGAAAATCTCATCTGCCTCTTCCTGGCGCTTTGCAATAATATTTGCAATAGGCTTGAAGAAAAAGATTTTGAAAAAAATAAACAATGCAAGAAGGTTTACTACTGTCCAAAGAATATTCCAAAATGAAACGTTAATCATAATCCTTCATTCCTTTACTGTAACATTACGATAATCATAAGTGCGATAACGAAACCATAAATAGCTGTTGCCTCTGCAAGGGCACAACCTAAAATTAAGTTCTTCTGAATCTTACCTTCTGCCTCTGGCTGACGTGCGATACCCTCGCAAGCCTTACCTGTTGCAATACCGATACCAATACCTGCTCCAATACCTGTTACTACTGCAATACCTGCTCCAATTGCTATAAGTGTGTTCATTTTAATTCCTCCTATAATTTATTCTACTGCCTCTTTAATATACAAAGACGTTAAGAATACAAATACGTACGCCTGAAGTAATCCGTCGAATAAGTCGAAATAAAGACTAAATACGGCTGGAATAACTGGTGGGCATACAATCTTTAAAAGTTCCATAATTACGAATGCACCAAGTACATTACCAAAAAGTCGCATACAAAGTGATAGCGGCCTTGTAAACACATCCAAAATGTTGAATGGTGTAACGATAGCGACTGGCTCTGTGAATTTGTGAAGCCATTTTCTTACGCCGTTTTGATAAATGCCAGCGAACTCAACAAGTACAATACTCATGATTGCAAGTGCTGCTGTGACATTCAAATCTTTTGTAGGTGATTTGAATCCGAACAAACCAATTATGTTTGACAATCCAATGTATATGAGAACAGTTGTAAGATATCCTGTGTATATCTTGCCCTCTTCTCCAAGCATTCCACCCACTATTCCAGTAAGCTTTTCATATACGAGTTCCGCAAACGCTTGTCTTTTGCTGATGTTCTGCGTTTTCAAGTCGCGGGTCAGGAATATTGCAATTAGTACAAGTACTGCCATTACAATCCATGTGACCACTACCGATTCCATAACAGGAATTTCCAAGCTTCCCAGATGGATGGTGAAGACCGTCTCGCAATTTAGCTCTTCTATAAGCTTTTCTGCCAATGACGAACTCACATAAACACCTCCTATTCTTTATTTGATGCCATTATTTTAAACTTTTCGTACAAAAATATAAGATACAAATTGTACAATGTGTATAAATTTATAGACTTGACTTTTCGTTTGTCTATACCTCAAAAACAAACTATATATCACTGTACGAAACATAAAAAAGAGGGCTAACCTAACCCGTCAGCCCCCTTTCACTACTCCTTATTCAGCCTCATTAACATCTACCGAGTCATCTTTAAAGAACAACATTTCTTCATTAAGTTTTTGTGCAATATCCTTCAAATCATCTGCTGAATCAGCAAGATTTGAAACTGTTGCAGAAAGCTCCTGAACTGATGCGCCAGTTGTTTCTGAGCTAGCTGCATTCTCTTCCGAAATTGCAGAAAGTGAAGACATTGCATCGGATACCACATCGTTTGATGTAACACACGTAGATGCACCACCTGCGATATCTCTGATACCAACAACAGTGCCATCAATATCTTCAAGCATACCGTTTACAGATTCAAGAGTGCCACCAATAGCCTCCTGCTGCTCCAGGTTGCCCTGCTTAACCAGATTTGCTGCCGCAACAGCTGCCTCTGCCTGCTTCAAAAGCTCATCCATTTCAACTCGGATGGCCTGTGCCATGCTATCAGAATCATCCGCAAGCTTTCTAATTTCCTCCGCAACTACTGCGAAGCCCTTACCAGCCTCACCAGCACGGGCTGCCTCGATTGAAGCGTTAAGTGAAAGCAGGTTGGTCTGAGAAGCGATACCAGAAATGCCTTCTACTCTATCGTTGATATTAGCAACGGCACTCTGTGTAGCGGAAATTGTTCTTGCAATCTCTTCAATTTTTTCTGTCATATCGCTACTAGAATCCTTAAGATTGATAAGGGATTTGCTGGATGCCTGTGAAGCTTCCTTCATCTTTCCAGCTAAGCTCTCCACATTGTCTGTAGAATGCTGAACGCCGCCAACTGCATCAGTAATCTTTCCAACATTTTCAGCAGCCTCCTGGATTTCCTCGGCCTGCTGAACAGCACCTGTTGCAATCTCCTGCACTGCATTTGCTACAGTATCTGTTGTTGCAGCAATCTGATTTGCCATATCTGCCAAATCCTCCGAAGATGTAGTAACAGTTGAGGCTGAGGTCTTGATTGCTGAAACGATACTTCCTAATTTATCAATAACTGAATTTGTACTTCTAACGATTTCACCAAATTCGTCTTTACGATTTGTGTAGTTATCAATCTTCTTAAAACGACCATCTGCCAAAAGAGTTACTGTATTGGTAACTGCCACGATTGGTTTTGTAAAGCTTGTTGCAACATATACCGCAATAATAACACCTATTACTAACAGGATTACGCCGATTACAACAACTGTAAGGGCCGCATAAACTGCATGTGCCATTATTTCTTTATCCTGCTGAGATACTGCAACATAATAACCGCTTATAGGTTCCTTAACCCACGACATATATGTAAGATTTCCATCAAATGAAGATGTGATAAGACCACTCGTATCAGATGATGTCATAAATTCATATCCGCTCAGATCATATTCATCCTCTGGTGTGATTTCGAATTGAGCGTGAGCTACCATCATACCTTTAGTATCAGCAATAAATCCGTCCGAAATATTTGATGCTAAGAATTCATGCAAAACATTTAAGTCAAAGCTTCGTTGAATTGTACCAATTACCTGTGTATGAGCCTCATTATATATAGGAACACAAATAATTGTGATTCGGTTTCCTACCGACTTACTTACAACAACATCAGAAACTGCAGGCTGTCCAGTTGATACTGCCTGCTGGAAATAATCTCTATCAGCTATATTAGTAATTTCTTTTCTATCAGCTCTAAGTAATTGGTCACCAGATGCCTTAGACAAAATGATACTAGTATTACCATCGTTCATATATTCGTTCAGCATATCCATCTGTGCCATCATGGCGTTATCTGGAACAGCTTGTCCTTCAGTTCCATAGCTTTCTATATATGCGATAGTGCTAGGAGAGGTAGCTATTGACTCTAGCATTG
The DNA here is from genome assembly GCA_902775195.1 of uncultured Pseudobutyrivibrio sp. GTDB lineage: Bacteria > Bacillota > Clostridia > Lachnospirales > Lachnospiraceae > Pseudobutyrivibrio. The sequence goes on from CACYLQ010000002.1 coordinate 33,200, forward strand.
CTGTGTTCTTTTCGACCATCTCAGAAAATTCTGATTCAACAATACGCGCATTAGCCTCCAATAAATTCAAGGCATCCTTCTTCGCCTTATTAGTTGAACTGTTATAGCTTACAATAATAGCTATAAGTAGCGGAACAGCAACTAAAGCCGCAATCAAACAAATCAGCTTAGTCTTGATGCTATCTTTAGGCGCTATAGTTTTTGTCATTTCTTGCTTAACGGAAGTCTTTTGTACCTTCTTGCCCATATTTGCCTCCTTTGCATATCAAACCAATCCTAACATTGATTTTACAATAGTATTTCTCGAAATATGTGTGGCATCTGTTAAATAAATGTGTTCAAATATTCATTTTTTTATGCTCCAGCATATAAAAAAGAGTAGCCCTAAAAGGACTACTCTTACTATTATTCTGCACTTGAATAAATCTTATTACCTTTAACGTATTTATCTGTGATAAATGCATCGGCGTCGTTGTAAACCATACGCTCGATTCTTTCTCTAACAGACATATCTCGCATTGAATACATCTTGCTGTCATCGATAACTACAGCATCGAATTCGTATCCATCCTTAAATGTACCAACCTTGCCAAAATAGCTTCCGCCACCTAATGTAGCAAGATAGAACATTTCCTCAAAGGATAGTGGCTTAACATTAGTATCTACCAAACGATAGTACATCTTTGAAGCCTGAAGAGAAATAAGCATTGTCTTAATCATGTTCATAGATGAGCCTGCTGCCACATCTGTACCAAGACCAACATTAATACCTGCATCTATAAACTTACGTATAGGTGCAATACCTGATGTAAGGTTCATGTTTGAATCTGCGCAATGAGCGATGTAGGCGCCATGCTTTTTAAGAATGGCCATCTCTTCCTCACCTGAATAAACACAGTGTGCCATGATTGTAGGAAGCTCTGCTGTGCCCATAGTATCGAATATTTCATATGCATTTGCATAGCTGGTAGATTCAGGTACAAGCTCCTTAACCCATGCAACCTCAGACTGGTTCTCTGAAAGATGAGACTGAATTCTAAGGCCTCTTTCAACTGACATTTTACCAAGTCCTCTCATCAAATCATCTGAGCAGGATGGAATAAATCTAGGTGTAAGGATTGGCATGGTGTTTTTGTATCTGCCCTGGATGGCCTCTAACCATTCTGCGGTAGCCTTAAGAGATGCAGCTGCATCTTCCTCTTCAAGGTGGGCGCCACCATTTCTATCCATGTTTACCTTACCAACGTAGGTAATCATGCCTGTCTTTTCAAGCTGATCCATAAGCTCTATGGTAGCTTCAATGTGAAGTGTGGCAAATACAACTGCACGTGTGGTAAAGCAGCGACGTAAATCCTCTGAGAAATATTCATACGCCTTGCGAGCATAAGCTAAGTCAGAATATTTAGCCTCTTCAGGGAATGTGTATTTGCTAAGCCACTCCAAAAGTTCCTCATCCATACCGATTCCACGGAAGGTGTACTGAGGCGCATGAACATGCAAATCAGTCATTCCTGGAATGATAAGCTTATCGCCATAATCATATACTGGAAAATCCTTGTACTGGTCTGGAAGTTTGGAAAAGGCACCCTTGCAGATGCCGTCCACACAAACCACATAGCCATTGCTATATGTAACTATACTTTTACTTCCCTCCGAAAAGGCAATGCCTCCACGAAGGACAAAACTATCTTTATTCATAAAACTCCTAATTGCTAAAAATAACCGCTAGCCCTGAAGACCTCTAGCCTGTCTATCCATATCTTCTACTACGATATCGTAGATTTCGCCAAGTGTACGGCAGTACTCAAGTACCTTCCATGGCTCGTTTGTATGATAGTGAATCTTGATTAGCTCCTCATCACCTACAGCAAGAAGGCTGTCTCCAACAAAGTTCTCTGTGATGTAATCGTTGATTGCATCCTCATCAAGATCCTCTCCTTCAATAAGAAGCTGTGTATCATATCTAAATTCAATTGACTGCTCTGGTAACATTTTATTTTCCTCCTAGTAATTAGTACTTATTCTCTTAAAAGCAAGTAAGATTTTATCATATATTTACCAAAAAGTAACTATTGAAAAAAAATGTAAAAAAGTTGTTGACATAATGTGTTTTATACTGTAATATTAACTTCGTTGCTGAGGCAAACACAAAAGAAAACAGCGATTATGGTTCCTTGGTCAAGCGGTTAAGACGTCGCCCTCTCACGGCGAAAACAGCGGTTCGATTCCGCTAGGAACTGCTAAAAGCACTCGATAATTCGAGTGCTTTTTTTATTTATTAAGAATTAAAGTATTAAATTTACCGCAAGCCAATGGTAGCTTGCGGTCTCCAAAAAAATTAATATTTCCAACCCAATTTTTCTCTCTTAGACTTCATATCTGCCACTATCTTCTTAGCAAGCTCCACTGGGTCTGTATTTACGTTCATTGTTGAGCCAAGCAAATCCTTTGTACCATACTTTAAGAACTCGATTACATTCTTTGAACCGTAGATTGGAGCCTCCACACAGTGGTATGAACTAATACCATTAAGTCTGAAGCCAAGTGCTGCATCAATCCCCTTCTCATTTCCCCACTCAGGTGATGAGAATGCAAATGGAAGCTCGTAAAGATTCTTTCCAAGCTCTCCTGCGATTCCCGCAAAGATTCCTGTAGAACGGGTGTTATCAATACACTCTCCTACATGCCATACTGGTGGAAGGTCTGGCTCTAAAAATTCCTTTAATGATTCTCCTGCCTTTTCCTTTCCAGAAACTGCGCAGTAGCCCAGCTTCATTAGTGGGAAGGATGCACAGCCGTTAGTAATAATAAGCACGTTATTCTTTAGGAGCTCATCTGCCACATCAATAATGCACTTCTCGTAAAGTACCTTTGGATTGTTGCAGCCAACCATATTTACAACACCAAGAATCTGCCCTGACTTAATCGCCTCCGCCAGTGGCTTCATGCTGCCAAATCTCTTGTGAATATACTCTACCGAGAATCCTACCTCTGCCTCTACCTCATAAGGTGGAATGTATACAGGGATGCCTTTTCTATCCTCAAAGCTTTCAATGGCACGTCTTACAATCTTTTCTGCAAGCTCCTTTGTCTGACCAATGTTGCTGTGGTGATGGTCATATTCATATCTTTCTGCACCTGGAAGACGAGCTGAATCACTTGTGGTAACCACAACAGTCTTAAAGCATTTTGCAACATCCATAATAGATGGAAATACATCCTGCACATCTGCCACCCAAAGATCAAGTGCTCCTGTTCCAAGAACAAGCTCTGCTGATACTGCATTTGAAAGAGGAATAACGCCACTGTCTCTGTACATAGCTGAAAGTCCCGAACAGCAAATACCGTAAAAACGAATTCCCTTTGCTCCCTTTTCCTTTGCAAGAGCAACTAAATCCTCTCTCTTACCAGCTGCCACAATCTGGCTAACAAGTGTTGGAAGATGTCCGTGTACAGCAATATTCACATAGCCCTTTTCAAGAGCTCCAATATTTACCTTTGATGTAACTCTGTCACCAACACCAAATAATGAATCTGTTGCAAGGCTGGCACCTACTACACCTGAAAATGTAAAGGCAAGTCCGCAGCGTAAGAATTGCTGCATAACGCTCTTCCAATCTCCGTCAGTAGCACAGCCTGATTTATGATAAGCCTCGAATACCTCGTGGTATGCACTGATTGGCAGAATATCCAATTCCTCCCATACCTTCTGACGCTCTGGAAGTGCACAGGCTCTGATTGTTTTGTAATCATCAGGAACTGTTCTTGATAAATCCTCTAAAAGAACATCCGCCAAATCCTTTGCTACATTTTTAAGCTGCCTGTTCTTTTCTCTGATTCCAAAAGCCTTCGCAGTGCTTCTAATTTTCTGCTCACCAAGAAGCGGAATATCAAGCTCTCCTTCTGCAACTTTTTTAAGTGTAAGCATTACCTCCCTGGCATGCATGCCGTGCTGAGCCGCACCTGCTGCCGCTGAACGAAGAAGATTTCGTGCTACAATCAAATCTGCATCTGCGCCGCAAACTCCTTTTGGTGCCTTTGGTGTAATTCGACAAGGTCCCATATTACAAATCTTACAGCAGGTACCACAAAGGCCAAAATTACACTGAGGCTTTTGGGCATCAAATCTGTCGAATGCCGTATCAATGCCAAGTTGCTCCATTCTAAGAAGCATATCTCTTACAGCAGGATCTGGAGTCTGGTCAATAACATCCTGCTTTGAAGGAAAGGTCTTTCTGTATTCCTGCACCGCATTCATGTAGTCTCTTGTGAAATCCTCTGGACTACTCTCCCCTCCATGGTCACTGGCTTTTAATGTGACAGTAGGAATTCCATGCTCATCGAATCCTATAAGATTTCTGTGAGAGTGGATATGCTCCAAGCCATGTTTGCCATGAGAATGTGAATGACTGTGCTCATTGCTGTGACAGTGTTCTTCTGTAATATTGTGTGTATGACTCATTTTTATTCTCCCTTTACATCTACAAATTATGCTATATCGTATATTCGATATTGTCTTCCTGCTTCATATTTAATAAATCAAAAATTTTATCTCTTACTAACAAAAAATCTCCGCTTGTTCTATCCCTGAAATGATGAAGGGGAACTGGAATAACCCCCTTTACTTTGCCAGGATTTGGTGTCATTACAACAATTCTATCAGCTAAGTAAACTGCTTCGTCAATATCGTGGGTAACGAAGATGATAGTCTTCTTTTCATTTTTACAAATATCTAAAATATCATCCTGAAGCTTCATTCTAGTTATGGCATCAAGAGCACCAAAGGGCTCATCCATAAATATAATATCTGGTTCCACCGCAAGAGCTCTTGCTATCGCCACTCTTTGCTTCATACCGCCAGAAAGCTGTCTTGGGAAGCTGTTTGCAAAATCCTCAAGCTTCACAAGCTTAAGGTACTCTAAAGCCTTCTCTCTTCTTGTTTTCTTATCAATCCCTTGAGCTTCAAGACCGAGTTCTACATTTTTCACAACTGTTCGCCAAGGTAAAAGTCCATAATTTTGAAAGATAGTTACATTCTTTGTGCTAGGTGATGTAACTTCTTTTCCACTGATTTGTACACTTCCATGGTTTACCAAATCAAATCCTGCAATAGCATTCAACAAAGTGCTTTTTCCACATCCCGATGGACCAAGTAAACAGATGAACTCTCCCTTTTCTATATCAAGATTTACCTCCGACAGAGCTGTGAATTCAATGCCATTTTCTTCAAAGGTCTTTCCAGCATTTTCAATATGAATGTATGACATTAGCTTTCACCTCCCCATGCTTTAAGAATTCTCTTTTCTGCAAGTCCAATTAAGAAATCAAGTAATAAACCTATCAAGCCAATCACCAATATTGTTGCAAGAAGAATATCTGCTCTGATGTTATTTCTGGCATCAATAATCTGATATCCAAGTCCCGACTGTGCACCTACCATTTCACCTGCTACAAGGAATATCCATGCACTTCCAAGTGCCAGATGTATCGCATTTGCAATCCCAGGAAACGCAGCTGGAAGTATCACCTTCCACATAAGTGCTGGCTGCTTGATACCAAAGTTATCAGATACCCTGAAATATATATCATCGATCTTTGATACAGCAGCTACTGTAGATAACAGAACTGGAAAAAATGCAGCAATAAAAATAATTACAATTGCAGGCAAATCTCCTATTCCAAATAGAAGAACTACAAATGGCATCCAGGCCGTTGGTGAAATTGGTCTAAGGAGCTGCAAGGTTGGATTTACATAATTAAATACCCTTGGAAGGCTTCCTAAAATCAATCCTAAAAACACAGCGATAATTACAGACAGGCCATAACCAATAATAAATCTGTACATGCTGGCTTTGATTGATGCTATAAGCGTTCCATCAGCTATCATTTCCACCAGTGCTTGAAAAGCCATAAATGGTGATGGAAACAATGCCTCACTATAGTCACTTATCGTAAATGCGAATTGCCAAAGTGCAACTAATATTACTATTGAAACCACTACATATTTTATAGAGATTAATCTTTTCATTTCCTGCCCTCATTAAAAGTCATTTTTCACAAAATCAGCGTATGCTGGTGGGTTATCTGATAAACCATAAGATTTCACCTTTTCAGCAAGCTCGTTATACTGTTCCTCTGTGATTGTCAAATCATCATAAGAAATCCACTTAAGAGAAATATCAAGAACATCTTCCTTCTGGTTTAAATATTTCTGTGCAACTGACCTAGCCGTTTTTGCGTCAAGATTATTTCCTGCTATCTTATAGCCCTCTAAAAAAGCCTTTGCAGTATCTGGGTGATTATCAATAAAATCATCTGTAAGAACCAAAGCGCAGCATACTGAATCCTCCCAAAGCTCCTCTGAGGTATAAAGAACCTTTCCTGCCCCAATTGATACTCCCATTGCACCAAATGGCTCAGCCACACAGTAACCGTCAATTGTTCCAGCTGCAAGAGCTGAAGGCATCTCGGTAGGTGCAAGCTCTACCACGTTGATGTCATCGATTGTAAGACCATTCTTTGCAAGGGCATCATTTACCAAAATGTTATGTGATGACTGACGATGTGGAATGGCAATTGTTCTTCCCTTTAAGTCAGCCCCATCTTTAACCTCATTTGAAACGATGATTACATTTCCATCTTTATGTCCGAGAGCTACCGCTTTTATACCAACTCCCTCTGCCTTTGATTTCATAGCAAGCTCAATAAGCACTGACGCTCCATCTACCTGTCCTGAATTGAGCGCATCTAAAAGCTCAGGCCAGGAGCCATATTTTACAAGCTCGACCTTTACCTGATCATTATCAGCAAGCTCCTCTGCTTCCTCCAATACAGCAAGGGAATGAGTAATTGGAAGATAAGCAATCTTCACAGTTTCCGCCGATTCACTTGCTTTTACGCTGCCACAGCCAAATAGTACAATTGATGAAATGATTAGTAATATTGGTAATAGTAAGTATTTCTTCATATTTCTTATCCTCCACTTTATCTCAATAAATTCCTATCGCCTACTAGGTTAATAGGATAATAGCAAAATAAAAGAACCAGGTCAATAAACCTGGTTCCCACAATTTATGATAGCTGGATATCAATTATTTTTATATCTGACTAAATAACCTAGAAGTCATTATTTATCTTCTTCTGGCATTACGATAGCGATGTGTACTTCATCAAGCTGCTTCTGATCTACTGTAGCAGGAGCGTCCATCATAATATCCTGTGCGTTCTTATTCATAGGGAATGGAATAATCTCACGGATTGATTCCTCACCAGCAATAAGCATAACCATACGGTCTACACCTGGAGCGATACCGCCGTGTGGTGGTGCACCATAAGTAAATGCGTTGTACATAGCTGGGAACTTAGCCTTAACATCTTCCTCACCAAGACCTACAAGCTTGAATGCTTCGATCATGATTTCAGGATCGTGGTTACGAATAGCACCAGATGAAAGCTCTACACCGTTACATACTAAGTCGTACTGGTAAGCAAGGATATCAAGTGGCTCCTTAGTCTGAAGTGCTTCCTTACCGCCCTGTGGCATTGAGAATGGGTTATGGCAGAACTCAAGCTCTCCTGACTCTTCACCGATTTCGTACATTGGGAAATCAACGATCCAGCAGAACTCGTATGTGTCCTTCTTCATGTGACCAACTGCTGCTGCACCAAGAAGCTTTCTGAATACACCAGCAGTCTTTTGAGCAACAAGAAGTGGACCTGCAGCAAGACCAACGAAATCGCCAGGCTTAAGACCAAGCTTATCTATAACAGCAGCTTTTCGCTCCTGAAGGAACTTAGCGATACCACCAACAAGCTCTCCGTTTTCGTCAAGCTTGAACCAGTATGTCTTCTGAGCTGTAGCAAC
>CACYLQ010000003.1 GCA_902775195.1 uncultured Pseudobutyrivibrio sp.
CTGATAGAAAATAATATTTAAAAGTAAATCTAAACTTCCAACTTTAGCACTTGAGACCCTTGTTAATGCCTCAATACCATCAGCAAATCCTCTATCATAGCCTCCATCAGGATCATTCTTATAACAGTTATGAATTGCATCTACTACAGCCCTAAAATAATGCCCTCCTCCTGGACGCATTTCCACCTTGCATGGCCCTATTCCTGATAGCATTGGTAAGTATGCAACATTACATCCTTTTTCTCCTGACATATACTTTTTATTAATCCTACGAGTCATTCGCTCAGTATATTCTACTAAATCTTCATATGTTTTAATCATAATATTTTCTCCTATTCTAATTTGGAAATAGTGTAATCAACCCCATCAACTCTACCTAATAGTTCATTTGAAGTTTTCGATATAGCTTGATTGATTAAATCTGGAAGAGGTTTTTGTGTTATTTCTATCTCTCCACTTAAAAGTTCTCCACCAGATACAAAATAATCCATATATGAACCCCAGTTGTTTACAGATGGCATACTAATATTTGAACCATTAAATGGTACATCTGTTGTAATCATATATGCACCACCTGAATCCCTCATTGAAACACCTGATAACACTTCGTCTCCAAATCTCTCAAAATCTATTATACTAAATTTACCATCTTTGTATGAGCAAATGTCTGGATAGTTATTTGCAAATTCAGATAGTTTTCTTTCAGGAATTGAAAAGACCCCACCTTGGCCTGAATCTAGACTATATCTTACATCACCAAAATTTCCTCCAAAATGCTCTATATTTGCTCCTCCAGAAGTTCCATCTTGAAATACAACCAATCTAATATTAACAGGATTGTCATGCAGCTCATTTGCAAGCTCTTGGATATTTGTACATTTACATATATTCTCATTATCCGGAAACAACTGCTTTGTATATTCTAAAACTCTATTATCACTGATAAACTCATCTGCCTTTGGAAGATATTCAGAATTAGCTATTCCATCATATGTTTTCATTCCAGAATCTCTATTTATCTTCCTAGTTACAATGTCGTCCATTTTATAATTTTTAGTGTCAAAATAGCCTTTATTATACCTATCCTGAAATGTTAACAAGACTTCTTTACCCTTTTGCTTAGATTCAGCAATAAGCTCATGTGTATCTTTTTCATCTTTTACAACATCCATTAGAATATGTTGCTCTTCATTAGATAAGTCATTCCAACCAGAGCCCCACTGTTCTTTAGCGACATCATACTGTACATTTTCTTCAAGTTTAGATATGTAGCTTTCAACAACTTTATCTGAGCAATCAGCTTGTTTACCAGCTCTCCTAAGATTTTCTGTCGCATTCAGATCACAATACTCAGCATAGCTTGCGTTAGGTTTATTATTTAATGCTTCTAATCTGACATTCTCACCTTGTAACCTAATCAAAGCATCACCATCAATACGCGACATAGCTGTTGCAGTTGCAATCTGGCCATCGGCGAACTTCCAAGCTTCTATATCAACATCCTTTAAGCCGGGGAAGTTGTTGTGTGTACCGTTAGCACATTCAGAACTCCAAGCATTATATCTGGCTGCATCTTCGGCAGACATAAAGTCAGTGAAATTAATTTCGTTGTCAGGCAATAATGATTCATGGGCAATATCATTAAGACTTGGACCATCTGGCTTAGCTTTCATATTGCCAGCAAAGTTTCCGATAGATTCGTATGTGCCAGGATCTACCAATGCACCAATAAATATCTCTGATAATGCTTTCTGTGTTTGATTCAAGCCTATATGCTGGTCCATGAAATCTACAGCTACACCGGTTGCCTGATCGCCCGCAAAATTAAATACCATTTCCTTTGCCACAGCAACTGAAACTGCCTTGGTAACCTCTATGCCTTTCATTCCCGCATTTAGTGCTTCCGAATAAGCATTACTACCAGGCATTAATACTGACACTGCAAATAGATTTGCCTGACCCCAGATATCATATATCTGCTGATTACCCATAAATATTGTGTCACGAATTGGGTTAAATGCATAGGAAGAGAGGTCTCCTTTCATGCCGTAATATACATCATCCACACCTTCCAATGCATTAGATATTCCATATCCATAAACACATGTACCTGTAACGCACAATGCCCCAGCGACAAGCGGAGTGGCTGCGCCAGCCGATGCTATAATAGCTAATCCACCTATGACTGCTATACCAACTCCCTTAATTATTTCAGCTCGGCCTTGATCTATTCGAGCTTGAACAGCTGCATCATAGTCAGCCTGCATTTGGGCAGCAACCTTCTGTAGGTTTTCACCAGCTGCAACTATATCAGCCTCATGATTCTTTAGGAATTCCTGGCTTACTTGCATGGATTCGTACAGCTGATATGCGTACATATTGTTAGCACAATCGCCACTCTTATATTCACCTGGCTTTATACTCTCATGATAATAGGTAATAAATGTCTCAAGATTTGCTATAAATTCCTTCAGCGAATCTAAATCTGTAGAGTGTAGATTTTCATAATTAACTATAGATTCATCAAGTGTATCTATTTTCTGAATCATCCAATTCAAATCAAAATCCACTGTCTCTTTACTTGGTACAGACAAGCTAATAATATCTGAAACACTATTTAATGATGTCTGCATTTCTGTGCTAATTGCTTCATTATCGCTCAAGTATTGTTGTACCTGCTCCTGTACCTGAGCCATTGTCTCAGCATTAAACTTAGTTGCATAATCACTATCAATATTAAAATAGTTTGACTCATACAGCAATAATTTTGACTGATATTCTACAAGCATGCAAGAAACTGCGCCTATTAATGGCAGATGTATTTCTGATGCATAGGTCTTTATATTGTCTGCCGCTGTACCTGTAAAAGCTTCCGAATTAATTATGTTATTTAAATCTGTTGAAACCTTTTCAAGAATATCCTGAATCTCCGATATTCTCGAAACTGCTGTATTGTAAGCTGATAATGTTTCCAAAAAGCTTACTTTGTAATTCTTACCTTCCATTTTTCATTATCCCTAAAAATTATTTTGTAAATCTTCATCCATCTCTTCTAATTCTGATACTACAGTTTTCATGCTAGAAACATTTGCTGTGACCATCTGCTTATATAAATTAACTGTATTTAACATTGTATCTAACATATCACCATAGTTCTCAAGCATGATATTATTCGAATCTGTAAATTCAAGCTTTTCCGCTGCATGATTAATACTTTTTACATCTGTGTTGTAAGTGTCTAGTAAGTTTTCAAACCCACTATTAACTTTTAAAGTTTTGCCCATAACACACCTCTACTAATTAACCTTTTTCTCAATCTCGTTCAGAAGCGACTGTATTCTTGAGTTGAGCCATCCTATTGCACCATAATGATCGTTATTTTCTGCTTTAAGAGCAGTGATTTTATCGCAGATAGCATCTAATACAGCATCAATATTATCAATATATGTGTCATATGCTGGTGGCACATAATCCTGACTACATTCCACTACTGTATTCTTATTAGTGCCGTACCATGTACCATCTGCTGCAAATGCAGTTACAAAATTGTCATTCCAATTAGTCTTTAATTGGTCTGCTTCATCTTTGGCATCCGCAATATCCTTTTTTACAACTTCAAGTCTGGATATCTTTGCATTGTTAGCATCAATAGCGCTGTTATGCCCATTGATTTCTGCATATAAATCATCTATCAGTCCCATAATTTTCCCCTTATTTGCTTAATAATGATACCGAACCTTTTTCAAAGTTCTTTTCCTCTGTCCACTTATCAAGATTGTTAATCATTCGGGCATCATCCTCGTCACGGTAGCCTTCAAAAATGATTTCAGAAATATCTTCATTATTGAAATATAATAATTTGTCACTAACCAAACCCTGAGGATAGATGCAACCACCATACTCAAACAAGTACTGTTTTCCGTTTCTCTGAATAACCATTCCTCTTGAAATAATCATAAGCTTCTGGATTCCACCGTTGAGAATCACCACACTACCAATTGGTAATCTTCCTGTTATCTTTTCTTCCATAATTTTTATCCTTCTTTATTTCTTTTGCTCGATATTATTTTTCTTTAGATACTCCGTATATGCGTTACTATCATCCCTATCAATTCCGTATCTGTTACTTGGGAAAAATACGGCTCTTAATATGGATAATACAGCTATAACAACTAACAATATAATAGTAGCTTTTTTACTCATCATTTCTCTCCTTTACTTTTCTTCCCACAATGGTGTCTTCAACTTAACAACCATGTTGTCCTTCATGTAATATCCGTCGCCCAGCTCTACCTTCTTCTTGAATGCGCGAGCTACAGTTAGAGGTATTTCAACTGGCTTCATCAGTGCCAGGTCGTCAAAGAACATAAAATGCTTCTGTTCCTTAATCTTCTTTAAGATTTCAGGAGCATTGAATGGAATCTGCTCATTTTCGATTCCACCAATGATGATGCCAACATGCATGTTCTTGTATTTACCAATAATGTTTTTGTAAGCATTCATAACTGTTGTGTTAGAAGAAATGCTTGCAACAATGTCAGGCTGCTGAATGATGATAAGGATTAGCTTGCCATCAGATACCGCGTTAACATTACCGCTTGCTAATGCTTCATATCTTGCTGCAAGAGCCTGCTCTGTGCTTGTAATCACTTCAATAGCAGCATCTTCTGTCATTGAATAGCTTGCAACATTAGGCATATCCTTCAATGATGCAAGGCCTCTGTCGATGCCATCGATGATGTGAACCTCTGTCATTTCTGGATACATCTTGTTCAACATACCAACAATGTACTTGATGATATTGTGGCGGCCACGGCCTTCTCTACCAGAAATAGCCATTGCACCCATTGTTCCGATATCTAACATGAATGGCTCTACAGTTGCATAGTTAAGACCTACTACAACCTCGAACTTCTTACGTGTAAATCTGTTCAGGTTAGCTTCTACCATGCTAGATGTAAGGACTGCAGGGATTTCTGGAATCTCTCTAGCCTTAAGACCTGCATATGTTTCGTTTGTAGATGCAATAAATGTCTTGATAGCCTCTACTCGCTCAATTTCCTTTTCGCCTTCAAACGCAAGATATGTCTGGCAATCTAAATGCTTCTTGTCGATTTCTACAAGAGCACGACCACTAATATCTTCTATACGCTCTCTGCAATGCTCGAATAGTGCGCTATATTCATTTGAATCGTTGCAGAATAATGCAATTCTACAAGAGAAATTACTAAGGTACTTGTAACCCATACCTGCTGTCTGTGCATTTGCGAGCACAACATTAACACCTACTGTGATACCCTCTCTACAAAGTGTTAGTAGGTCGTCATTTTCTGTGAAATACATTTCCTTCAAAGCAGTATAGTTATCTACCAAAAGTACTATCTGTGGAAGGTCTGTCTTTCCAGCCTCACGATATGCAGCAAAGGAACTTACACCTACTGAAAGTAGCTTTTCCTTTCGCATTTCTATTTCTGTATATAAAAGCTTAAATAGATTCTTTAGCTTTTCATCTTCAGATGATGTGACTACACCACCCACATGGTTCAAGCCTTCAAAATTCTTTAGAACCATAGAAGCAAAATCTAATGCATAAATATTTACTTCCTGTGGTGAATATTTAGTGGCAATGCTTCTTACAATAGCCTGAAGAAGGTTAGTCTTTCCAGACTGAGACGAACCAATAATCATTACATTTTCTTTTGTAAGATTGATAGAGTGCTTGCCCTGGAACTGGCTGTCTGGGTCATCATAGATACCAATATCTGCAATAATATCTGTTCCATTTGTTGCAAGCTCTTCTCTCGCAGGGAAGTCTATAACCTTTGCCAATGGTGGTAAACAAATCTCCTGAAGCTTTTCGATGTGATGCTCCTTGCAGTATTCATTGACACGCTCAACAATAGCTTCCAGCTGATTCTGCTCGCCCTTAGACTTTTCAGCTTTTTGCTTGTAAAGGACAGTTCTTCTTCCTGATAAATCTACACCATTAATCTCAAACTTTCTGCTGTTTTCTGTACTACTGACAACAGCTGGAGCGCCACTGTATGCAGACTGGAACAATTCGAAGATTTCGTTGTTACCAACCTGAAGATAAGCTCTACCTGGCTCTCTAATTTCAGCAGCAAGAGGTGACTTTAATACCTCGTTACTATCTGATTTATCCTGCACCTTCAAACAAAGCTTGAACTTTGAGTTAGACCAAATCTGGTCGTTAACTACACCGGCTGGCTTCTGTGTTGCAAGAATAAGGTGCACCCCTAAGCTTCGTCCGATACGGGCAGCAGAAATAAGCTCCTTCATGAACTCAGGCTGCTCGCTCTTTAACTCCGCAAACTCATCTACGATAAGAATCAAATGTGGTAGTGGAGTCTCAACCTTGCCCTGCTTGAACAAGCTGATATAATCATCAATCTTATTAACTTTGGCTTCTCTAAATAATCCCTGACGACGTAACAGCTCGGCCTTGATAGAACGAAGTGATCTATCAATCTGTTTTCCGTCGATGTTTGTAATAGTTCCTGTTAGATGTGGAAGGTTTGCAAACTGGTCGGCCATTCCACCACCCTTAAAGTCGATGATAACGAATCCAACTTCGTATGGATGGAAAAGTGTAGCCATAGACAGGATGTAAGACTGGATAATCTCTGATTTACCAGAACCTGTTGTACCGGCAACAAGACCGTGTGGTCCATGGAATTTTTCATGTAAATCCAGGTAAACTACTTCTCCACCGCTCTTTACACCAAGTGGTGCTGCCATACTCTTGTAGATTTGAGAGCTTCCCCATCTTTCTTCAAGGTCAAGGTCATAGGCATTCATTATTCCAAGGAGCTGATAGAGAGAAATGTTCTTTGTCAATGTTCCCTCTAGGCTCATTTCATCTATATAAACGCAGCCCAATCTAAGTGCAAGCTGCTGCACATCTTCTCTGCTTGTGTGTGGATATTCAAAGGTCTGTATATTCTTTCCATCCTCAGCATCCTGAATGTAGCCTCTGTAAGCATCGCTCTGTAAGAATACAAGCTGTGAGCAGTACATATTTAAAAGCTCCTGCTGCTCTTCCCAGAACAAGAATACAAATCCAAGCTTTGATGCTCTATCCACGTAATCCATAACTGGGTGCTTACGGATACGCTCTGAACGATATACAAATACAACGTATGTAGGAAGCTTGGCTACCACATCTTCTTTAAGCTGCTCTCTTGCATTTAATTCGTTATATAAGAATTCAAGAGCTCTCTTGGCACTTTCATCATCGTACATGAAATATCTCATGCCACCGTTGTTGGATGACATATTTTTGAACCATCTAGCCCATGCAAAATCAAGAACATCATTCTCGCCAATAACCAAGAACATCTTTACTTCTTTGTAGAAATATTCTCCGGCAATTGTTACCATCATGTTCTTCATAAGCTGATATAATTTTGGACGCTCAGCAACAAAGCCTACAGCATTTGCTTCCTTTAAATGAAGCACTACAGGCATTCCATCAATATACTGATATTTATCATGAATCTTCTCAGGAATATCCATCATTTCATCCTCGATATCGATGTATTCCTGCTTCTTATAATCAACCTGCTCTTTTGATTCTACTAAACCAGTTCCAATCCAAACATCCAGGAAATCCTCCTCTTCCTTTGTGTGAGAAAATAGATTTCCATCAAACTGCTTAATAGAATTCATTGTATCTTCTACTGAACGATTCATCTTGAGCATGATAGTCTTTTCGTCATTTCTAGCTGTGACTATTTCATCCTCTTTTCTAGCAATGTAATCGTCGTAGTAAGCTATCCTGTCTTCTTCCTTTTTCTTATGCTTTTTCTTGTCCTGGAAGTAATTAATTACAGCAAGGACACCACTAATCATACCGGTTGCAGCAAACATGATTACGTAAGAAAGATTGCTTCCCATCATAAGGCCACGAACACCGACCATAACGCAAAGCATCATAACTGTTGGAAGTAAAACCATAAACAGATTCTTCTGATCATCGTTCTGTTTTGCCTTTGGTGGCAATACCTCAATGCTTTCCTCCGGTACCTTGTAATGCTGACGTACACTTCTGGAATAGCTTGGGTAATTAAAATGTATATTATTAGCTTCTATCAGCTGATTTGGGAGTTTTGTATCAATTCCGATTGAATCTGAAGTATAAAGATTATCATTTTCCAAATAAAAAACATGACCATATAAGCCTAAGAAATCCTTAGACTTAAACTTTTCAGTACTATCCTTATGTAACAAACCATTAACTGTAACACCATACTCCAGATTACTGGTATCGATGGAAAAACCATCTGCTGATTTATTAAGTACAACAGAACCTGACTTCAATTCTCTATCAAAAAATCTGATGTCACAATTTCTATCACCACCAATTGATAAAGTGTTCTTACCTGCGATATTTATCACCAGGTTATAGTTATCCTGTACTGTATCAAAAAATGCATCATATTCGATATTAAATAATTCGCTGCCGGTCTCGCCATTTGTTACCTTAAGTACATTACCAATTGTAAGGCTGGAGTTCTGCGAATCCTGCTTGCCATTAAAGCAAACTGGGCTTTCTGCAATTGCTTCCAATTCACCATTATTATTCTTTAATGCAATGGTGAACTCCTGCTCAAAATCTTCCTTAAGTAACTGCACCTGACAGTTCTTTCCTGTTCCTATTAGCAAACCCTTAAAGTCATCTTCTACAACAACTTCCTTATATAATTCGCTACTAAATACTGTAATCTTATACTTCATACTCTAACACCTTATTTTTCAAAATAAACAACAGACCCATTTCTTAAGCCTAAGCTCTCTAGGCTTGCTTCACCACGAATTAAAGCAATAGGATTTTCTGCTCGCATATAACACTGAGTTGGATCATCCATATCTATAGGAAGCTTAAAACCTTTTTTTAGTCCATAGATTAATTCATTCGCTGTAATATCTAGAGGAACTTCTATATCAAATTCTTGATTTTCTTTTACATTATTAAATCTTATGATTATCTTTGTATCCATGCTGACCTCCTATAAGAACTTCTGGATTATTACTATAAATATTTTCCTTAAGGCAATTAAAAAGCCAATGCATCCTGCAATTTTCATAAGGATTGCTATTACATCCTTATTATTTCTAAATAGCTTTAAATCAAATGTAGCGCCTAATATAAGAATAAGTGACTTTAAAATATCATTCAGATATTTCTGGTCATCGCTAAATCCATATGTGTTTTTAAAAGCCACAATAATACTTATCAGTAAGGTGCAAAGAACAATTAATCCTTTGCTTATTTTGTTTAGTAACTTCTTATATGTACACCCTTTACTCTCATCTACATAACCTCGACAAGAATATTCTTTTTCGCCTTTTTTTATACATATAAAAGTTGCATCAACCTTATCATAAGGCACAACAAATGATTCAATTATACCGTCCTTAAATATTATTTTAGATAAAACTGTTGCCCCGCCATTTGTTGTATGGCGCATTTCTGTTTCTATTTCATAATCCTCTCTTTTTAAAGGAATCAAAATATTTTCTATATTCTTATTTCTAAAATATGATAATATTGAAAAACACACAGTAAATAATGATAATCCGACTGTTAAATAATTAAACAACGAAACATTATTCATATTTACAAATAAATCTACTACGCTCAGCACAAAGGCCAGTACTGAAATAAATAATACTAGTCTACTAAAATATTGATAATTCTTTTTGATTTGAAGGTTGCATACCATCAAAAAATAAAACAAAAATAAACTTTCTATATAGATAGTTTGTAATAAAATGTTTTCCATTTTGGCTCCTATAATAGATATATTAGGCATATAAATACAATCATTTTTGTTAAGCTACTTATAAAACCAGTGCAATGAAATCAATAAAATACTTAATGCTAGCGAAAATAGCAAATGCACCAACTAGTATTTCAATAATAGAAATAATACTTTTTGTTCCCTTAAACAGTTTTATAATAATACTGCCAAACATAAACATTCCGCAGCTTTGAGTAAGTAGAGTTATTGCATCTGCATAGGTAGAACCAATAACCGATAATAATACATGTACAGCAACGACAAATACAGAAGAACTTATGTAAAGCATCCAAGAAGAAATCCGTGAAAAAATGTCTATTATCGATACATCCTTCTGTTTTGAAAAATAGGATATGCATTCATAATAATTATCTTTTAAATTTTTTAGCATGAACACAGCATCCTCTTCTTGAGATGGGCTCTCGCTTGAAAACAAAATAATATCATTCCCATAAGTGGCATATGTTTTTACATTGGGCATATAAATATAATCATTCAAGTTTAAATCAAAATCCTTGTGAAGAACATAATCATCTTTCTTCAGGAACACCTCCTCAACTTCAGTACCTTTTTTATAATTTTTGTATTTATAAATACTACATCCTAAAACAAGCACAAAAAACAATAAATATCTCTTTGTAAGCCCTGTTTCTTCATACCATGGAATATCATAAAAAGAATCATAGACATGTACTGTAGTCTCATATATTTTTGTAACCACATAATTTATCGCAATAATTATTACAATCAAAATCGATATCCAAAGCTGAATTTCAACCTTTTTTGTCTTAAGTACTCTAAAATCAAATATCCCAAATAGGAGCGCCATTAAGAAAACAAATAATTCCCATGCAATTATTGTCGTTAAAACAACTACCATAAAAAACTCCTTATATCAATTCAATTAGCATAGAACTCGCTTAGCTTGTCTATAAAATCTTTGATATCCATGGTAACCTCCTATAAGAACATAATAAGTAGATTCGCTATCCCTATAATTATCATGAAGCATCCAAAAATTATAAAAATGTATTTTGTAATCCCCTCAACGTTCTTAAACAACTTAATTGCCACCCCACCTATAAATACTAATCCTAATTCCCCAAAAATATTTAAAATAACTGTATTTGTCTCTGAATTATCAAAATTATGAAATCCTATTATAAGTAAAAACGAATCTATTACGGCTATAAACGCTATAATTAATGCTGATACATAAGAAATAACCGAACGTGAATTATGATTATCCATCTTATCTATAGAGACACATTCATATGTATTCTCTCCAATAGGCTTACACAAAAAATTAGCGTCTATTTCTTCCTCTGGTGCTACAGATGTGAAAATAATTGTTTTGTCTTTAGTCACTGCACATTTACTAATATTTGGCATATAAACTAATGAATCTCCTAGCAATAAATTAAAATCTGCACTAAATGTATATTCCTCCTTTTTTAATTGAATATTCAAAAATTTTTCATTACTTTTCTTTATATCGTAGTATCTATATACACTACCTACCAAAAAAATTGCATATAAGGCAACAAATCCTTTAAGTGTATCAGGCGATAGCAACCTATTCACCTCAAGTACATAGTTTGGTATTATAGCGGCTATTATATAAGCAACTAACCCCAGAATAAACGCACTTACAGATAAACCTAATTGAAAATTATACTTATAATTTTTATATGCATTACCTGGAAATAATTCTAGAACTATAACAAACATCAATATTATTATTTCTAACGATGTAATCATTATTGCTTCTACAATCATTTTATAAAGTCCTTCCTTAACTTTTCCAAGTATTATTTCTGCAGTATCTAATATTTCATCGGATACAAATTCCGCTAAATCATTGTATTTTATTGAAACTGCACTTGTATCGCTCATATGTAGCTCTTACTCAAGCTCATCTAGCAGATTATTCTCTTTTGTTTCCAAAGCTCCAAGCTGTCTTCTGTATTCAGCATCTAAATCATCATAAAAATTGGTTTGCTTATTCTGCATTTCGTTTAATAAAGATTCTCTTTCAGTATATATCTCCATTAATTCAACATCTGGTTGCATAGGCATATCATCATTGACAAGATTACTGAACTTGTTTTTTTTGAAAAATGAGTTCTTCATTTCCCATTTCTATTTGCTGCTTTAATAAACTATATTTTTCGTCCAAATCAAATTTTTCCCGTCTCACTTTAGCTATCTCAGATTGTAGATCTCTTTTTTCTTCCATACAGCTCCCCCGTTAATCAATTCTATTAGCATAGAACTCGCTTAGCTTGTCTATAAAATCTTGCCTACTTTCATCTTCAAATCCTCTGAAAATAACTTTTTCAATATCCTTATGCATAAACAGAAATTGAGAGTTCTCCCCCATGTTTCCCTCAGGGTAAAGCACGCCAATATAATCATATTCTTCACCAGTCTCTAGGTTCTGCTGCTTTACACCATAAATCATAAGGGCATGCTTTGAATCTCTAAGCCATATAACACTTCCTATTGGTAATAAATCTTTGATATCCACGGTAACCTCCTATAAGAACAATAAAATCTTAAATGTTTTTATTGAAAGAAATACATAAAACCAACAAATGCTATAAATAAACCAAATAGCTTAAATACAATACCAAATATACCTTCAACATTTTGAAATGTTTTAAATCCTGCCAATCCAAAGCTCATTAAACCAAATGGTTTAATTAAATATAACAAGAATTCATTAACTTCATTAGAACTAAACACATGAAGCATTGCCGCAAACAAACCGACTGCAATCATTGATGTTATGCTCAAAGCCCATGAAAGCATGTTGCTAATTCGAGTCATAATACCTATTTCGTTTTCTTCACTACTATATTGAAGACATTCATACACTCGAGGTTTTATCTCTCGCAAGACAAAACGTCCATCGATTTCTTCTGTTAGCTTCACACCAGAAAAAATAATTATGTTTTCGCCCCATTCCGCTAGTGCCTGCACTCTTGCAACCATAAGATTTTCCACTGGTATATCAAAATCCCATTTAAGCTTATAATCTTCCTTTTTCAGTATATAAACATCAATGCTATTGGAATTTTTCTTTCTATCATAGTATTTATAGATGCTACCTATAAAAATTATTCCTATCAAAACTAAGAATGCTTTAAGTAATTCTAAATCAACTATACTGTTATTATTGACAAAAAAATCCCTGTCAATAAGTCCTATAATTCCTAAAGACAGCACTGCCGCAAACATGATAGTTGACACTATCAATTGAATCACATGCTCTTTGGTTTTAAATGTATTTGACTGTATTACACCAAACAGAAACATAAGTAATACGACAACTGCCTCAAAAACTATTCCAAGTATTATTTCAATCATTTTTGCTAATTAACTCCTATCCAATCCAATATAGTGTCAGATACAACTTCTGCAGTATCTTTCTTTTCGCCTTGGTATTCTGTTACCCATTCGATGCCTGTATCAATAGCCCATATAGTTCCCACAGTAATCGCACCAACAGCCACCACTGGTAAAGTAGCGCCAAAAAGTGTTGTTGCCACTGCTGTCACGGCAGCTCCTAATAATAGATCCACCCCGGTCTCTATTGCTGTCTCAGCTTTAGCGCGCGTCTTGCTCATGGTTGGGTCATATTTCATCTCTTCCATATTATCTATGTAATTTACACCTGCAGATAACGCTACACCGCCCCACTTTGTTGCTACTTTTAAGTTCTTTGCAACGGTAGCATTCTTTCCAACCACCTTAGGCAAATAATCCATCTCACTTTTAAATGACCTGAGAAAAGTCTGCCCTTTTGAAAGACTGCTTACAGTTTCGCCTTCTTTTAAGAGGGCCCTAACAGCGCCACCTTTTGTGAAATCACCTAGTAATGTAGCTTTTAGATTAGGTGTATCAGAATATGCGTTACTTACATATTTGCCAAAGTTACCGACTTCACCCTGTGCAAATCCAAGAATACTTTTTGCAACGCTGTTTGAATCACCCTTAGCAATTCCATCACCTAATTTATATATAGACTTAGCATAGCTTCCTAATGCTCCGAATTTACCAATTTCATTAAAAATAAAGTCTGCGCTCTCGTTACCAGCATAACCTTTCTTCACACCTGCAATGATTTGAAGGCTTTCTTCTAATTCCTTTGGTGTAGCACCAGCTTTCATTGCAATTACAAGTTTTTGATAAATTTCATATTCATACGGTGTTAGTTCATTAATCTTCTTGGATAAAAACTTATCTGTTTTATCGATATCAATTTTCCCATCTTTATCCAATAAACCCTTTGCAACTTCTTCAATTCCGTCCTCAAACTTCTCGTTCAGTTTTTCTATTCCCTGCTGCCATTCAGAAGTGTCAGGTATGTTGTAGGTCCCGTTGGAAAAACTGAAAGCAATTGCCTCCATTCCCCTCTATTGCTTTACCTAATTCCGCTAAATCATTGTATTTTATTGAAACTGCACTTGTATCGCTCATAATATATTCCTACTTTCTATACACAAACTCCTCATTAGACAGCTTGATAACATCTCCATCTCGAAGCTCCTGAGGCTGGCCTGCCACAAGCATTACATCATTAAGGAATGTGCCATTCTTAGAATGATTGTCTTCAACAAAAACGCTGTTGCCCTTGATTGTAAAGACTGCGTGCTGTCTACTGATTGTGTTGTTATCGCGGATGCAGTAATCGCAGTGCAAATCATCCTTACCTATGCAGAAGTTTGTCTTAGTGATTGCAATATTATCATTGTTCTTTGTGCGCTCAAGGCAGCCACCGTTTAGCTGCTGAGATGGTGCTGCCATGTTTTTGCCTGTCATGGAATCACTTACACTTGTACCTGCACCTAAAACTGTTGTGTCAGAAGTGTTTGTATCTATTGCAACCCCTGATGGGACTATAGACTGCGCGTGATATTGTGGTATTGGATTTGCCTTTACTGGCTGCTCATCTTTTTTAGCTGAATTTGCCTTGTTTCCTTTTAATAAAATAATGACAACCCCCACTACTAACGCAATAACAACTACTGCCAAAATAATTGTCATTATAATAATCCATACAGGAATAGATTCTTCTTTTTCAACAATCTGTGGCTCCACAGGTTCAACTTTTTCTGCCTCTATTTCTGCCTGCAAGTCAGCAAATGTCTTGGCAGAAAATGCAAGACCCATTCCATTTAACGCCTTGACAATAGTGTTAGAGCTAGTTGCATAGAAATAATTACCTTCAGTCCTAAGTGTATTCATACCAATTACATAGCCATCTTCGGAAATAATAGGACCGCCTGCATTATTTGTTCCAACCTGAGCTGTATGCTCTACCCACTGTGTATCACCTTCATCGATGATGTTACAAATTTGCCCTGATATCTTGTTTACTCGGTCATTTGAGTAATATACTTCGTTTGTTTCAAAAACAATTTCATCTGGGAATCCCAAAGCATATGCATTATTCAATGTGTTAAAATCGCTCTTATTGTTATCCGCAGAATATAAGAAAGTCATAGGTGTTCTGTTATATAAAGACTGAGACAACTTAAATACTGCCAGGTCTAAGTCAATACTACTATTAAGAAGTGAAGCCTCTGTAGTCATATCGTTTTCAATAACAACTTCATAACTAAGATTAGCTCGCTCTCTGTCGTCAGCACTTAAACCTAAAGCAGATAAAAAACTATTCTTTGTTTCATCATCAGGCGTCATCATAGTGAGACTTGTAAGAACATACTCTGTTCCATCAGACTCACCTATAAGAATTCCTGATGCTCCTCTTAAAATATGACTTATTGAATCATCAGTTTTATATACGCAGTTAATCTGAACAACGCCATTTTTGGCTTTGTCGATGCTGTCCATTTCTTTATCATCTGTTGCTGTCTCTTCTGTAATTTCACTGTTTTCTTCTGCAGCTTCAGCTGCGTATACCATATTGCTGAATCCTGTGACTACTATTCCAAGTGCAACTACAGTTGCTGTTAACATTGCAATTATCTTCTTTTTCATGATTACCTCTTATTAATAACATCATTTGTAATTACTATTTCATCTTCTATTTCAAATCCTGCTACCTTTTCAGATGTTGGATTGTTTAAATCTGTTAGTAAAACTGTGCCTTCATCTTCATCGTTAGTATTTAGTACAGTTGTTTCTTCAACCTCTGATAGAAGAACTGTC
Organism: uncultured Pseudobutyrivibrio sp.; assembly: GCA_902775195.1. Taxonomy (GTDB): domain Bacteria; phylum Bacillota; class Clostridia; order Lachnospirales; family Lachnospiraceae; genus Pseudobutyrivibrio. The sequence continues at coordinate 16,005 of CACYLQ010000003.1, forward strand.
TCATCATCTACGGCATTGTTATTTAATAACCCCGATGTATTCCACGAAAGCACTGCTTTTTGTTGATTCTTTCCAGCATAACCCATGCCTGATTTCGTGGTAGACGATATTTTTTTGATTTCTTTCTCTACGCCCATTCCTGTTAGCACTTTAATTGAATGGGGTATCTTCAAAACAAACCAAAACACTATGGCCATTATCGTAAATACTACTGCCACTATTAAAAGTGTGAGGCCTAGTGTTTGATATAGTTGCATCTGCTCTGTTACGTTCGTTACATCTGTATTTCCTATCATATTAATCACCTACTCAGCCAGCATTATTGCTTGTCTGGCTTTATCTATATTTGTATCCAATTCAGCTTCTAATTCTTTTACCATCTCGTTTTCTTCAGCATCTGTACCAGCAATATCTTCTTTAACATGTTTTTCAATGTTAATTAATTGAAGCTCCATGTCTGAATAACTCACTCCACTCTTGGCAAAATTTTCCAGATTAGTATATATCTGCGAAGCCATTTCTTTATAGATAATTAATGCTGTATTTGCATTATCAATCTTTGCAATATTTCCACTTGAAACAGCCACTAAATCATCCCAGTATTGTTTGTAATCCACTGTCGAATCACCTGTTTTGTCTACGCTTCCAAGATTGATGTAGTATTCGGCTATAGCCCCTAATCTTTCTGCGCGGGCTGTTCGGGTCTCATCTAATCCACCTTCTGCGGCTTTTTTCAACCAGTAGGCCGACTGCTGCTTATTTCCTTCGCCATTGTAGTTATAGAAATATGCAATGCCCAATCTGTACGCAAACAAGCTATAGGCCTCTTCGTTTTGAGATAATAACTGTTCGTAAGTAGCCTTACCCTGAGTTCTAATAAGAATCTCTCTTATTTCCATAGCCTCATCTTCTGTAAATACATCATCTGCCAAATAAATCTTATCTATCAGGCTTATGTATGCATCAGCTTTTCCCGGATTGACAGATATGGTATCTATTAGTGCAGCTTTCATACCATCGATTGTCTCCACTCTAGTAGCCTGTTCTAGCATACTTTCATAACTGGCCATTTGAAATGTGCTCGCATGTCGATATGATGCAAATGAGCCTATTCCAGCTGCAATAGCAAGAACTGCTGCAGTACAGAAGATTCCTAACTTCAGCTTTTCTCCACGTCTATAGGAATTATCCAGCTCATCATAATGATCAAGGTCATATAATAGTTTTGCACAGTTCTGATATCTGTTGCTTGGATCCAGCTGAGTACATTTTAGAATAATCTGTTCTAATCCCTGAGATAACGCTCCATTCCAATATCTGATTGGGTACATTTCGTATGGAGGCTCACTAGGGTTTTTGCCTGTCACCAAATGATACATTGTTGAACCAAGGCAATAAATATCTGTTCGTGCATCAGTCTGACCATGACCGCCAAACTGTTCTGGTGCAGCATAACCTCTTGTACCTAGGCATGTGGTATCTTCTGTATTCTCTTCCTTATATTGGCGAGCTGTTCCAAAATCTATAAGTACGATTGTTCCGTCAGGCTTTAGCATGATATTTCCTGGCTTTAAATCTCGATAGATAATAGGAGGATTCTGGGAATGTAAGTATCCTAAAACATTACAAAGCTGCTTAGCCCATTCGATTACATATTCCTGTGGCTGTGGTCCATATTCATTTACAGCTTTGCTTAGGGTATTACCTTCCACATAATCCATAACAATAAGCAACGAATCTTCGTAATCAATAATATCAATGATACTTGGCAGATTTGGATGTGACAGATTTCTAAGCATTTCTATTTCGTTCTTCAAGCTCTGCAGAGTAACCTCAGAATTTGCCATGGCATCTTTTCTAATTTCTTTAATAGCCCACTGTTTATTAGCTCTTTCATTCATAGCTAGATACACAGTGCTCATTCCGCCCTGACCTATTTTGTTTAATATTTTGTATTTGTTATCGATTAAAGATCCTATTTCTAACATTTCTATACTCCAATTACTAAACCTGAAATATTATCTGTTTCCCCTCGTGATTTCACCAGCTCTGTCATTTTTTGCAGGCCATTTGTTTTAGCTCCGTAAGAAACTATCTCCTTCGGAGTCAACAATCTCCACAAACCATCGGAACAAATCAAGAAAGTATCCCCCTCTTCGCATTTACCCCTATAAAAATCTGGATAAACATTCTCCGAAGCGCCAATGCATTGTAGCAAAACACTTTTGTCTGGGCTTACTGCTGCCTCCTCAGGTGTCATCCTTCCTAAATCCATCTGCTGCTGCACATAGCTTTGGTCATGGGTGATTTGCTTTAAACTATTCCCATTAAACACGTAAGCCCTGGAATCGCCTACACTCATTATCAGGTACTGCCCCTGCATAATAAGTATTACGACAGCTGTAGTGCCCAGCTTAAATCCTTGTTCACTGCCGTACTGCTTAAGTCCCTGATTCATTTGTCTCACAATCATTTCCAATTGAGCTTCAACCTGCCTAAAGAAATCTGTAGGGACAGGGTTGGCTTGGGACAAATCCTCTGTAGCATCTTCAACAGCGATGATTCTAGAAAACTCATTTTCAAACCATTGCCCCATTCTATTAACAAATGACGCACTAGCCACCTCACCTTGGGACAATCCACCCATTCCATCGCATAAACAAGCAAAGCAGACACGTCCAATATTATTTGTTCGAGCCTGCTTTACTATAAGTGAATCCTGATTAACTTTTTTCTTATTGCCTATATCCGAATAGGCATCAACTTTGAATTTTGTATTAAAAATATCCATTTATCTATTTTACCTTCAAAATATTATCTAATTGTGTACATGTGCTGATTTGTACTTATATTTGTAATTTCCTGTACGTAGTTTAATAGTGCTACGCCTGTTTTTATTTCTTTGCTATCTGCTGCTTCATTCTAGGGTTAATCAATAAATTTTGTATTATTGTCAATTATTCCAATACTTTATGTTTTCAGCTTGAAATTTTATTATTGCTAACAACTTATCAAATGCCTCTTCTTCATTCTCTGTAACCAAACGTATGCTATGGCGTCCCCTTTCTCTGTTTACATACACCTTCCACTTACCAATTGTTTCATCAAAAAAGCAGCCAATAATAAAATCTGCAAATGTTTCCTCTCCCAACTCAACATTCCAATTACCTAGACTGTCCTGAATATCTTTTAATTTTATTAAAAATTCATCTTTTTTCATTAACAAATACCTCACTTCAGTATTCTATTAAGTAAGCACATATCTTCCCCTCATTCTTATTGTTATCATCTATATTTCAATAAATTTATAGGCAAATTCTACAAAATCTATACTACTTTTTTCAGCCTCACTCAAATTGTTATAAAAATCCAATATGTATTTCATTTCTTCAATCAACGAATATAAAAAACTAAGTGCATCCTTTATATCGATATTCTCTGCATAAGGTATTACTTTATGATTAAATACTATTGATGCCACACCATCATTAATTAACAATACTAATTTATTTTTTTTCGGATTGACACAACGAATAATAATTGGACAATCCTAATTTGTCATAATAACTTATTATATCTTCAACAGTATTGTTTTTTATGTAATCATCAATTATATTTTGCCCATTATCGTCTTGTTTTCTAAATATTTTTTTTGTGAAAAGTGCGGTATATACCTCTGCCTCTGTAAAATTATTTGTCCTATACAATTCAAAAAGTTTATCCATTTGAATTTCATATACAACACTCTCATTCCCCTCTGTCCTATTCATTATTGCATGCTCCAATGGATAAGTACCATCTTTGTAAAAAATAGTTCCCCCTTTATCTTCTACATACGAAACAGGAAATTCTATCCATTTTAAAATATTTTTAAGCATATATTTTTCCTTCATATTTATAGTTTTATAAACTACAAACTGTTCTGCACCACCGCTGCTGTTAAACCATGGTGCTGCCCTGCCTGCTGTCATTGTATAATCTTTATTTAATCTATAAAAATGTTCTTCCACATCATTAATGCTAGGATCAGAAAACCTATATTCGCGACTTCGCATTAAACTAAAACATACATTTCTGCGAGTTTATCGAAGTCTACCGTTTGTTTTTCCTCTTCAGATAGACAATCATAAAATTTCTTATATTCTTTATATTTCATAGCAAAGTTATATAAAACCAAATAGCATCTTTCTATTTTCGCATTTTCAACAAGAGATAACGGCATGTTATGAAAATACACTGTTCCTTTATCCCCATTTTCCTTCAATGATACTTTATCGTATTCCAACTCTCCAATTGTAAATAATTCTTTTTCTAAAACAGTGTATAAAAAACTATGCATTTCTTCTATGTTGTGAGATTTGGCTATTTCTTTTATTTTATTTCTTGTGAGTATATCCCCTAGTTCATCGCACATTTTTTTATACATTAGGGCTGAAATAATTATTGCCTCGCATTGATTATCGGTTTTATACAACTCATAGTTTTTATCTCTATGGCTTTCTATAATTGAATAATCACTATCATTTTTTATTAGTTTGATGCTATCTTCTGGATAATTATCATTTATTCGATATAATACAATAACATCCTTATCTATATTAATATTGAGTTTTGCTCCTACTAGTTTTTCAATTCTATCCTTCATACTATAAACCTCCTAATACTTCGATTTCTGTCACCTCTTCTAGTATTCCTAAATCCAGCAACTCTATAACCGAGTATAGCTCTTGATTCAAAGGAGTCAGTAGTATTTATATCTCATCAAATAAAAGATGCACATGCATATACATATATCTTTCATCTTCAGAAAACCTATATTCATCAAAAAGTTTGGAAACACGCATCTCCTTCGCACAAGCAAAAATAATAGCTTTGTCGCCAAACGGACCTGTAAATATACATCCGCCTCTAGCATCTACTGTATAAATATACCAACCACCCTTAATTACAGCGCATCCAGCACTATCCGGTCTTCTACTAATATTTCCTATAACAAAAGTTTCAGGTATATCTACTCTGCTGCTAATAATTTTTTTTATTTCCTCTGATCCTATCATAATTCTATATATCTTCTCCGTACTTCTTTAACATTTCCTCATATACACTGGTCTGTTCTACACGAATAGCTTCTATTTCGTCTCTAGTCACTTGCTTTGTAGTTAATCTCTCATGAATATTATCTTCAAAACCTATTTTTTTATCTTCATACTCAAACCCTTTTCTAGCTTTTAGTATAATTTCCTCAAAACCCTTACTAACCATTAAAGCTTCATATTCTTTTCCACCATATGTCACATACAGTTTTGCCAGAGTAATATCCGTTAACTCTTCAGGAATAACCTCAGTCAAATAACCATCTCTTTTAGCAATAGATTTTTCATTAATGGCGTTTTGAGATAATATAAAAATCCTATCATCAATTAATGATATGTAACTTTCCCCATTGTAATAAGATAAAAAGAATCTACTTCCATCAAATCCTCTTATCGACTTTTCTATAAGCATTTCTATAGTCATCATTTTCCTTCAACATATTATCACTGTCCACCAGATTGGCTTTTAGATTTTCATGCATAGTTACATAGCCGCCCCCTTTAGATCTAAAATCTAATTGGGGCAAATTGTATTTATATTAAGTAGTCACATTGTATAAAAGTCCCACCACAAAATGAGCAGCTGGACTTAAATGATATTCCAAATTATTACTTATTCCTAAGGTGTTACAATCTGTCCATCCTTAACTTCAACCTCGACACCCCAATTATTAAGAATCCACTGGCTGAGAGCTTCATCAGTAGCTTCCAACTTTTCATAGGCACCATAGATATATGTTAATAGGCTACCATATAAGGTCATCATCTTTTGGATGTGAGCATATAATGAATTTATGTACTGAGACATTTCTTCTTTTGCATCTCCAACATATGATGACTCTAACAATGTTCTGGCAGTATATACCTCTGTCAATGCACTGTTCAAATTTGTACTTATATTTGTTATTTCCTGTACGTAGTTTAATAATGCTACGCCTGTTTTTATTTCTTTGCTATCTGCCATGTTGATTACCTTTACATTTATTATCTTCTAAAGGATAAATTTTCTCCAATTCTTTCATAACTATCTGATACATATTATTACGCATCATAGAAAAATCACCCTCTTTATAGTTTTCCATAGTATATTTACCTTCTTCTACAGCTTGATATAGACCTTTTTTAAACTGTAATGGATCTATTATAAATGGTATATCAGTAAATTTTTCTTTCAAATAGTTCTGGTAATATAAATACTCGACAACTTGATAGATTCCCAATACGTCATTCTCGTGTAATAAATCAAATAAAACTTCTGTTGCTTCTTTATCTATTGTAGTATTCCCATTCACATACATAGGATAAAATACATATTCTATTAATACTTCTATATCAGTCATATTCAAAACCATCGAGTTTCTAAGTATAAACCTATAGTCTGAATTTTTACCTTTAAAGCATTCTTTTTCCTTTTTTTCTTGGCAAGCAGACAAATATTTATCTATATATTTTCTTGTAATATCCCCTTCTTCAACTATATATTTTTTCACTTTAGTCGACCTCCAGTCTGTTAATTCTAAATGTTCCTTCAACTTTAATTGCAGTCCATATCTCCTGTATGAACGACTAACTCTGATACAGGAATTGATTTCTGGCTATTTGTTGCTAAAGTATCTCCATTATTTACAATGTAACCTACTGTAAATCCTGTATCAGGACCACTTAGTACAACCACCTCTATCATCCACCCTATATATGTACCAGCCACCTTTAATTTCTACACATCCCAAATTGTTTGGCCTTCTTATAATATCCCCAATCTTTTCATAGTAAATCCATCTAATGGTGTTATATATTGATTTGCTTACTTCCGAAATTCCTCCCTTATTTTATATTAAGCCCCTACTTTCTATTTCATAATCCAAAATAGAATTTACTTCTTCTATAGCCTCTTCTTCTGAGTCCATAATAAATCTTATTTTATGTATACCTCGTTCCTTATTTATGTATACCTTCCATTTTTTTTCTAGATCATCATAAAAATAACCAAAAGAATATTCTTCAAAAGACTCTTTTTCCATTTCCATATAGCACGGAAATAGTTGTTCTTTATACGCACAATATTTCTCTCTTAATAAATCCTTATTCATTGCTAGAATACTCCTATTATTCCTAATTTAACAAAAACATTTTCTGATAAAGGGCACAAATTGTTTTGCTCCACCGCTGCTGTTAAACCATGGTGCTGCCTGCTGTCATTGTATAATCTTTATTTAATCTATAAAAATGTTCTTCCACATCATTAATGCTAGGATCAGAATACGGTGCCATAGCTCTTGATTCAAAGGAGTCAGTAGTATTTATATCTCATCAAATAAAAGATGTACATCTATATATTTATCCCTATCTTCATCAGAAAACTTATATTCGCTAAACTTCTTTGCAACTCTCAAACTTTGTGCACAAGCATATATAATAGCTTGGTCATCAAAAGGTCCAGTAAAAGTACAACCGCCTCTATCATCCACCCTATATATATACCAACCACCTTTAATTTCTACACATCCCAAATTGTTTGGCCTTCTTATAATATCTCCGACCACAAAGGTCTCCGGAATTTCTACTCTACTACTAATAATTCTCTCAATCTCTTCTTTTTTTATCATACTTCAAATAATTTCCTTTAATTTATTACTACATCTTCAATTATTCCAATTTCCAAAACTAAAAACCGAATCTATCAGTAATAATACTATTTTAAAAAATTTGCTCCATCTTTCTTATATATCCTATCTAATCGAGTAATCTTTTTGTACAGCGAATCACACGCTTCTGACTCAGTATCACAAGCATTGTTATAATATTCCAGTCCACCTCTATCATCCTCGGTAAAAAAGACAACATATTTGCCATCTTCTCTCTCATATATTCCAAATCGATTTTCAAGAGGAAATAATCTTCTATTAGTGTAATCTTCACCGTTAATATATTTCTTTTCTACTCCTCTATCATATATTATTAATAGATTTTCATTCTCCAACTGTTTTTCTAATTCTTTTATTGTCACTCTTGAACTCCTACGCCTGTTTTAATTTCTTTAGTATCTGCCATTGGTGTCCCCACCTTTCTGCTGATTCTAAAACTTTTAATATATAATTCATCGTTCAAAGACAATCAGTTCATACAAATTTTCCAATCAGAATAACGATATTCCATATGTCTTAAAACTTTTTTCAAGAAAAGAAAGTTTTTTTTCATTCTCCGCAGAAAGCTTTTTTTCATTATATATAGGTGCAATTCTTTTCCCAACGTCAGATATTAAATCATTAACTTCAAAATCAAAAGTATTGTCATTAAACTTCTTATCTAGTAAATATATATTTATGTATTGTAAGCATTCGAGCATTTCATCTACTGATCCATTGCTAAGTTTTCCTAGCACACCAACAAATTTGTCGGCAATCGTCGAATCGTCCTCTACCACTTTATAGATACTTGCTAGAACTTTCACCTCATCAACCGGTCCTTCGCAAAGATTATCCTCATAATGATATTTGCCTTCACCTACCATTAATTTTTCTAATTCATCGTTTTCTAATGCCTTTTTTATAGCAACATCATATTTAAAAAAACTACTCATATCCATTGTACTTATACGTCCTTTTGATTTACTTTAAATCACTGATTATAATTCCATTAGAACCAATCACAGGCTCCAACCGATTTTCTTTAATATGCCGACAAATTTCTTTGTCTCTTCAAATAAATCCAAATCAAAGACTCAGTTCTTGTATGAATATACCGTCTCAATTAAATATCATTTATAGAATAAAAATGGTTGCTCATATATACTGAAAATTCTTCATTAGTAAATCTATATTCCTGAAATAATTTTCCACTATGAAGCTTTACAGCACAAGCATAAATAATAGCTTTATCATTGAAAGGACCTGTAAAAATACAGTCATTGTGATCATCAACTGAATATAAATACCAGCCGCCTTTTATATCTACACACCCACACATTCCAGGTTTTCTAGCAAACTCACCAACGGTAAAATCCTCTCTTATTTTTAACTTACTCTGTAAAATGTCATTTATTTCTTTCTTAGAAATCATAGAATATACCTCCATTAATGAGTAACAACATCAGGCCACCTGAAACTATACCGCTTTCTTTCATTGTTCCCCAACTAAACACAGTATTCAACTGTCCAGTGCCACCTTCCATTTGTACTAATATCAAATTGAAGTACCTTCTTATCTGTTTCAATTGTAGTATTATCTATTCTTCTCATGTTTCAAAATCTCCCCATTAAGAAAATTTCTAAATATCTTCTCCGTACTTCTTTAACATTTCCTCATATACACTGGTCTGTTCTATACGAATATCTTCTATTTCATCCCTCTTAATCTTTTTCCACGCGATGCGTTCATTAATATTATCAACAAATCCATTTTTCTTATCTTCGTATTCAAGACCTTTTCGTGCCTTTAAAATTACACTATCAAAACCTTTCCCAATGTTTAAAGCCTCATATTCATTACCCATATACTTTACATATATTTTTGCTAATTTGATATCTGATAAGTCTTCAGGATTAATTTCTGTTAAATATATATTTCTATATTTTTCAGAATCTTCATTGATAGGTGACGCAGAGCATAATTCTATAGCATCATCAACCCATGTTATATAACTCTCCCCATCATAATCAGATAAATAAAATCTATCACCGCTAAAGCCTGTTATCGCCATTTTTGTAATATCTAATCCCATCATCTTCCTCCATTTAATGCTATTATTCCTCTTTCAAAATCTGAAATATTATGTTGGCATATTTTATTTATCTGAAGTGAGCTAATAATTAAAAAGGCCCGCCCCCAAATATAGCAGCTGGACTTAAATGATATTCCAAATTATTACTTATTCCTAAGGTGCTACAATCTGCCCATCCTTAACTTCTACCTCGACACCCCAATTATTTAGAATCCATTGGCTGAGAGCTTCATCAGTAGCTTCCAGCTTTTCATAGGCGCCGTAAATATATGTTAATAAGCTTCCATATAAAGTCATCATCTTTTGGATGTGAGCATACAATGAATTTATGTATAGAGACATTTCTTCATTCGCATCTCCAACATATGATGACTCTAACAATGTTCTGGCAGTGTAAACCTCAGTCAATGCACTACTCAGATTTGTACTTATATTTGTAATTTCCTGTACGTAGTTTAATAGTGCTACGCCTGTTTTTATTTCTTTACTATCTGCCATAATGCCCCCTATATAAATTTCGTCAAGAACTTATCAACAGGTATAATTCCCATGTATCTTGGACCATCTGTTACAATTATTCTTTGAGGATTATTCTCCCTAATCAGTTTTTTTATACTAGCTACACCTTCTAGCTTCTGATATATATGATGTCCACTATATTTATATAAATCCGTAATTAAAACGTATACCGAATTGTTATTTACAATCACCTTATTATTACTATCAACAGCAGTGAATAAATTGGCCTCATCCGCCAATTTATTCATTACAACTTCCTGTAATATAGGTTCAACCTGTTTAAAATACTCTACATCAGCTATTCTATTTTGAGCCTTGGCAGCAGGTATGTATTTAGTAGTTACATGGTCCAATAATAATAAACATTCTATCATTGATAAAGATGAGTATGTATTCCTATAATCTCCTATTGTTTCACCTGCATCGAATATTAAACGTAAATCTTTTTCTTTTTCAGCTGCATCTATATCATAAGGATCAATAAAATTAATAATTTTCATAGGACTAAAAGCAACTTTAATCCCATCTCCATTAGATTGAATTTTTTCCATCTGCTCTGACGTTAGCATCATGGAAATCTTTTGTGGGTTAACATTATTTACGTCGCAAAACCATCGCAGATTAACACCAAGAGCATCATTTGTTAGAGCGTTATAGTCCATAGATTCAACTCCAAGCGCCATCGCAATACTGATAATGCTTGATAAACTATATACCTCACTTTCTTTGTTTATTTCAGCTATAGGATAATTGTTTTCAAGCTTTTCAAAATGTAATTCATCCACAAAATGTTTTGCTGACTCATAATCATCAAACAAATAGATAACTGTGTGTCCTTCTGGTTGCCCTATAAATGGTATTGATGTTCCTGATAACATAGTTGCCTGCTTCTCAGAAAGAATAATATATAACTTATTTTTATCAAAAATTTCTATGCATTTAGCCTTTGCTTCTTGTTCTGTCATATAAACCTCTTTAATTAATTTGAATTTCTATTGACTTCGATTGACATCAACACAATATATAATATGTTTATAAATAAGATACTTATACAAATCAATTTAGAGTAAATATTTAAACTATTGAAAATGAATATCGTTTTTCATAATATTTATTAAAGTTCTCTATATTCTTCAAAGGATTATGTTTAATCAATCCATTAGGAAATTGTATCTGATTAGAAAGTGTATTCTTATAATAATCCACGCTTGTTCTTATTATTTCAGATAGTTCTTTTTTATTAATACAAAATGTTGCATTGCCATTCTCTTCTTGAAAAATACATGCGTCAAAATATAATATGGCTATGTATAAACTCATTGCATCCTTCTGAATCATTTCTTTCAAACAATTAATAAAGATACTCTCTAAATTTGGCACATCATTTATTCTATTGTAAATGCAATTCACCAAAACATAGTTAACTTCTGTTGGAAAAACATCATTTGTAAACTCTGTAACATCAATCTCATATGGTTTTTCACCACATAGTAATCTAATAATTTCATTTTTTTCTACTGCGGTATCCATTAATTTGATTAAATCCATTTATCTAACCTCGATTCTTGTAATTGTTGTCCTATCTAATGGAATAGTATTTGTTATAGCCTCTGGAACGCCCCCAGATGTTCTTCCGCCAGGTATCCATAATGAATTAGCCCCTGTTTCATTACCAGTTGGCATTCTTAAATTTAAACCTTCAAGATTATCTACATCAATTCTTATCAGTCCACCACCTGATTTAAAGTAGCCTTCTGGAAATCCAAGACGTTTTTCAATTATTGAAATATCCCCAGAAGCTTCAGCTATAACTTCATCACAGAATTTTCTTGGCATAACAAACAAAGTGTTATCATCTGGTACTCCAACAAAACCATTTGTTTCGGAATACCTTGAATATGCCCACTTTGTCTGTATAACTGAAACGCCATCTTCAAATTGAGCTAAGTGAATATCAATATAATCTTGTGGCAAATATAAAGATGGATCTGGTCTTGTTCCCTTTGGTAAATTTATTATTTCAGCTATTTTTACATCGTCTAGTGGTACAACCACTTCACCAGTAATCTGATTAACATATTTTGGATTATCAAAGTAGTTTTTATAATTCGCATAAGTCACATCATCTGGTCGATATTTCCAGCTGTTTATTTTAGCCAAATCCTCATCACTAACATATGTTAACAACTCATCATTTGCAGCTTTTTCTAACCTTATCGAGTCAATAAACGCTAACTTATTCAACCCATAACTGGTTCCCATACCAGCTCCCATTGATAACATCAATGTAAGTGGTAATGGCAATCCCATTTCATTACAAGCGTATCCTGTCCAGTATGATGTAGTGGTAGAAGCAACATCTATAGCAACAGCCTTTCCCATGTTCATAAGGATTTCCTGGGTAGCAAATCCTGCGCCTTTCATTGCCACATAAGATGTACCTAGCGAGAATGCTCCTACTACAGCACCAACACCCTTCATTCCTCTTTCAAAATCTGAAAGGTCTTCATCTGTAATATAATCTGTTCCTGTGCATGCCTCTATTAGAGGAAGTATTATAGTAATATCAAGCACAGCTGATAGAAACTGCCTAAACGGCTGATCCTTAGTATGAGAAAACTCTCCCATGCTAACAAGCTGGTCCAGGTATTCTTCAAGGGTTATCTGATTTCCATCCTCATCCACCAGATTAGCTTTCAGGTTTTCATACATAGTTACATACTGATTACTGAAATCCGAAAACTCTTTTGGAATATTAGATAAATTGCCACCATTCTCAGGTGCAGTAACACCTAAGAAATCTTCAATTGAAAGAGTCTTCTTAGCACAGTTTTCATAATCACCATGGCTAGTATGTGCTGTATATGTTATCCCTAATGTATTTTCAGTGCTATAATCTTCTACCTTTATTCTACTGATGCTTTCTGTAGCATTTAGATTGAAATTCTTATATAAAGGTTTATCTATCAGCTCTAATGCATAAAATGCCAAGTCACTAGAGTAAGCTAACAACTCTCCAAGCATTTCCATACTATAGTCGATATTGTCCTCTTGATTTATATGATAAATACTTTCTACTCCGTCATCAACTAATAACTCATCAATTTTAGCTAGTTCTGTATTCATGCTAATCAACGATTCCGCTAAATGTATTGGCAAAAAGGTAATGCTACTGTTATATGCAAATGCTTCATCAGCTACTTTTACTTCTGATCTATCTGCCATTTGCTGCCACCTCCTTATGCAAATCTAAGGCATCCACAATAAATCGTCTTACAGCAGATGGCTCAACATACTTAAGTGTGTGCTTGTGAGGATTATATGAATTAAAGCATTCATCGTTCCAAAAGATAATTCTTTCTTCACCTGGCTGCCTGTTTGCAGGGAAAACGCCAATTGTAAAATACTCTCTTCCACTTTCATTAATGAGCTTTCTAAAAGTTTCATAATCCATTGTAGTATCAGTATAATTTTTACTGTTTTCTCTATCAGCTCTTCCCAATGCAGGATATGATTTGATAAAACCCAATAGTAATGCTGAACTATCACCACTAGCTATTTCAAATCCATTCTCATCGTAAACAATAACCACACAGCGTCTATTATTTAGTATGCCTATAACGTTGTTTGCTACCACAAGATGCTTTCTTGCATTTCGATAGTCTTCCCAAAGCTTAATAACTGCAAATCCTTTTTTAGTAATCCCATCTTCTGTCAGGATACCTTTTTCTATTAGAGCTTGCCTAGCTTCAATAGCTGCTTCTTTAGCTTTAGTTCCACGCCTTTTTTCAAAAAATATTCCAAACGGAATAGGACCTTTAGTCATTGAGGTAATAAACATTAATTCGTCGGATGTAAATCTCATAGTGTTTTCCCCTCCAAGGCCAAATAATCTTCCCATGTGGAAAAGAAGTTATCTAGATTAGTATCTAATTCATTTAAAGCAATTATCGCCTTAGATTGTGGGTTCTCTACCCCATAAAAATCTTTTTGATATTGCACTAGAATATCAAGAAAACCCTCAGCTACTAGTTCAGATTTTCCTGTCCAATCCTCTTTTGACTCAATTTCTTTCTGCAATTTTAAAGCATCTGTATAGGCCTGATTCAGATATGATTGTGCCTGCACTAGATTTGTCTTGATTGAATCCATCGCTGCGCCATCGCATTTAAATAATGTGTTCATTTTATCCTTTACAGAGTATTAAAAACCAAAAAGTTCTTTTCTTCTCCGCTCTTCCTCTTCTATTTGTCTTTGCCTTGCTGCATCCAAATTGCTAGCTTCGTTTGCCCTGGTATTCTCCCAGTTATTCTTCATATTGTTAACTGTTATTCTTCTATCTTGAGCCTGTTCAAACTCTTCTGTCATACGATGATAATAACTGTATCTATGACTTTTCCACTGTCTGACCTTGTCATTATAGAATGTTAACCAATGGCCCTGTGTACCAGCATTATTTGATTGCAAAGTCTCATTTACATTTTTGAAATACGAATCTACCAACTCTTTATTTGCAGCATACTCTTCAATATGTTTATCTAATGCATTCAAAAGTTTAGTGTATTTATCTACCTTGTCATCCGCATTATCATATCCCGATGTATCAAGACCATGACAGCCCCATCTGGCCCATGAATATAATCCCATGTTTAATATTCCTTTTTATATTTTTTTATTTTATTTCTTATGATGTCCAAAATCCGTCATTTCCTACTATATATGCCTCCGCTGGATTTTCCGGATTATAGCATATATCAACCTCATCCATTACTCTTTTTGTCCCTATAACCGGAAAACGCCTTTGTCCAATTGGAATAAAACCTAATTTAATAGTTTCTCCTTTGTACTTTAATTTTTCCTTAATTTCATATTCCTCGCCATCAACTAGGTATGAAACTGTTATAAGTGTTACATCATTGCTTTTTACATGTATGTCATTGACTATTCCTGTGATTTTAATGGTACATTTTTTCTTATTAATCATATGTATGTCCTTATTATTTCATCAAAATCCTTTGAAATATGGTGTTGGTATTTTCTTACGCACCATAAATAAACTCTTCATTTGCAAGCTTTAGCACATCTCCATCATTCAACAATACCTGTCTCTCGCTTTGAAGCTTAATACCATTAATCCAAGAACCATTTGTTGAATTGCAATCCTTTACATATGTGCCATTCTTACCTCTGGTAAAAACTACATGCTGACGGCTAATTGCCCTATTATTGCTAATGCAATAATCTGCATGCATCCTATCCTTTCCAACAGAAAAATCTGATTTAGTTATTTCAATAGTCTCATTAGTATTCTTTCTTGTAAGCTTACCTAAAGAAACAGCCTGCACCATATCATTTGAATCTAATATAGTAGTTGCTCCATCTTCCACTGGATTTAAAGCTGCTTTGCTTAAAACAGTAGTTGCATCGCCATAATCAATATTTGCAGACCTTACATTGCGGTAAGAAGGTCCTGTATATACCGATTTGCTTCTCTTCTTTTCGCTTTTAATAGTTTTATTTGAGTTTATTATTTTTATCTCTGATGGAGATTCTCTAAAATCTTCTCTTTGATTCTTATTCCTAAGTAACAGTACTACTCCGACAATAATCAAAACTATTACAAGCAGTAATTCTAAACCTACAATCATCATCCAAATGTTTAATGTGTTCATCTATTCCTCTCCTTCAACTTGAATTTTCAATTTCATTCTTCACATTTAAATTATGAATAGTTGCCTTCCCATGACAACCTCATTTATAAATTGAACTCTCTCAACCTATAAATCAATTTGCCTAAAAAATAGTATTTTGCGACAGACAAAATGCCTGCCGCAAAATATTTAAGTTATATTAATTAGCCCTGGAACTGAGCTGCGATATCGCTATCAGTTGTCTCTACGATAGATGCTGTAGAATCAAGAGCTGCTGCGATTTCTCTGATAAGCTCTTCTGCCTTCTGGAATCCTGGCTTAAGCTCCTCGTAACGAGCTGCATAAGACTCGCTAGCCTGACCTTCCCACTCTGACTGAAGATTTGAAAGAAGTGAATCCATGTTTGAGATTACTCCGTTAACTGTATCAGCCTCATTACGGTACTGACCTGCTCTTTCTCTCATCTGATCTGGTGTAATTCTAATCTGATTTGCCATTTTAATTTCCTCCTTATCTGGCTTATATATTTTTACTGGTATTCCAGTAATATATCTAATTAATTATTTGCTTTCTTTCTATTAGTAATAACCACTACTGCACCAATCATCACGATAGCTACAATAATACCTACGATAGCAATTACCTTAGAAATATTGTTTATAACGCTTGTACCTACAGCTGCTTTGGAATCATTGCCGCCTGTAGTAGGTGTCAAGTTATCTGATATCAAAAGCTCTTCGGCTTTCTCTGATACAAGAATGTTGTTATATACAAGATTTGTCTTGTTTCCAGCAATATCTGAACAGATGATTTCTACCTTCTGGTAATCATCCTTTGATGGTATTGTAAGTACTACTGTTCCACCATTTTCTGAAAGCTCTTTAGCTGAGTACTCACCAAGCTTATCCCCATTTAATAGAACAGACATCTTCTCAACACCCATTGTATCTGCAGCATTGACTGAGAAATCATGGCTTGCTTCTTCATATACGCCTTCATCATCAAGACCAGAAACTACAACGCTAGGTGCTGTAGCATCCATAAGGAATTTAACTTCTGCATCCTTTGACTGGTTGCTCTGCTTGTTAGTAGCCTTGTCCTCAGAGAATACTGTTACAGAATACATTCCATCCTTCTTGAAGTTAGAAGCATTAACTGTGTAGCTGATTGAGTGCCATCCCTTATTGTTTGTAAGGTCACTTACCTGATAGCCTCTACCCTCTGCCACATTCTTAACATTACCATCATGGGCAACTGAAACTTCCTTGCTTGTAAGGGAATCAACATTAATCTCTGTAATAACAACATCCTGTGGTCTAGTAACATAGTAGTTATCAACCATTTTCTTTGTTGCATCACTAAGAACAAAGATTGAACCGAATCTGTTAAGTGAATACTTGTAAGTCTTCTCAACCTTGTTACCTGCCAAGTCTGTAAGCTTAACTGATAATGTATAAAGATCATCATTGCTCTTATCATGAGCTAAATCAGCAATCTCATAAGTAAATGTCTCTGCACCCTTAGTAGTTGTCATATTAGGTGAAACCTTACCTCTGTTAGAGCCTGTAAGACTAATCTCTGTAGAAGCAGCTGTAAGGTTAGCATCCTTTGATCTGATTACTGGAACTACTCGTCCGTTGTTTGCTGACATATCCTCAACGCCTGTAATCTCAAGCTCTGGGAGAGTCAAATCGATAACGAAATCATCTGTAGTAAATACATTTGAAAGGTTACCTGCTAAATCTTCGCAAGATACTGTAAATCCATATCTACCGTCCTTATCGAACTTGATATGTGTAATATTGTTAATATCTGACTGAGTATATCCACCAAAGCTTGGTACTGGATTCTGCTCACCAGAATTCTTTTTAATAGTAACCTGCTCGCTTGTGAAGTTCTTCTCCTTGAATGTAAGCTCTGCTGTACGCTCATCCTTGAAGTAGATACCGTTCATAGCGTTGTTGTTATCAAATGTCACATCGATAACTGGTGCTGTCTTGTCAATGACAAATTCAGCATTGTAGTTGCTGTCTGTCTCTGTAGTTACTACAGCCTTATTACCAGCCTTATCGTAGAAATCTACCTTTGAAATCTGGTACTCACCATCCTGATCAAATAGGATAGTGCCTGTAAATTTGCTGCTTGAGCCTGACATTCCGTTGAATGTAGGTGTTCCGTACTTAGACTGAACTGTAATGCCTGAGTTTATATTAGCCTCAGCTGATGAAAGATTTTCAAATACTTCCTCATCCTCAAGAACAACTGTTGCTGTTCTGTTAGCCTTGTAATATTTCTCATGCTTAAACTCGTTATTATCGAAGTTGATAGTTACCTTTGGAGCAACTGTATCAATTACGAAATCATCTACCTTATAAGCTTCTGATTCGTTTCCTGCTAAGTCTGTTACAACTACAGTAAATCCATAATGGCCATCCTTATTGAAAGAAAGCTTTGAAATATTCTTTATACCGTCAGTTGTAAACTTCTGTAATTCAGGAAGCTCTGTATACTTGCTATCACCCTTCTCAACCTTAACTCCAGCCTCTGAGAAATACTTCTCAGTGATTGTAAGCTCTGCTGTACGGAATGCGTTGTAGTACATCTTCTGCTTTGCATTATTATTGTCAAAAGCTACTGCTATAGTTGGAGCAGTCTTATCAATAATAAATTCATTCGCCTTATCATTGATTTCTGTGCAGTTACCTGCCATATCATAAATCTTACCAGTAACTACATACTCACCTTCAGCTGTCACATTAAGCTTAAGAGTGTCTGAAGTAATCTCATCTTTAGCAATCTTAGAAGAATTATCTTCTGCTACCTCTACATGTGACTTAGATGAAAGGTATTTATCAGTTACTTTTACACTAACCTCTACATCATCCTTGTAGTATTTACCGTTTAATCTAGAAGCGTTTGAAGAGTAGCTGATTTTTTCAACTACTGGAGCCTTAGTATCAACAATGAATGTATTCTTTTCATCGTTAATTTCTGTGCAGTTACCAGCTAAATCATAAATCTTACCTGTTACAGTATAAGTTCCATCTTTTACAGTCACTGAAAGTGTGCTTGTCTTTGTATCATTTGTAGGCTTGTTGCTCTGCTGTCCAGAAGCATCAATAGCTGAATCATTTCTAAGATGTTCATCTGCAACATCTACAGATACTTTAACAGCTTTGTTGTAATACTTGCCATTAAGCTTCTTAGCCTCAGATTCGTACACAGGAGCTGTGGCTGTAGGTGCTGTATTATCAATGTATGTACAAAGAGTTCTTGTATGCTCCTTGTTGCTATTCTTAAACTTGAAGGTTACATTGTAGGTATGCTGTCCATCAACAGTTGCTGGAACTGTGTACTGGATTGTGTTGGCATAAGCAAGCTTATACTTTGTATAAGTGATGAAGAAGAAGTGACCTGTACCATAAGCTACCATTCTCTTATCCGAAGATACCTTAACCTTTTGGATACCGTCAGTAGAAATAGCCTTTCCGTTGGCATCAACTTCTGCAACCTTTACAGAATTTATATCGATTTCCTTGCTTGTTGAACCTTCCCAAGTAAGTGTCAAAGCATTCTTATGACCAGAAACATTCTTTGAATACCATTTATGGCTATCATCAAGCTTCCACTTAGCTCCATCTGTAACTGTACCAGTGATATTAGAAACAGCTTTATCTGTATCAATATTTCTAAGAATATAGTAAAGCTCCTGTCCAACCTGACCTGACTTAACAGCCTCGCCTCTTGAGCCATCCTTAAGCTTCTGGTGAATAGCATATTCCATACTAAATCCATCAACATATACTGTATCTGCATACATATCCTCTGAAGTCCAAGAGAATGTTGCTACGCCGTTATCGAAGCCATCAAGATTCATTTGCTGATATTCATCATTAATACTAAGCTTTGCATCAATATCATCTTTGATGTCATCAAATGTCTCATCGTTAAGTGCCTCTACCTTAACTGTAGCTGTAATCTTAGTCTTTAAATCGAATGCTGTGTATGTCTGACCACCTTCTGTAATAGTCTCTACATACTTAGCTGGATCACCTGATACTAATTCAGCCTTTATTTTTGTAATCTCTGGATTAGTATTTCTGTTATCAACTACATTTAAGCAGCCTTTCTTATCACAGAACTTATGTGATTCATCTCCATCAACTGCTACGAAATTACATTCCTCTTTGTAGCTGAACTTCCCACCACATAAATCACATGTGCCTGAAACACTGTGATGAGTAGCATCCGCAGATTTATATGTAAGATTTTTGCTTGTACAATCCTTTGTAGTTCCACTAGCTACATATTCACCGCAAACTTTACACTTGTAATATAACTCGTGCTTTGAATCTGATATATGTACGTAGTCCACATCGTCTGTATTAAGGTTTTCATGCTGGCATTCGTCGTCATCACCTGAATCCCATGGCCAAGTAACCTTAGATTCTCTAAGAGTGTCCAATAAATTAAAATCTGACTCAGCTGCATCTGCCTCATCAATATTTTCTGTTGTAGTATTGCTGCTATTATCTATGGTGTCGTTACCAGAAACGGTATTGCTTTGATTAGTGCTAGAATTTGTGTCGTTAGATGTATTACCTGTTTCAATTACTACTTCATTTGTTGTTGATGTCTGTTCGACATCGTCGGCCGTATCGG
>CACYLQ010000004.1:0-12991 GCA_902775195.1 uncultured Pseudobutyrivibrio sp.
GGCCTTGAAATCATTATGGAGATGGCATTTGCTGTAGAAACATCAGCGGATATGATACTTGCATGTCTTAAATATTATGTTGAATATTTCCACATCGATGGTTTCCATATTGTAGGCAATAGCGCTCCAATTGAGCGGATAGCAGAGGATGCATATCTTGCAGATACTAAGATTTTCTACGAATACATACCAGAAGAAATCCTTTGCAAGGAATCTGGAAAGAAGCACTTATTCGTTTACAATGATTCATTTATGAATGTGACTAGACAGATAGAAAACCATATGAACGGTAGCATGGTTCAGTTTGCTAATCACATGAGACGACAGAATTCTAACTATGGTTTTGTCAATTATATGGCCAATGTTAACGGTTTTTCTCTCTGGGATTCATTCTCATACGGTGAAAAGCATAATTTTGGCAATGGTGAAGATAATAGAGATGGAACAAACAACAATTATTCCTTCAACTATGGCATAGAAGGAAAGACTACCAATAGAATGATAAATGCAAATCGTTTCCGCGAAATGAGAAATGCATTTACAGCTCTTATGATGGCTCAGAGTGTACCTCTTTTTGTGGCTGCCGACGAGGCTGCAGCTACACATCTTGGAAATAACAATCCATATTGCCAGGATAACAAATCAGGTTACACTGTATTTTCTAAAACCAAAAGCAAAGCTGAGCTTACAGATTTTGTTAGGCAGCTTATAGATTTTAGAAAGAAGCACAAATGTCTCAGGGTTGAGAATCCATTTTTGATGAATGACTACAGACATTTAGGTCTTCCAGATATGTCCTTCCATGGCACAGAACCATGGATGATGTCTATAGGCGAGGAACAAAAGGCACTTGGAGTTTTATATAACGGTGCGTATGTTGGCGAAAACGAAGAGGTTTTTGTATGCTATAACTATCATTACGATGCTATAGATATGGCACTGCCGTTGTTATCCCCAGGAAAACGATGGCGCCTGTGTTTTAATACTGCTGATTATGATGGAGATTTTTCTCCAAAGCCTATACATGACCAGCAATCAATTAATGTTCCAGGCAATTCCATTAGTGTTTTAGTTGGAATTAAAGTAAAGAAAGGTATGAATTAAATGAAGGCTTGGGAACATTTTAAAACGATTACACATCATAGACATTTAGTTATGAAGGGCTGCTTTAAAGTTGGTTTATATAAACAGGGACTGCTGCATGACCTTTCTAAATATTCCTTTGTAGAATTCAGAGTTGGGGCAAAATATTATCAAGGGGATAAAAGTCCTAACAACGCTGAAAGAGAAGCCAATGGGGTATCTATGGCATGGCTACATCACAAAGGAAGAAATAAACATCATTTTGAATACTGGATTGACTACGCATTAGACGGAAAATCTGGTATGGCTGGTATGAGAATGCCAGTTAATTACGTGGTAGAAATGTATTGCGATAGAGTGGCAGCATGTAAGACTTACCAAAAGGATGCTTACACAGACAGAAGCGCTCTTGAATATTACAACAGAGGTAAGGCAAAATATCTTATGCACCCTGATACAGCGGCGTTACTAGAGGATATGCTTACCCATCTTGCAAATGAGGGAGAAGAAGCTACAAACCAATACATCAGAAAGAATATATTACACAATAAATAATTGGAGATAATGCATTATGGAAAAGGAAAGAAAAGTTTTATACTCAGGTATGCAGGCTACAGGAAAGCTTACACTTGGAAATTATATAGGAGCACTTAAGAATTGGGTTAATCTTAACGAAGAATACGATTGCTTCTTCGGTGTTATGGATTTACATTCACTTACAGTTAGACAGAACCCTACAGAATTTAAGCAGAATGCTAGACGCATCTATACACAGTATGTAGCTGCAGGTCTTGATCCTAAGAAGAACTGTATCTATTTTCAGTCACATGTACCAGCACACGCTGAGCTTGGCTGGGTTTTAGATTGCTTCACATACATGGGCGAGCTTAACCGTATGACTCAGTTTAAGGATAAGTCAGCAAAGCACGCAGATAACATTAACGCAGGTTTATTTACATATCCTGCATTAATGGCAGCAGATATTTTACTTTATCAGGCAGATTTAGTTCCAATCGGAGCTGACCAGAAGCAGCATTTGGAAATCTGCCGTGACGTTGCAGAAAGATTTAACAACATCTACGGTGATGTATTTACCATTCCAGAAGGTTACTTCCCTAAGGCAGGTGCAAGAATTATGTCTCTTGCTGAGCCTAATAAGAAGATGTCAAAGTCAGATGAGAATGTTAATGCAACAATCTATCTTATCGATGACAAGGATACAATCATTCGTAAGTTCAAAAAGGCTGTTACAGATTCTGATGCTGAGGTTAGATATGATGTTGAAAACAAGCCAGGTGTTTCTAACCTTATGGAAATCTATGGCGTTGTTACAAACAAGACTATGGACGAGGTTGCAAAGGAATTTGAGGGCAAGGGCTATGGCGACTTTAAGCTTGCTGTTGGTGAGTCAGTAGCAGATATGCTTGCTCCATTCCATGAAAGATGCCGTGAACTTGAACAGGATAAGACCTTCATTAACGAATGCATCAAGGAAAATGCTGATAAGGCATCTTACTTCGCAAACAAGACCTTAAGAAAGGTTCATAAGAAGTTAGGTTTAACAGAAAGAATTAGATAGTTATAATTATGTTGATTTTTAGACAGGCGTATGTTAATATAACGCCTGTCTAATTTTTTTAAAATTCATTTCCTATCCGTAAGGAGATTAATTGTATAGTATTGTTAATACAGCTACCATTTTTGGTATCGATTCAAAGCTAATATCTGTGGAAGCAGATATTTCTGAAGGTATGCCCATTTTTGAGATGGTGGGATATCTATCCTCTGAGGTGAAGGAGGCAAAGGAGCGAGTTAGAGCTGCATTAAAGAATGCAGGGTATGCCTTGCCTATTAAACGAATCACCATTAATTTATCCCCAGCAAGCATTAGAAAAACAGGTGCAGGGTTCGATTTACCTATTGCTGTGGCTATTTTATCGGCTATAGGCGTAATTGAATGCGAAAAGCTTTCATCTATATGCCTTTGCGGAGAAATTGGCTTAGATGGCAAAATACAGCCGATTAACGGTGTGCTATCAATGGCGATAGAGGCTAAAAAGCAGAATTTTGAAATACTAATTGTTCCAAAGGAGAATCTTCTTGAGGCGAGACTTGTTTCAGGCATAAAAACCATTGGAGTTGAAAACATATCCGATGTAATAGAGCTTATGAATGAAGGTCGTTTTGAAGAGGAGGAGATTAAGGCAGAAGCTAGTGCGGTAATCACTGAGGAAGATTATGATTTTTCAATGATTAATGGGCAGCAGGCATTGCGCCGGGCTTGTGAGGTTGCTATTTCAGGTATGCATAATATGCTTATGGTAGGACCTCCCGGGGCTGGAAAATCAATGATTGCTAAATGCATTCCATCAATCCTTCCTGAGATGGATAATGATGAGCAGCTGGAGTTATCCAAAATTTATTCTGTTTGCGGAATGTTTGATGAAAGAAAGGGGCTTATTACCTCACGACCTTTCAGAAGCCCGCATCACACAGTTTCAGCTCAGGGACTTGTGGGCGGGGGACACAACCCTCATCCTGGGGAAATATCCTTAGCTCACAGGGGTGTTTTATTTTTAGATGAGCTTACAGAATTTAATAAAAGCACATTGGAGATTTTAAGACAGCCTCTTGAGGATAAGCAGGTAAACATTTCCCGAGCAGCAGGAAGCTTTACATTTCCAGCGGATTTTGTGTTGGTTGCTGCAATGAATCCATGCTCATGTGGATATTATCCTGATTTAAACAAGTGCCATTGTACCAGAATGTCGATTCAAAGATATTTGTCGAAGATATCTCAGCCATTGTTGGATAGAATCGATATTTGTGTTGAGGCGCCAACATTAAATTTTGCCCAGATATCCATGAGGCAAAGTAATGAAAGCTCAGCTGATATCAGACAACGTGTAATTAGATGTCATCAGATTCAAAGGGAGAGATATAAGAATTACGATTTCAAATTTAACAGCCAGATTCCAAGTGGGTTGATGAATAAATTTTGTAGTCTCACCGATGAAGAAATTGAATATATGGAATGTATGTATGAAAAATATTCCCTTACCGCACGAACCTATCACAAGGTTTTAAGAGTTGCCAGAACCATTGCGGACATGGCAGAAAGCGAAGATATCCTTATGGAACATCTGCAGGAGGCCATGTGTTATCGTGGTCTGGATAAGAGATATTGGGAGGAGGGAATTTAATGGAAAACATACATTACCAATATTTCTTTATGAAAAATGAAGATGTGCCATACAGCAAAAAGGCTAAATTAATAGACTATTTTTACGATAGCTATAACATATACAATGCCACAAAGGCTGAACTTATGGCTTCGAAGCTGTTAGAGGAAAAAACGGTTGATGCTTTCTTAAGCTACAAAAGCAGCTTTGATTTAGAAAAGGAGTATTATGATTTTTGTAATTCCCCCTTTTCTTTTGTAACTGTAGAAAGTGATGCTTTTCCAGAAAAGCTTAGGAACATTTATGATGTTCCTTATGGACTATTTTATATAGGAAAGCTACCTGATTTTCAAAGAGCCGTTTCAATTGTTGGAGCCAGAAGATGTAGCGCCTATGGCAAAAAGATGGCACTTGAGCTTGGAGAAAAGCTTGGGGCTAACGGCTTTACTGTTATTAGTGGTATGGCTAGAGGCATTGATACCTATGGTCATAGAGGCTGCCTTGATAAGGGCGGAAACACTGTTGCCATATTAGGCAGTGGATGTGATGTAATTTATCCTAGCGAAAACAGATTATTATATGAAGAAATAGTTTCATCTGGTGGAGCTGTTGTTTCGGAATATCAAATGGGAGCCAGTCCTCTTCCTATGAATTTTCCAAGGAGAAACAGAATAGTATCTGCACTTTCTGATATAGTGGTAGTTATTGAGGCCAGGGAAAAATCAGGTTCTTTGATAACGGCAGATTTTGCTTTAGAGCACGGTAAGGATATTTATGTCACACCAGGAAGAATAGGGGATAGCTTAAGTACAGGCACAAACAAGCTTATTGCCCAGGGGGCAGGAATTATCTATGACATTGATGCATTTATAAACCAGCTTTTAGAAGCCTATGGACAAAGTCCAAATGTTAAAAAAGTTAAAAAAACAAATCCTAAGCTTTCCAGCGAGCAAAAGAAGGTTTATGATTTATTTGATGAATATCCAAAAAGTCTTGCAACAGCATTAGAAGAAAGCAAAATGGATTATTTAAAACTATTATCTCTTGTGTTGTCTTTGGAGAAGCAAGGATTGCTTACAGAGGTCTTCAAAAATAATTACGTAAAAATGGGATGATTTGTAGTCAGATTACATACCACTTATTTGAATTGTTCCATCAATAGAGATAATTTTTTCTTGAAAATAAAAAAATAATGTTGTATAGTGAGAAACGATTTCTATTTTAAGATATAGGAGCAAATTTAAATGGCAAAAAATCTAGTTATTGTGGAGTCGCCTGCGAAGGTGCATACAATCAAGAAATTTTTAGGCAGTAATTATGAGGTTATGGCTTCTCAAGGTCATGTTAGAGACATGCCAAAGAGCCAGCTTGGCTTTGACCCAGATAATGATTTTGAACCTAAATATATTACAATTCGTGGAAAGGGAGAGTTGCTCGCTGCACTTCGTAAGGAAGTAAAGAAAGCAGATAAGATTTATCTCGCAACTGATCCCGACCGTGAGGGAGAAGCTATTTCATGGCATCTTACTCACGCCCTTAATTTACAGGATAAAAAGGTATATCGTATTACCTTTAACGAAATTACAAAAACAGCTGTTAAAAATGCACTCAAGAATCCTAGAGAAATTGACATGGATCTTGTTGATGCTCAGCAGGCTAGACGTATGCTTGACAGAATGGTTGGATACAAGATTTCACCACTTCTTTGGGCAAAGGTTAAAAGAGGCTTATCGGCTGGACGTGTTCAGTCTGTAGCCCTTCGTATTATCTGTGATAGAGAAAAAGAAATCGATTCTTTTATCCCACAGGAATATTACACACTTGATGTTTTACTTGATGCAGAACATTCTAAGAAACCAATCGTCGCTAAATATTATGGCGATACAACTGGTAAAAAGGACATTTCAGATAAGGAAAGTCTTGATAAGATTATGGAAGATTTGAAGGGTGCTGATTTTTCAATAGCATCTATCAAAAAGGGTACTAGAGAGAAGAAAGCGCCTCTTCCATTTACAACATCTACTATGCAACAGGAAGCGTCAAAGGCTTTGAATTTTTCAATTCAAAAGACAATGAGCGTTGCACAGCAGCTTTATGAAGGCGTTAGTGTAAAGGGACATGGTACAATCGGTCTTATTACATACCTTCGTACAGATTCAACCAGAGTTTCAGATGAAGCCAGAGCAGCTGCAGAAGAATTCATTACTGGCAACTACGGTGAGAATTATCTTTCTAAGGCAAATGCTTCAGCTAAGAAGAATAGCGGTAAGGTACAGGATGCCCATGAGGCCATTCGTCCTGCTAACATTGAGCTTATCCCTTCAGAAATCAAGGATAGCTTAACAAGAGATCAATTTAGACTTTATCAGCTTGTTTGGAAGAGATTCGTTGCTAGCCAGATGGCAAATGCAATTTATGATACAGTATCTCTTAATGTACAGGCTAAGAATCATGTGTTCACAGCAGCTGATTCATCTATCAATTTTGATGGATTTATGATGATTTATGTATCTGCTGATGACGAAGGGGAGTCAAAGACTCATCCACTTTCAAAGCTTACTGAGGATACTAAGCTTAAATTTAATAGCTTTGAAGAAAAGCAGCACTTTACTCAGCCGGCACCTCATTTTACAGAGGCTTCACTTGTTAAGACTCTTGAGGAGCTTGGAATTGGTAGACCAAGTACTTATTCGCCTACCATCACAACATTAATTAAGCGTCACTACATCACAAAGGAAGCAAAGAATCTTTTCGTTACAGAGCTTGGAGAGGTTGTTAATTCTATTATGGAAGCATCCTTCCCAATCATTGTAGATGATAAGTTTACAGCTAATCTTGAGCTTCTTTTAGATGGAGTAGAAGAAGGTAATGTTGAATGGAAGTCTGTTGTTAGAAACTTCTATCCAGACCTTGAAAAGGCTGTTAACGTTGCAGAGGAAGAGCTTGCAAAGGTTGAGATTCATGATGAGGTTACAGATGTTATCTGTGAGGAATGTGGACGAAACATGGTTATCAAATTCGGCCCTCACGGAAAATTCTTAGCATGCCCAGGCTTCCCAGAATGTCGCAACACAAAGCCATTCCTTGAGAAGATTGGTGTTCCTTGCCCTAAGTGTGGCGGCGATGTTGTTATCAGAAAGTCACAGAAGGGTAGAAAGTTCTTTGGTTGTGCTAATCACCCAGAGTGTGATTTTATCAGCTGGTCTAAGCCGACTACTGAAAAATGTCCTAAGTGTGGAACCTACATGGTTGAAAAGGGCAATAAATTAGTTTGCGCCAACGATGAATGCAGATTTGTTGAAAATCAGAATAAATAGCATAAATTTTCTGATATTATTTGTAATTTGTTTTAATCGGTGCTATAATGTACACAAATTTCACAAAATTAGGGGAAAGATGATTATGAATGTTTGAGTATGTTTAGATTTAGGAGGAATATAGTTTAAAATGAGTGTACAGTTATTAGACAAGACAAGAAAGATTGGAAAGCTTCTTCATAATAACAATTCATCAAAGGTAGTATTCAATGATATCTGTTCTGTACTTACAGAAATCCTTGATTCTTCAGTACTTGTTATTTCAAAGAAGGGTAAGGTACTTGGACTTTCACATCTTCCAAATACAACAGAAATCGGCGAGCTTATCGTTGATGAGGTTGGTGGTTTTATTGATCCTCTTTTAAACGAAAGATTACTTTCAATCCTTTCAACAAAGGAAAATGTTAATCTTAAGACTCTTGGCTTTGAAAAATCTGATATCGATATGTATTCAGCAATCATTGCTCCAATTGATATTGCAGGCGAAAGACTTGGAACATTATTTGTTTATAGATTTGACAAGCAGTACGATATTGACGATATCATCTTAACAGAGTACGGCACAACAGTTGTTGGTCTTGAAATGATGCGTTCAGTTAACGAAGAGTCTGCAGAGGAAAACAGAAAGCTTCAGGTAGTTAAAAGTGCTATTTCAACACTTTCTTACTCAGAGCTTGAAGCAATCATTCACATCTTTGATGAATTAGATGGTAACGAAGGGGTGTTGGTTGCATCAAAAATTAAGATCAGTTATCGTAAACGCTCTTCGCAAGTTCGAGTCGGCAGGTGTTATCGAGTCTCGTTCTTCAGGTATGAAGGGTACATACATTAAGGTATTAAATGATGTTGTATTTGATGAGCTTGATGAAATTAAGAAAAATAAATAAAAGGATTTGTGTTATAAAAGGACTTACTTAAAGTAGGTCCTTTTTTGTTTATTTATAAAAAGTTCTTATTTTTCATAACTTATACACAAAAATAGCATAATATATATATAAACATCTAATAAAAAATTAAGGTTCGATACAACGTCTTGTATTTGGTTTGTTGGAATTGCACTAGATGATGTAAAAATCCCTTGTGTTTTTTTACATATTATTTATAATTAAAATTAATCTAGGAGGTATATTTTATGATTACTTCGGATGCTTTTGGTTTTGTAAACGCACTGGATAATACAGCCGATGTCAGCTGGCAGAGACAGACTTTAATTCTCAATAACATGGCTAATGATGATACCCCTGGCTATAAAAGGCAGGATATTGAGTTCGAAAGCGTCCTTAGAAAAGAACTCCTGGGCACTCGTGAAACATCTCTAGAGCGTGCAGTTAACAAGCTTGATGATGATGGACATAAAGTTGAAGGAATTGAATATACAGATTACAAAAATTATTCATATAGATTAGATGGTAACAATGTTGATATGGATACTGAAAACGTAGAGCTTGCGTCAGAGACCATTAGGTATCAGGCATTAATGACCAGTACCACTAATGAATTTAACAGGTTCAAGTCAGTGATTTCTAAGTAATCGGCTCAGTTAGGAGGTTAGGCTATGGGATTATTTCAACCTTTTGATATTGCAGCTACAGGTATGACAGCACAACGTTTCAGAATGGACGTTATTGCAGAAAACATTGCCAATGTTAGTACTACACGTACTGAAAATGGTGGTCCATACAGAAGAAAGATTGTTACTTTTCAGGAGAAGCAGCTAAAGGCAGGTGTGCCATCCTTTAAGCATATTCTTAAGGATAGTACAGCAGCCTATATGGGAAATGGTGTTAAGGTATCCAAGGTTTCCGAGGATACCGAGACAGATTTCATTATGGCTTATGACCCTTCTCATCCTGATGCAGACGAAAATGGATATGTTAGATATCCTAACGTAAATACAGTAACAGAAATGACTAACCTTATTGATGCCAGCCGTTCTTATGAAGCCAATGTTACAGCTTTTCAGGCTATAAAGAGCATGGCAACAACAGGAATTCAGGTTGGCCAGTAACTATATCAAAGAAGGGCTTTTACTGTAAAAGGCAGGGGAGGAGTTAAATGGATATTGCTGCTATTAAGGAATTATATGGTGCTACACCAGTTACATCCACAGCAGAAGTTAAGGTGGATGCAGATAAAGGATTTCAGAGTATGCTGGATTCTGTAATGAATTTAGTGAACGATACTAATTCACAAATCCAGGCTGCTCATAAGGAGGAGGTTGCTTTTTCTCTAGGTGAGACTGACAACACGCACGATTTAATGATTGCGGAGCAAAAAGCAAATATTGCACTTCAATACACTGTTGCCGTTAGAGACAGAGTACTTGAAGCTTACCAGCAGATAATGCAAATGCAGATATAGTTTAGGTATTATTAATGAGCTTAAAGGGGAGATAATATGCCAGAACAAATCCAAGCAATCATAAACAGAATACTTGAATGGTGGAGAAAGTTTACAAAGCGACAGCAGGTATTGATAGTGTCAATTACTGCTGTTGTTCTTGTGTCTTTTATTATTTTAGCGGTTGTTATTAC
Organism: uncultured Pseudobutyrivibrio sp.; assembly: GCA_902775195.1. Classification (GTDB taxonomy): domain Bacteria; phylum Bacillota; class Clostridia; order Lachnospirales; family Lachnospiraceae; genus Pseudobutyrivibrio. The sequence goes on from CACYLQ010000004.1 coordinate 10,117, forward strand.
AAGACCAAATTACGTTGAATTGATTCAATGCGAGGATGGAGCGCAGGCTGCACAGGTTAAGGAATTGCTTGAAGGCGAGGGCGTTAAATATCAAACCAGTGAAGATGGCTTTACATTCTATGTTGTTGATAAGGACTATGGACAGATGAATGTGGTCCTTGGTTCTAATGATATTCCAAGCTCTGGCTATTCCATGAAGGATGTCTTTGACGGAAGCTTTTCTACCACAGAGGCTGATAAGCAAAAGAAATATCAAGAGTTTCTAGAGGAAAAGTACGAAAAGACTCTAGAACTTCAATCAATGATAGAACATGCAGATGTAATACTAAATATTCCTGAGCAGGATGGAACATTAATCGCAAACAGAGAACCATCCTGGGCTACAATTACATTGACCCTTTCATCTGAAATGCCAGCAGAAACAGCTAGAGGGCTTGCAAAATATGTAGCCTGCACTTTGGGAAATGATACTACTGATAACATTTCCATTATGGATACAGAAGGTAATATGCTTTTCCCAGGAGATGAGGAGACAACATCCTTATCCAGTGCGAAAGGCAATCAGGATGTTAGACAAAAGGCAAGCAATGAAATAGCTGAAAGAGTTCATAAGGTTTTAGATGGAACTAATCTTTACGATGACATTTCTGTTGGCGTTAATCTTTCAATGAACTTTGATGAAAACAGCTATGTTGATTACGATTATTCTATAGATGAAGGCCGTACAGAGGGTTATCTTGACAGTGAATCAGGTTCCAGCTCTAACTCAGTAAATGGCGCAGGCGGTGTTCCAGGAACGGATACAAATGATGACGATACCACCTATGTTATGGAGGATAATAACCAGACAGAAACGTCTACAGAAGAATTTTACAAGGATTATTTACCTGATGAGAGAATCACAACCCACAAGGATGAAATGGGAAAGCGAGTTTTGGAAGATTCTTCTATATCAGTAACATGTAAGACCTATGCAATATATAATCAGGATAAAATGGAAAAGGATGGCACCTTAGATGAATTAGGACAGACCTTCGATGAGTTTGTAAAGGATAATTCCGATCCAATTCAGCAGGAGGTTTCTGATGATATTGTAGAGGTTGTTGCTCAGGCTACTGGATTTCCAGTGGCAAGTGTTAAGGTAGTTGCTTATGAAATACCAATGTTCCAGTATTCAGAGGGACCTGGCATTTCAATAACAGAAATACTTCAAATCGTTCTTGCATTTCTTATCTTTGCAATGCTTGGCTTCGTTGTATTTAGAAGTCTTAAGACAGAGGCAGAGGAAGAACCTGTTGAACAGGAGCTTACCATTGACGATTTGATTGCTTCTACTCAGGAAGAGGAGGAAGAAGAATTAGAGGATATTGGCTACACAGAAAAATCAGAGGCTCGTATCCTTATCGAAAAATTTGTGGATGAGAAACCAGAAGCTGTTGCTCAGCTTTTGAGAAATTGGCTAAACGAAGATTGGGGAGCATAATTTATGGCAACTGAAGATTTAAACGGCGTACAAAAAGCAGCTATACTTTTAATTGCTCTTGGGCCAGAGAAATCCGCTCAGATTTTCAAACATCTCAAGGAAGATGAAATAGAAGAACTTACACTTGAGATCGCGAATACGAGAAGTATTTCTCCGGCGCTCAAGGAGGAAATTATTGAAGAATTTTACCAGGTGTGTCTTGCCCAGCAGTACATTGCGGAAGGTGGTATTGGATATGCCAAGGAACTTTTGGAAAAGGCCCTTGGCGACGACCGTGCACAGGATGTTATTACCAAACTTACTGCAAGCTTGCAGGTTAGACCATTTGAGTTTATTCGAAAGACAGAGCCTTCTCAGGTTCTCAACTTTATACAAGAGGAGCATCCTCAGACAATTGCCATGATTCTTTCGTACCTGTCGGCGGGGCAGGCATCACTTATCATTGGCGCATTGCCACCTGAAAAGCAGGCAGATGTTGCAAAGCGTATTGCTATGATGGATAGAACATCACCTGAGGTTATCAAAGAGGTTGAGCGAGTTCTTGAACGAAAGCTATCATCTCTTATCAACCAGGATTACAGTATTGCAGGTGGTGTAGATGCAGTTGTTAATATTCTTAACACTGTAGACCGTGGTACAGAAAAACGTATCATGGAATCTCTGGAAATCGAAGAGCCAGAGCTTGCTGAAGAAATCAGAAAGAAGATGTTCGTATTCGAGGATATCTTGCTTCTTGATGATAGAGCTATTCAGCGTGTACTTCGAGATGTTGATAATTCAGACCTTGGAGTTGCACTTAAGGGAGCTAATGATGAGGTTCAGGCAGCTATATTCAAAAACCTTTCTTCTCGTCTTGCAGCTATGATTAGAGAAGATATGGAATTCATGGGCCCTGTACGTATGAAGGATGTTGAGGAAGCTCAGCAGAAGATTGTAGGTATTATTAGAAAGCTTGAGGATTCCGCAGAAATCGTTATTTCAAGAGGTGGAGGAGACGAACTTGTTGTCTAGTAAAAACGTCATTTATGGCTTTACTGTTGCTCCGGATAATTATGATGAAGAAGGCGAAAGGGAATCTACTGTAATTGATTCCAATGAGCTTGCTAAACGTCTTATCCAAAAGCAGGAAGAAGAATATAAGGCGAAGCTTCTAGAGGAAGAGCGGCAGAGGCGTCTTGCAGCTATGGAGGAGTCTGGCGAGCAAATCCCAGAGGGCATGAATGTAGACGAATTTTTAGGGCTTGTAGATACTATTTCTGCAGAACCCCAAGAAGAGCCTGTTGATATGTCTGAGCAAACTGAGGCAATTCTTAATGAAGCTAGAGAAGAAGCAGAACGTATTATTGCAGATGCTAACTCTCAGGCAGATGAGATTCTTTCTGCGGCACAGCT
>CACYLQ010000004.1:13010-67976 GCA_902775195.1 uncultured Pseudobutyrivibrio sp.
GCAGCTATGGAGCTTCAGAATGCCCAAATGCAGATGCAGACCGAGGTAGATCGTATCCAGAATGACTACATGGAAAAACAGCTTCAAATGGAACGAGAAATCATAGAGATGTGTCTTCCTGTTTTTGAACACGTTTTTAATGTTGAACTTAGTGGTAAAAAGGATGTTTTATATCATCTTTTGGACCACTGCATTATGAAAATAGAACGCACTGGCCAAATGCAAATAAAGGTTAGTGAAACAAATGCCGAATTTATAAAAGGCAAAAAGGAAGAAATTCAAGGAAAGGTTGGGGCAGAGGTTGGCCTTGATATTATCGCGGACCCACTTTTGAATGACAGTCAATGTATCATAGAAACAGATGGGGGTATTTTTGATTGTAGCATTGATACGGAGTTAGATAATCTTATTAGACAAATAAGAGCCTTGAGTTAAGGAGAAGATAATTTGGATGCGAATTCTTTAATGCAGCTTGTTGACAAAGATTATTTTAAATCTCTTGGCAAGGTGGTTAAGGTAGTTGGACTTACAATTGAATCAGTGGGACCTGAGGCGAAGCTACGTGATTTGTGTGAAATCATAGTAGAGGGCTCTCAGGAGAGAATAAAAGCAGAGGTTGTCGGATTTAAGGATAAACGTCTGCTTTTGATGCCTTATGAGAATGTTGAGGGAATAGGTGTTGGCTGTATGGTGGAAAACACTGGGCATCCACTGGGAGTTGCTGTAGGAAATGAGCTTTTGGGGCATCTTGTTGATGGACTAGGTGTGCCTTCAGATGTAGATGATTTAACTGGCTTTGAAAATCTAGTAGAGTACCCTGCAGAGGCAGATCCACCTGACCCTATGTCCAGAGTTATTATCAAGGAACCACTTCCACTGGGAGTCAAGGCAGTAGATGGGCTTATTACAGTTGGTAAGGGCCAAAGAATTGGAATATTTGCCGGCTCTGGTGTTGGTAAATCTACTCTTATGGGTATGTTTGCCAGAAATACAAAGGCTGAAATAAATGTTATTGCTCTTATTGGAGAGCGTGGCCGAGAGGTAAGAGAATTCGTAGAAAATGACTTAGGACCTGAAGGTATGGCTAGGTCAGTAGTAGTCTGCGCTACATCAGATAAGCCTGCTTTGATTAGAAAAAAGGCTGCTCTTACAGCAACAGCCATTGCAGAATATTTTAGAGACCAGGGAAAGGATGTCCTTCTTATGATGGACTCGCTGACACGTTTTTCAATGGCTCAGCGTGAAATAGGACTGGCATCAGGTGAACCTCCAGTTACAAGAGGCTATCCTCCTTCAGTTTACTCTGAAATGCCTCGTCTTTTGGAGCGAGCAGGAAATTCGGCAGTTGGCTCTATAACTGGGTTGTATACAGTTTTAGTTGATGGTGATGATTTTAATGAACCTATTACAGATACAGCCCGTTCTATTTTGGATGGACATATTATGCTTAACAGAAAGCTTGCCCAGAAAAATCATTATCCAGCCATTGATGTACTTCAATCTATATCCAGAGTTATGTCTGCAGTTGCAAGCCCAGAGCATAAGGCAATTGCCGGAAAGCTTAAAAATGTTCTTGCAACATATCAGGAGGCTGAGGATTTGATTAACATTGGAGCATATAAAAATGGAACTAATAAATCCATCGATTATGCTATTAAAAAGATAGATGCAGTAAACGATTTCCTGCTTCAGCAAACTCATGACAAGTTTGAGTATGATGATATCATCAGTCAGATGACAGCTATTTTTGATGAATAATCAAGGAGGCGCCTATGGCTAAATTCGTTTATAGGATGCAAAACATCCTGGAATTAAAACAGAAAATTGAAGAGCAGGAAAAGGCGAATTTTGGCATGGCTACAGCCAGGTTTAATGAGGAGCAAAGAAAGCTGAGAGAGCTGATGATTAAGCAGGCTGGATATGAAAAGCAGCTTAGAGATTTATCTGTTGGTGAGATTAATATCAAAGAAATTAAAACCTGTAAAAATGCAATAACCTCTGTGAAGGTTGCTCTTAGAGAACAAATGATAGAGCTTTCCAAGGCACAAAAGGCTATGGAGAATGCCAGAAAGAGGTTAAATGATGTAATGATGGAACGAAAGATGCATGAAAAGCTTAGGGAGCATGCATTTGAAGAATTCTTAGACGAAATGGATTACGAAGAAAGCAAGGTTACTGATGAACTAGTTAGTTATTCGTATTTTAATTCAGAAAAAGAGGAAGGATAAGTTATGGCAGACGTTACAGAGACACAAGCAACAACCGAAGAGGTAGCAGATCCAAAGGCTGATAAGAAGGCGGCGAAAAAAGCAGAAAAGGAAGCCAAAAAAGAGGCGAAAAAAGCTGAAAAAGAAGCAAGAAAAGAAGCTCATAAAAATGGTGAAGTATATCCAGGTGACGATGAACGACTGGGTGTTGTAGGAGGCCTTATTATGGCCTTTGTTGTACTACTTATCATTTTAATTTGGCTTGTTATTTTTGCGTTTTTAGTAAAGATGGATGTTGGCGGATTTGGTTCAACAGTATTATTTCCTGTACTTAAGGATGTTCCATATGTTAATCAAATCCTTCCTGGTATAGAAGATTATATTCCACAGGAGGAAGAGGAAGAAATTCCTTACAAAACAGTAGAAGAAGCTGTCGTTAGAATTAAAGAGCTGGAGGTTGAGATAGAACAGCTTAAGCAGGAGGGAAGCGCAAATAGCGACTATATTGCTGAGTTAGAGGCTGCATCTCAAGAGCTTGCAGAGTATAAAGCTAATGAGGCTGCTTTTGAAGAGGAAAAAGAAAAATTTTATGAAGAGGTTGTTTTTTCAGATAAAGCACCCGATATAAATGAATATAAGAGTTACTATGAGTCCATTGAGCCTGACAATGCTGAAGCTATTTACAAGCAGGTGGTTTCGCAGCTTCAAAAGGATGCTGAAATCGAAGACTATGTAAAGGTTTATTCTAGCATGAAGCCAAAGAATGCAGCCGCAATTTTTGATACCATGACTGATGATTTTGATTTGGTTTGCGAGATTCTATCTTCTATGGATGCAGCAACCAGAGCCGATATCATTTCAGCTATGTCTACAGAAAATGCAGCTATCATTACAAAGATGATGGAACCTTAGAATTCTTATATAGCAGCTTGAAAACATAATATGTAGAAAGGAGGACAGTGCATGACAAGTAGCAATGTTTCGAATTTGCTGGTGCAGGTAAAGAGCATTAATGTTGAGATGCAGTCCGCGAAGACTGGCCCACAAAATGCCGCCCTATTCGAAAAGACCTTGAAGCTGGCAGGAACAAATGCTGGCGATTCAATGGCTACTTCTTCAAATGTCAAAGGAACTCAGCCAGATTTGAAGGAACCAAATCAGACTAAGCAGCTTTCAACCACAACTGACAAAAAGCCGGAAATGGTAGATAGCAAGCCTGAAGTAAGGGAAGATACTTCAAAGACGGTTTCTAAAATCGAAGAAGCAATTGAGGAAGTTAAAGAAGTCATTGAAGAAGAGCTTGGTGTTACCGAAGAGGACATCGAAAAGGTCTTAGAATTTCTTGGATTTACTATCATGGATTTGTTTAACCCTCAAAATCTATCTCAGGTAGTTGCGAAGCTTACAGGAGAAGATGAATCCATCACAATGGTGATGAGTGAGGAATTTAAAACAATTCTTGATACTGTAAACGAGCTTACAAACCAGCTATTCAATGAAACTAATAAATCCTTTGAAGAATTAAAGGAGATTTTTACTTCTTTCACACCTGATGCTGAAGTGGAGGTAGAACCACAGATTACTGAAAGGATAACAGAGGGAACGGAAAACAAAGATACTGTTATTTTTGATGAGGATGTTGTTGATGAAACAATAGTCGTTCAACCAAAGATGGAAGTGAAGGAAGAAAAAGCTGAGGTTTCAAAGGAAGCTTCAGTTACTGACACTGATTCTACAGAAGAGTTAACACCTGTTAAGATTTCAAATTCTAACGAACCAGACAAGTCATCTGACAACAATGCAGATGATAAGCCTTCATTCAAAAAAGAATTTGATGCTACTTCTAAGGTGGAAACAAAGACCGAAATCAAACCAGAGGGAATGATTTTTGCTGAGCCAAAGGTTGAGGTACAGTTTTCTGCTGAAAAACAGATCGTTTCCCTTCCAACAGGAGAAACAGTTACAGCAGATGAGATTGTTAATCAGCTGGTTGAGCAGGCAAAGGTTTTAACTAATGCAGAATCAACTACCATGGAAATGACATTAAATCCTGAAGGATTAGGAAAAATTTTCATGGAGGTAACACAAAGAGGAAATGAAATCACTGCAAAGATTTTCACAGAAAATGATGCAGTGAAGCAGGCTTTAGAAAGCCAGATGGCAGCTCTTAAGCTTGAAATGAACAATAGCTCTACAAAGGTTACTTCAATCGAAGTATCAGTTGGTACTCACGAATTTGAAAGAAACCTTGAAGAAGATGCCAGAAATCAACGTGAGCGTCAGGAGCAGGAACATCAGTCTCGTAAGCAGACAAGGGGAATTAATCTGAACAGCTTAGATTCGCTTTCAGGATTAATGTCTGATGAGGAGATATTGATAGCTCAGATGATGCAGGATAACGGAAACTCGTTAGATTATAAGGCATAGCGGGGAGGAGGAATTAAATGGCAGATGCAGTAAAGCTAGACCTTGTTGGTGGCGTAACTAATGGTCAATATAAAAAGACTGAAGCGTCACAGGAGGCTACAAAAAGTAATACTACTACATCCACATCTAAAACGAAGGACGCAAAAAGTACCGAATATAATCAGGATATGTTTTTACAGCTTCTAGTAGCTGAAATGCAATATCAGGATCCATTACAACCAACAGATAATAGCCAATATGTTGCACAGCTTGCATCATTTACACAGATTGAAGCCATCCAAAATGTTCAATCTGGTATGGAAAATATCGAAGGCAATAGCTTAGTAGGCAATTATGTAACATTAAACGTTAATGGAAAAGAAATAAGCGGTCTTGTAGACTTCGTTCAGAAGGATGACGAAAAGGGATTAATGGTATCTGTTAATGGTGAGCTTTATGAGAAATCGAAGATTACATCAGTAGTGGATGGCGAATACTACATGTCTAAATATGTAGCAAGCTTATTTGAAGATGTAATGAAAAAGCTTCCTAGCAAAGAGCAGATTACTGTTAAGGATGGAGAAATTGTTGAAACAGCAATCGGTTATTTTAACGCATTAAGTGACTATCCACGTTCACAAAGCTTTATAAAGGATTTTGATAAGCTGTATCAGAAGTATATAGATTCTATTACACAGTATTCAAACCTAATAAATGCAGTTCAAAATGCCGATAAAGGAAATGAAGCTACTTCTGAAGGAACAGAAGAAGCTAAGGAAGAACCCGTTAAGGAAGTTGAAGCTTAGGAGAGGGATATATGAGTAATATTAGTATTAATCCAAACTTTACCTCCATAGAGCAGGTTGCTGGAACATACCTTAATCCAGCTGCTGAGGCTAGACCTCTTGGCAATCTTAACGGCGCAAGCTTTGAAGATATTTTTAAGCAGAAGCTTGAAAGTGCTTCTGAACTAAAATTCTCTAAGCATGCAACCCAAAGGCTTGATGATAGAAATATCACTTTATCAGAAGAACAGTCTCTTAGATTGGAAGAGGGTGTTCAAAAGGCACAGGCTAAGGGTATAACTGATTCTCTTGTTTTAGTAGATACACTTGCATTCATCGTAAATGTACCTAATCAGACAGTTGTAACTGCTATGGATCAGACTGAATCAGAAGAGAACATTTTTACAAATATTGACGGTGCTGTAATAGTTTAGCTGGACCTTATGGAAGCTAATTGCCCCTGACTGACAGATGGGGCAACACAGTCACCTTTTGAGGAGGTCATTCATTATGATGAGATCACTTTTCTCTGGCGTGGCTGGTCTTAAGACACACCAGACAAAAATGGATGTTATTGGTAATAACATCTCTAACGTTAACACAGTTGCGTTCAAATCATCTTCAACCACTTTTTCTGATATTATGTATCAGACAACTTCACAGGCATCTGGAGCTACAGAAACACGTGGTGGTGTTAATGCCAAGCAGATAGGTCTTGGTGTTACTAACGGTGCTACAAAGATTTCCGTTACATCATCTGGTGCAGCCCAGTCAACTGGCGATGCTCTTGATATAAGATTATCAGATACAAATACTACAAACTTTTTTATAGTTAATAATGGCTCTGAAAACGTGTTTACAAGAGCTGGTTCATTCTACATTGATGGAAATGGTAACCTTGCCATGACTACAACTGGTTACCTTGTAATGGGCTGGCAGGTTGATGCACAGAACCCTTCTGTAATCAACAAAAACACTGTAACACCTCTTAGAGTTATGCAGCCAGCAAATCTTACATCGCCTCCAGAAGCTACAACAGAGGCTAGCTTCAGTGGCGTACTTGATAAATATGATTCCCAGTTTAGTTCATCTAGTGGTTACGCTCGTTCATTCACTATTTATGATAACCTTGGATACTCTTATACAGCCAAATTTGCTATTAAGCTAGAAGATGCAACAACTGGAAAATATACTATCAATTTGACAGGCGTTTATGACACAAACAATAAAAATATACTTGCTGATTATTTGAATGCTGGAAACACCATGGATACTATTTTTGGTGGCGACAATACAGAAAAATTTACAAAGACATATCCAGCAGGTACAGGTGTAACAACAACTGGAAATGCTAATAGTATCAATTATAATGGCGTTACTTACACCTATAATCAAAGTACAAAAACTTTTGATAATACAGATGCAGGCGGTACTACAACCTCATTAACACTTGCACAGGTTTGTGGTGTGGAGGATGATACTGCTGTAACAGCTGTTACTTGTACAACAGATGTCGATGGAAATGTAGAATTCATAATTGATTATGCAGCTTCTGTATTACAGTTTGATACAAAAGAAGGTAACCTTATTTATGCAGGAAATAAAGGAGAGAAGACCATCACTCTTCATACATCTCTTTTAGGACCTAATACAAGTATTGTTGATCCATTAGAGGGTGATAATATCAACAGAGCGTTGTCTGATATTCAGATTGATTTTTCTCAGCTCCTTGCCTATGACAATGGCGGTACATCAACAGCTGTTGCAAACAGAGGTGTTCCTGATGGAACAGTTATGCGTGGCGAAGGTAAGAAGCTTGGTACCATGACAGGACTTTCAGTTTCTAATGATGGTAGAATCTACGGCTCTTACTCAAATGGTAATACAGTTCTTTTGGGACAGATTGCAGCTGCACAGTTTGCTAATGCATCAGGTCTTGAAGAAATCGGTAACAACTGTTACAAGACAACACTTAACTCTGGTGAATTCGACGGAATCGGTGTAGATATTTCTGCTGATGGTTCATCTATGAACACAGGTCAGCTTGAAATGGCTAACGTAGACCTTTCTGCTGAATTTACAGATATGATTACTACACAGCGTGGTTTCCAGGCTAACTCACGTATCATTACAGTATCAGATACAATGCTTGAGGAACTTATAAATCTTAAGAGATAATCGCTGAGTAAATAATTAAGTATTAATAAAACAGATTGTAGCTATCAAGCGTTACAATCTGTTTTTTTATTCTTCAAAATTGTGTAGAAAAATTCTAAACATTTTGTGAATATTCTATATTTAGTGGTTAGGACATGGAAAAAACACAATAATATGAGAGGATTTTATGTATAAAAGTAGACAATAAACCTTAAATCTAGTAAAATAAACACAAAAGTTAAAACGCGTAATTCCATACAATTTGGCTAGATTTCACTAAAATTTTACGGGGTGGTGAGAGTTTTGGATATAGCTTCTTTAGCTGGTTTGGTACTGGGTGTAGTAATGGTTATCTTCGGAATCGTTTCATCCGGTGGTGTCGCAGCCATGGCAAACTTTATAGACGTTCCATCAGTTATTATCACAATTGGTGGTTCTTTGTCATCCTGCATGGCCTGTAATAAGATGGCAGACTTTATCGGTGGCTTGAAGGGTATCACATTAGCTATCAATGAACCAAAGGTTGTCAGCCCAGCCGACAGTATTTCTCAAATCATTAATTTAGCCAATATTTCCAGAAAAGAAGGTATATTAGCTCTTGAAGAAGCAGCACATAGTATAGATGATGAATTCCTGAAAAAGGGAATTAACTTAGTAGTAGATGGTACAGATCCTGAATTAGTTAGAGCAATTCTAGAAACGGATCTAGACAACATGGAAGCCAGACATAAAGTAACTATAAACTTCTGGTCTAAATGGGGTGAAATGGGACCTGCATGGGGAATGATTGGAACCCTGGTTGGACTGGTAAACATGTTAAAGAACCTGGAAGATGCATCTACCATCGGACCTAACATGGCCGTTGCCTTGCTTACTACACTTTATGGTTCTTTGATTGCTAACTGGTTAACAGGTCCAATTGGTACCAAGCTTGGTGTTAACAGTGGACTTGAAACAATGTCAAAGAGTATTACAGTGGAAGGCTTGCTTTCAATTCAAGCAGGTGAAAACCCACGAGTAATAGAAGAAAAGCTTAAATCATTCTTGCCACCTTCAGCACGTGAAGGTATCGGTGGAGGTAATGGAGGAGGTGAAGGCTAATGGCAAAGAAGCCAAAGCAAGAGGAAGCTCCTGCTGGTGCTCCTGCCTGGATGGCCACCTTCTCAGACTTGATGAACCTGTTACTTTGCTTCTTCGTATTGCTGTTCTCTATGAGTAGTACTGATACGGAGAAATTCCAGGAAGTAATAGCAAGCATTCAGTCTAGTTTTAGTATTTTTTCATCAGGCGGCACCTCAATAGGTGAAGGTCAAATGATTTCTTCGGGAATCAGTCAGCTTGAAATGTTTGATGACTATTTCAACAGTGTTCATGATGGTGATGATGAACAGTATGAAAAAGAAGGAGCATCTGACCAACAAAACGAGGGAGAACTGGAAGAGGATGGTTCTGCAACAAATGAAGGGGAAGATACTTCAAATGGTGTTTCTGTAGAGGACGCCAAGGAAGCTTTAGAGGAAGCTGGTGCTTCTGAAAGCGAATCTATTGCAGAAGAAATAGAAAACAAGCTTGCTGAATATGGTCTTCAGGACCAGGTAGAGGTTGAGTTCAATGCAAACTATGTAATGATTACAATTAACGGAGCTCTACTTTTTGATTCAGGTAAAGCAGAACTTACAGAGGATGCACTGACAATAGTTGATAATTTATCTAAGATACTTAGTCAGTATGATAACAATATCATTGAGATTGAAGGACATACAGATAATGTTCCAATGAAATCTCGTACATACGCAAATAACGATGTACTTTCAATGTACAGAGCGCTGTATGTAGCTGATAGAATAAGGCAGGTAACAAACCTTAATCCAGCATATATCAAATCAGCTGGTCGAGGACAATATGTTCCAATAGCAGATAACAGTACTGCAGAGGGGCGAGCAAGAAATAGACGTGTTGAAATCAAAATATACAACTCATATTCATCAGATTTGGGTGAATAAGAAAGGCATGTTATGAAGAAGAATTTGATTACGGTAGTTATACTTGCACTGGTTGTTGTCAATCTTGTTCTTACAGCTGTGCTTACCATTACAATCATACCTGAAACACAAAAGGCTAATGAATTAATCACAAAGGTTTGTTCAGCTATTGATTTGGACTTGGTAGCTGGGGATACGGCAGGTTCACTTTCCATAAATGTTGCGGATATGGTTGATTACCCAGTAAATAGTGGTGAGACCATGACTATTAACTTAAAGGATAATGGTGATGGCAGCTTACATTATGCAGTACTTGGAATTTCCTTATCACTTGATTCTACAAACGAAGATTACGCTACATTTGGTGATGGCGCGGGAAATCTTTCAACCTCTGATAATATTATATGCGATACAATCAAAACGGTAATCGCATCACATACAATAGATGACATGAGAAATAATGAGGATGCAGTAAAGGAAGAAATTCTAGAAGCTTTACAAGGATTGTTTAAGTCAGCATTCATAGTTAGAGTAAACTTTAGTAGTGCTACTTACCAATAATCATTAATTAAGGGACAATAAGGTGGTGAGAAAACTTTGGGTGACGTTCTTTCACAAAACGAAATAGATAATCTGCTTAACGCCTTAACTAGTGGTGAATTAGACGCAGATGAAATCAAAAATAATAAAGAAAAGCCTGTAAAGAATTACGACTTTGCCAGACCATCCAAGTTTTCTAAGGAACATCTTCGTACAATGGAGATTATCTTCGAACATTATGGAAGATTGCTTTCCACCAACCTTCCAATCTTTCTTAGAAAGAATATACAGGTAGAGGTAATGAACTCCGAAGCGGTTACATACATGGAGTTTTCAAATTCTCTTTCAAACCCTGTACTTCTTGGAGTTGTAGATTTCGCTCCATTGGAAGGAAACATAATCGTAGAAATGGCTTCTAATCTTGGCTTTGCAATGGTAGACAGAATGCTTGGCGGCGAAGGGGAACCGCTTGATAAGATTAGAGACTTTTCAGAAATAGAGCTTTTGCTTATAGAAAGAGTAATGACTTCATGTGTGGACTTATTAAGAGAACCATGGGAAAACGTTTTAGACGTACATCCTAGACTAGAAAGAATTGAGACAAACTCACAGTTCGCACAGATAATATCACCATCAGAAATGATAGCAATCGTTACGGTTAATATCAAAATAGGCGATGTTGAAGGACTTATGAATGTTTGCTTACCTTTTATTACTTTAGAGCCAGTTATGGACAAATTAAACACAAAGTTCTGGTATAGTAGTCAAAAGGAGAAAGCAGGAGAGAACAATTATTCAGAAGCCGTAGAAGGACTCATTTCACACGCTAAGATACCAGTTACAGCGGTACTTGGAAACAGCACTATTACAGTAGCTGATTTCTCCCAACTTCAGGTTGGGGATATAGTAAGACTTGATACTAAGGTTGATCAAGAATTGGATGTTTTCGTGGGCGACATAAAGAAGTTCCAAGCCCTTCCAGGAGCATCAGGTAAGGATTACGCAGTAAGAGTGACACAAATCATTAGGGAGGAGCAGTAGAATGGGTGACGGTGTATTATCACAGGATGAGATTAATGCACTACTAAGTGGGGGTATTCCCGATGCACCAGCCGCTGAGCCGGAATCTTCAGGAGGCGGCGGAGGAGAGCTTTCTGAGCAGGAGATTGATACTATTGGTGAAGTTGCCAACATAAGCATGGGTAGTGCGGCGACAACGCTTTTCTCTCTGGTTAATCAGAAGGTTGAAATTTCGACACCAGTTGTTACTGAAACTAATTGGGACGAATTAGCATCTAACTATGATAATTCCTGCGTTGTAGTTCGAATTGGTTATACCAAAGGTTTGGATGGCTCTAACATTCTTGTTCTTAAAGAGAATGATGTAAAGGTTATCACAGACCTTATGATGGGCGGCGATGGCACTAATACAGATGGTGAAATATCAGATCTTCACCTGTCAGCTATATCAGAGGCCATGAACCAGATGATGGGTGCAAGTGCAACTTCACTATCATCAATGCTCAATAAAATGGTAGATATATCACCACCAACAGCAACGCTTACTGACCTGGCAACAATTGATGCTGGTGATATTGATGAATTCCTGAAAAGCAATTTCGTAAGAATCGCTTTTAAAATGGAAATAGGCACTCTTGTAGATAGTGAAATGATGCAGTTGTATCCAATTTCACTGGCGAAGGAGATGTGTGGTTCAGTTCTAAATAATATGGAGAATGACTCCAAATCAACCGTTGATGACGGGGTTGCTGAATCACCACCACCGGCAGCAGCTCCTGCTCCAGAAGCAGCGGCGGCGCCACCACCACCGGCAGCGGCTCCACCTGGCATGGACCCAAATGCTATGGCAGGTCAAATGCCACAAGGCCAGCCTATGATGATGCCGCAGTACATGTACCCACCACAGCAGCAGGTAAATGTACAACCGGCACAGTTTACTCCTTTTGGACCAGGCTTTGCAGCCCAGTTCGCTCAGGAGAACATCGACCTTATCTTAGACGTACCTTTGGAAGTAACCGTAGAATTAGGTCGAACCAATAAAACAATCCAAGATATTTTGGATTTTGCACCAGGTACCATCATCGAGCTAAATAAAATAGCCGGTGAACCAATAGATGTACTTGTGAACGGCAAGTACGTGGCAAAAGGCGAAGTCGTTGTTATCGAGGAGTCTTTTGGTGTACGAATAACGGAAATCATCAAAGAATAAACAATATATTTAAGGAGATGAAGACATGGCAAAAAACATTTTAATCTGTGACGACGCTGCATTTATGAGAATGATGATTAAGGACATTCTCACCAAGAATGGCTACAATGTAGTCGGAGAAGCCGAGAACGGCAAGATTGCTGTTGATAAGTTTAGTGAGCTTTCTCCAGATCTTGTACTTCTTGACATTACAATGCCTGAGATGGATGGTATTGGCGCCCTTAAGGCTATCAAGGAAAAGGATCCTAACGCATGTGTTATTATGTGCTCTGCTATGGGTCAGCAGGCTATGGTTATTGAAGCCATCCAGTCTGGTGCAAAAGACTTTATCGTTAAGCCATTCCAGGCTGAGCGTGTACTAGAAGCTGTAAAGAAGGTAATTGGATAATATGATTTTACTTTCTTCGGCGGGGGAAAGCTTCTTTCAATTGATTTTTGCCTTAGTTGTATTTGTATTAGTTCTTGGGCTTACTACCGTTGTGACAAAATGGATTGCAGGGTATCAAAAAACTCAGGGGCTAAACAAAAACCTTGAAATTGTTGAGGCCATCAGGCTATCAAATAATAAGTTTGTTCAGATTATAAGAGCTGGTGAGGATAAGTATTTTGTCGTTGCCACTGGCAAGGATGAGGTTACACTCTTGGGTGAATTATCCTCATCTCAGCTCAGAGAATATGATGAGACAAACGATGTGATAATGCCTGTTGATTTCAAATCAGTATTGGAAAAGTTTTCAAAAAAACAAAATTAAAAATTACGGACGAGTGTGTTATGAAAAAATTAAAGAAGGGGTATTTGATTTTCAGCTTTGTGTTTTCACTAGCTGTTGTTTCATTTACGCTTTTTACTTGCAGCACAAGGGCTTATGCAACTGAATATGGTACAGAATATGGGGCTAGTAACGAGCTATATGGTGCAACTGAAAATGCGCCTAATGCATCGGATGAGGTTGTCGGCAGTGGCAATAAGGGCTTTTCATTAACATTTGATGGCGAGGACGGAAATTTTACAGCAACTCTTAGAATGCTGCTTGTGCTCACTATCATTACCTTGGCGCCTTCGATTCTGATAATGCTAACATCCTTTACCAGATGCGTCATTGTATTGCACTTTGTTCGCGCTGCTATTGGTACTAACACAGCGCCTCCAAATCAGATTTTGATAGGGTTGGCGTTGTTTTTGACTTTATTCATCATGTCACCTGTTTTAACTCAGATTAAAACAGATGCTGTTGATCCTTTTGACGCTGGAGAGATTACTCAGGAAGAAGCAATCGATGCAGCAATCGCTCCTGTCAGAGAGTTTATGTACCCTCAGACACAGGAAAAGGATTTGGCATTGTTTTGTGACATTGCTGGCATTACCTATGATTTAGATGAATTAGACGAGGTTCCATTTACAGTTCTGGTTCCATCTTTTATATTATCAGAGCTTAGGGCTGCATTTATTATTGGATTTTTGATTTATGTACCTTTTATAGTTATCGATATGGTTGTTGCATCAGTACTTATGTCAATGGGTATGATGATGCTTCCACCTACCACGATTTCTTTACCATTCAAGATTTTATTGTTTATTCTTGTAGATGGATGGGATCTTGTTATTGGCGGGTTAGTGAAGACGTTTTATTAATGAGTTTCACATTTTACGGAGAGGATAGGTTATGACTGAAGGACAGGTATTAGATATCATTAGAAACAGTATTTACATTCTATTGATTACATCATTACCACTTTTGCTAGTTTCTCTTGTGATTGGTCTTGTTATTAGTATCTTTCAGACTGTCACATCTATTCAAGAGCAAACGCTTACCTTCATACCTAAAATTGTGGGGGTATTTGCAGCACTTATGTTTTTCGGTCCTTGGATGCTCACAGTTTTGGTTAATTACATTACTGATTTGTGGGCAAACTTTTCAATATACCTGGGCTAGAATAGATGTTTAGCGTACATTTTACCTTACAAAATTTTGAATATTACTTGTTACTCCTTACCCGCATATCCATGTTCGTAGTAGTGGCACCATTTTTCAACACCAGAAATACACCAGCCAGACTAAAAGTGGGCTTTTCTGCCTTAGTCGCCTTGCTGTTATATTTTGTTGTTGATTTTGATGACCTCAATTATTCTACGGTAGTAGGATATGCTTTTTTAGTTGTTAAGGAAGCAATTACAGGCTTAATAATAGGTTTTGCAACTTTTTGCTGCAATTTCATCATTTTACTTTCCGGTAATATGATTGATATGAATATAGGTCTTTCCATGGCACAGGAATACGACCCATCTTTGCAGACAGAAACATCAGCAACAGGAACCTTATATAACAATTTTATAATGATTCTGTTGATTCTTTCAGGAATGCATAGATACATATTCAGAACCTTTTGTGATGCCTATACATTAATCCCTATTGGTGGAGCAGTTTTTGAATGGGATTCATTAATGAGTTCCACTATTATTTTTATGAGAGATATTTTTGTTATTGGATTTAGAATAGTTCTTCCAATATTTGCAGTAATAATGATACTTAATGCAATACTTGGAATCATGGTAAAGGTTGCACCTCAGATTCACATGTTTTCTGTTGGTGCGCAGCTCAAAATTATTGTTGGTTTTATAGTTTTGTTTTTGACAGTATTTTTGCTACCAGATATTGCAACATTCATTTTTAAGGAAATGAAGAAGATGATGTCACTTTATTTGCAGGGGATGTATTGATGTATGAAGAAAAAGTCTTGTTAATTCCATATAACCTCCAATTCTTCGCTCCAGATGGAGAGGGTGGAGAAAAGACCGAGGACCCTACCAGCAAAAAGCTTTCTGATGCCAGAAAGGAAGGTAAGGTTGCCAAAAGTAAGGAGATTGTTAATGGTGTTTCGCTTCTAGGCTTTTTTATAGCACTTAGAGTTTTTCTAAGCTTCGCAGGAATCAGGATAGTAGAAATCTTTAGATGGATTTATGCATTATTTCCTGACATAGTAAATATGAAGGGGGGCTTAACGGTCCAGGCCTTTATAGGAATTTTTAGAAGTGTTTTAGGAAAAACTCTTATTATACTTTTACCGTTTTTGCTAATTGGCTTTTCGGCAGATTTTGTTACTAATCTGGTACAGGTTGGTTGGAAGCCAACAATGAAGCCATTAGAGCCAAAGCTTTCAAAGTTTAATCCAATAAGCGGCTTTAAACGTATCTTTTCTAAGCAGTCAATTGTAAATCTTCTCTTTGCTATAGCGAAGATTTTGCTGGTTTTTTATATTGCATATACTAGTATTAAAGGTCAGGCTAAAACATTATTTTTACTCTATGACATTTCACTTAACGCAGCTCTTAGCCTGATATTCCAAATAATCGTAGACACAGGAATTAGAATAAGTGTAGTTTATATAGTCCTTGGCCTGGTTGATTATGGATATCAACGCTACAAATTCAAAGATGATATGAAGATGACCAAGCAAGAGGTAAAGGATGAATATAAGAACACTGAAGGAGATCCTCAAATCAAAGGTAAACAGCGTCAGAGAATGATGGAAAGCTCTCAGCGTAGAATGATGAAAAATGTTCCTCAGGCTGATGTTGTTATCACAAACCCTACTCACATTGCAGTTGCCATTCTTTATGATAATACAAAGGATGATGCACCTCGTGTTGTAGCAAAGGGTGAGGATTACCTGGCAAAGAAAATTAAAGATGTAGCTAAGGAAAGCAATGTTCCAATTGTTGAAAATAAGCCTTTAGCAAGAGCTTTATATGCAACAGTTGAAATAGATGAAACCATTCCTCCAGAGTTATATCAGGCGGTGGCGGAAATTCTGGCAGTTGTTTATACCAACAGAAATCAGCAGGTTAGCTAATCTTTAAGGAAAGGGGGAGAAGAGTATGGATTTTGCAGCTTCAGTTAAAAAATCGGATATAGGAATTGCATTATACTTACTTGCTGCAGTTACCTTCTTCGTTATCCCTATTCCTAATTTTGTTCTGGATATAATGATTGCATTTAATATTTCGGTAGCTCTCATTATACTTATGAACGTACTTTTTGTTCAGGAAGTTTTGGATATGTCCTTCTTCCCAACATTACTATTGTTCACTACTATTTTTAGAATTTCATTAAACGTATCATCTACAAGACTTATTCTTTCAACAGGTGACCCAGGAAATGTAGTTGAAACCTTCGGTAGCTTCGTTGGTGGAAATAATCTTGTAATTGGTGCAATCATTTTCCTTATTCTGATTATCATTCAGTTTATGGTAATCAATAAAGGTTCTGAGCGTGTAGCTGAAGTATCTGCAAGATTTACACTGGATGCTATGCCAGGTAAGCAGATGGCCATTGATGCGGATCTTAACACTGGAGCAATTGACGATGCAGAAGCTAAAAGACGAAGAGATAAGATTCAAGAGGAATCAGCTTTCTTCGGAGCAATGGATGGTGCTACTAAGTATGTAAAAGGAGATGCTACTGCAGGCTTAATCATAACAGCTATTAACCTTGCCGGTGGTACGGTGATGGGCGTTTTAAACCAGGGACTTCCATTTGCTGAAGCTATTCAGCAATTTGGTATTCTAACCATCGGTGATGGCCTTGTTTCTCAGATTCCATCCCTTCTTATTTCGTTATCAACAGGTATTCTTGTAACTAAGGGTTCAAAGGCTGCTGATTTTTCCGGAATCCTTGTACGTCAGCTGTTTGGTATACCAAAGGTTTTGTATATTGTTGGCGCAGCAATGATATTCCTTGGTATAGCAACACCACTTAACTGGGTACTGTTCTTAGCTTTTGGTATTGTATTTATTGTTTCAGGCTACTCAATATCCAAGACAATAGGCGAAGAGGAAATCGAGCAGGAGGTTGCAGCCGAGGAGACAGAGGCAGAAGAAATCAGAAAGCCAGAAAATGTTGTTTCTCTGCTGCAGGTTGACCCAATCGAGCTGGAATTTGGTTATGGAATTATTCCACTTGCAGATGTTAACCAGGGTGGTGATTTGTTAGACCGAGTTGTAATGATTAGACGACAAATTGCCTTAGAGCTTGGTACTGTTGTTCCTATTATTAGATTAAGGGATAACATCCAGCTTAATCCTAATCAATATATCATTAAGATTAAAGGTATTCAGGTAACTGAAGGAGAAATTCTTTTTGACCACTATATGGCAATGAATCCAGGATATGTAGAGGAAGAGATTACAGGTATTCCAACATTTGAACCATCCTTCCATTTGCCAGCACTTTGGATTACAGAAAGTCAGCGAGAACGAGCAGAGTCTTTAGGCTATACAGTTGTTGACCCACCATCAATAATAGCAACACACCTGACTGAAGTCATTAGAAGTCATATAGCAGAGCTTCTTACCAGACAGGATGTTCAGAATCTTATTGATAACCTTAAGGAAAGTAATCCTGTTATTGTTGATGAGCTTGTTCCTAAGCTGCTTGGTCTTGGAGATGTTCAAAAGGTTCTCCAAAACTTACTTTCAGAGGGTGTTTCAATTAGAGATTTGCTTACTATATTCGAAGTTTTGGCAGATCATGCTACAACAACACATGATACGGATGTACTTACAGAATATGTAAGACAGGGATTAAAGAGAGCTATATCTGGAAGATATTTTGCTCCTAACGAAACAACTCAGGTAATTACAGTTGATCCTAAGGTTGAGCAGGATATCATGGCATCCATAAAACAGACGGAGCAAGGTGCTTATCTGACACTTGATCCTGAAAGAATAAAAGCAATAATTGCATCATTGGAGGAGGAGATTAAGAAGGTTGAAGAAATGGGCCAGACGCCTATAGTTGTAACATCACCTATTGTAAGAATGTACTTCAAGAGTATGACTCAGGATTATATTAAGGATTTGATAGTTGTTTCTTATAATGAAATTGATTCTAATGTAGAACTTTCATCAGTAGGCATGGTAACGGGGTGAGTAAATGACAATTAATAAGTACACAGGAAAAACTGAAGAAGAAGCAATGGAAAAGGTACGTAAGGAGCTTGGCAATGCAGCTGTCATTATGAATGTGAAGGTTGTAAAGCCAAAGGGCTTAGGTGGATTTTTCAAAAGCAGCAGCTATGAGGTTACAGCGGCTGTTGAGGATGAGGGCTTTTCAAATGATGCAAAAGCATTTGCCGTGGAAACAGAGGAACAGCCTAAGGCTGCTGGTTCCTTTGAAGCTGTTGCAGATGATGCCATCATACTTAAGAATGCTTTTTCTGCAGTAAATGAAGTTTTAGAAAAGCAGGAGCCTGAAGTTAAAGTAGAACAGGTTGTTAAGGATCCAGCTATTAAGGAGTCAGCTTTTAATGAGCCTCAAGAGGTGCCTGCCCAGGCAACTGGTATTTACAAGAAACCATTAAAAGCTACAACAACTGTAATAAATGATAAGAAAAATGACGATATTCCTATTAAGGTATCTTCAGAAAAGCCATCTATAGATGGAGATAATCATGTTTTCGTGAAGATGCTATATAACGTTCTTCTAGAAAACGAGGTTCAGGAAAAATATATTAATCAGGTGTTAGAGGACATGGATAAGGTCCTTCGTACCAGTCATTCTCTTGATAATCTATTATCAAATGTTTATCAGAAGATGGTACTTAAGCTTGGCACTCCAACCAGAATTGTTCCTGGCGAAAAGCGACCAAAGGTTGTATTTTTTATTGGCCCTACAGGTGTAGGTAAAACTACCACTATTGCTAAAATCGCATCAAAATTTAAAGTTGAAGAAGGCAAAAGGGTTGGTCTAATTACTGCTGACACATACAGAATGGCAGCAGCTAATCAGCTTCAAACCTATGCAAATATTCTTGGAGTTCCATTAAATGTTATCTATTCTGCAGAGGAGCTTCTTGATACTGTTAAAAAGCAGGCAAGAGAAAACGAAGATTTAGATGTAATTTTAGTAGATACAATTGGTTTTTCTCACAAAAACGAAGAACAAAGACAGGATACAAAAAAGCTTATTAACGCATTAGGAGAATATTATGATAGCGAAGTGTATCTTGTACTTTCTGCCACAACTAAGCAGAAGGATTTGATTGATATTGCAGATTCATATATGGAATTCGCAAAGTTCAATCTGATATTTACAAAGCTAGATGAGACAAAATGTCTCGGAAATATTTTTAATATGAAGCAATATACGAAAGCTCCACTTTCATATATTACTGTAGGACAAAATGTGCCAGATGACATTGAAATTGTAAACGCCCAGAAGCTGGTAAAGCAGTTATTGGGAGGAAACTAAATGGATCAGGCTGAAAATCTCCGTAATGTTATCAAGGCTCAAAACATAAGAAATATTGAAAATACTAAGGTTATTACCATTACATCTGGCAAAGGCGGTGTAGGTAAATCCAATATGGCTGTTAATCTGGCTGTATGGTTTACACGCCTGGGAAAAAAGGTAATTATTTTAGATGCTGATTTTGGCCTTGCTAATGTTGAGGTAATGTTTGGTACTCTGCCAAATTACAATTTATCTGATGTTATTTTTAAGGGAATGAGCATCAGAGACATTATTACACCAGGCCCCCTTGGAATTGGATTCATTTCAGGTGGTTCTGGAGTAGTAGGACTTAACAATTTAAATCGTGAACAAATTGCGTTTTTAGTACACAATCTATCACTTTTAAATGACTTATGTGATATCCTAATTATAGATACTGGCGCTGGAGTATCGGATCAGGTTTTAGAATTTGTTCTGGCATCCCCAGAAGTAATTTTAGTTTCCACGCCAGAGCCTAGCTCCCTTACGGACTCATATTCTTTGATGAAGGCAATGTATAAAAGCCAAAAGTATTCGAAGGAAGGTACTAATGTACATTTAGTTGCAAACAAGGTTATGAGTGAGACTGAGGGAAAAGCCGTATATTCTAAGATGGATTCAGTGGTTAAGAAATTCTTAGGTGGGGACCTGGATTATTTAGGATATATTGCATATGACAGTTCGCTGGAAAAGGCTGTTAGAAATCAAAAGGTAGTGTCCTTGGAATATCCAACAGCTAAATCTACAAAGTGTTTTGAAAGTGTAGCATCAAAGCTATTACAGAAGGATGAAAGCACCCATTTTAGATGGGGCGTTTCTCATATTTTTAATGTATTACTTAAGGATAGGGCGTAGCTTATGGAGATAATTGACTTAAGACCTGGCACACCTATAGAGTTTTCATTTGCCAGTACAAATTCTGACGTGGAAAACAACATAGACGAGGATAGAAGTATCTATATTTCCAGCGTTTTTGGTGTTACCAAAAAAGAAGAAATAGTATTTCATATTCCTACAAGAAAAGGACATACGGTTACTATTCCCATGAATGTCCCTTTTAATGCTGTGTTCAATACAAAAGCGGGTATGTTTCAATTATCAGGAGAAATAACAAAGAGAGGTAGACTTGAGAACTTCCCAGTTTACGTGTTTGTACCAGATAGTAAGTTAAAAAAGGTACAAAGAAGAGATTATTTCAGATTCCAATGTCTTATTCCAATAAAGGTTCTTCCAATACCTAAGGATGTGGCCCTACTTCCTAATATGACCTTGGTAGAGGATGATTTAGAAAAATATGGTAATACCTACGGTGCTCCAGTTGAAGGCAATATATTAGATATTAGCGGTGGCGGAGCAAAGTTTAATGCAAAAGCAGATATAATCACAGAAAGATATATGTATGTATCCTTTAGACTTAAGTCTAAGGATGTTGATGCAACCATAAATGTAGTGGCAAGAAGGATAAAAACTGAATATAAAGAGGGTTTAGGTATCTACGAACATCGTATAGAGTTTCTTTTTAAAGAACCTGAAGATAGAGAAACAATAATTAAGTACATTTTTGATGAAGACCGACGTATAAGGAAAAAGGATCAGGGGTAAAGAATGTATAAGATTTTAGTTGTTGATGACTCTGCACTCATGAGAAGAGTTATCTGTGATATTATTAACGCAGATAGTGATTTTCGTGTAATAGACGTCAGTGCAGACGGCGAAGATGCTTACAAAAAAATAAAGAATAATCCATACGATTTGGTTGTACTTGATATGATTCTTCCCAAGCTAACGGGAGTTGAATTACTTGAACGACTATACAATGAAAAGACGGACACGCACACGGTTCTTATTAGTTCTTCGTTAAAGGAAGACGCTGACAGTACAATAAAGGCAATGGGATATGGTGCATTGGATTTTGTGGTTAAGCCAATCCGTTCTAGCGGCGAAACCAGAGAAATCTTTGGAAGGCAACTTTTGGAAGCTCTTCACAATGTTACTAAATCCAGATCCTTTAAACAAATCGCTCCTAAGGCAAGCACAAGTGAGAATACAAGAGCTATAGGTGATTCTCACAGAAAGACAGCCGAAAGAATGGCTGGAATTAGAAGTCAGCTTGAGGAGGCTAAAAGAGGTATTGGTAGTGCGCAAACCAGTCCTTCAACAGTATCAAAGCCAGTAACAGGCACAGGTACAGCTCCTACTCCTACAACAAGCTCTATTCCAAAGCCAGCATCCACACCGGCGCCTTCAGCAGGCTCAAGTTCAAAGCCACCTGCTCCAAAGGGAACTGGAGTTAGAACTAAGAAGCTGATAGCACTTGCTTGTTCTACCGGAGGACCACAGGCACTTCACACATTTGTGCCAATGCTTCCAGAAAGCCTATCTGTTCCTTTGGTTTTAGTGCAGCATATGCCTGAAGGATTTACAGGCTCACTTGCTGCCAGACTTGACCAAATCTCTGGCATAAAGGTAAAGGAAGCGGAAGATGGAGAGTATTTTAAGCCTGGAGTAGTTTATATAACACCAGGTGGTAAGCACATGAAAATCTGCGAAGACGGAAGTCATGCTGCATATTGTCATTTGGATGACAGCCCACCGGTAAATAGCTTGAAGCCATGTGCTGATGTTATGTATCAGTCCCTGGCAAAAACAAGCTTTGATGAAATCATTTGCGTTGTGCTTACTGGAATGGGTGCAGATGGTTCAGAGGGAATCAGATACTTGAATCAATACAAAAAGACTTACGTAATTTCGCAAGAGGCGTCCACATGCGTTGTATATGGAATGCCTAAGGCAGTGGAACAAGGTGGTTTATCTAATGAGGTAGTACCACTTAAATCAGTAGCTAATTCAATAGTAAAGAAACTTGGAGGTTAGTAAGATGGATGTAAGTCAATATTTGGATATCTTTATCGACGAGACAAGCGGTCATATTCAGAGCCTTTCAGACAACATCATGGAATTAGAGAAAGAGCCTGAAAATAAGGATGTTGTAAATGAGATTTTCCGTGCTGCCCACTCTTTAAAGGGTATGGCTGGTACCATGGGATTCAAACGAATGCAGCATCTTACACACGACATGGAAAACGTTTTCCAGGAAGTTCGTAATGATAACGTTAAGGTTAACTCAAACCTTATCGACATTCTTTTTAAGTGTCTTGATGCTATCGAGGGCTACCTTGATACTGTAAAAGCAACTTCAAACGAAGGTGAAGAAGAAAATGAAGCTTTAATTAAGCTTTTGAATGACTATCTTGCTCAGGCTGAGGGCGGAGAAGCACCTGCAGGGGATGCTGCACCAGCAGCAGAGGCAGCACCTACTGAAGCAGCACCTTCAGCTGATGATGGAGCAGATGGCCCATTGTATAAGAAGATTCCAGTTGACCCAGAGCTTTGCGAAAAGCTTAAAGGCGAAAAGCAGCTCTATGGTTTCACTATTCATATTAACAAGGAATGCTTGCTTAAGGCAGCTAGAGCTTTCCTTGTATTTAAGGCTGTAGAAGAGTTTGGTCAGATTATGGTCTTTGATCCAAGTTCTGGTGATATTGAAGATGAAAAATTTGATTTTGATTTTTCATTTATTCTTTCAACCGAATCAGAGCTAGATCCTATTCTCGAAGCTGTTAAGGCAGTTTCAGAAATCGAATCTGTTGAGGCTGATAAGGTTACTGCTGATATGTACGAAAAGAAGGAAGAAGAGGCAGCACCAGCTCCTGCACCAGCAGCAGAGGCCGCACCTGCTGCTCCAGCGGCACCAGCCGCACCTGCACCAGCGGCACCAGCAGCACCAGCTCCTGCTGCAAAGTCTGGAGCAAAGAATCAGCCAGCTAACAAGCCTGTTACTTCACGTACAATTCGTGTTGATATTGAAAAGCTTGATGCTCTTATGAATCAGGTTTCCGAGCTTATCATTGCAAAGAACTCACTTGCTTCACAGAGCAACAGCTCAGGTGAAATTGATCACCAGACATTACATGAAAATATCGAATACCTAGAGAGAATCACAACCAATCTTCATGAATCAGTTATGAAGGTTCGAATGGTTCCTATCGAATCAGTAGTTGCCAAGTTCCCTCGAATGATTCGAGACCTTGATAGAAAGCTTAACAAGCCAATGGAGCTTGTTATGACAGGTGAGGATACAGAGCTTGATAGAACTGTAGTAGATCAGCTTGGTGACCCACTTCAGCATTTGCTTAGAAATTCAGCTGATCATGGTATTGAATCTCCTGAAGACAGAAGAGCTGCAGGAAAGCCTGAAAAGGGTACAATTTTCCTTAACGCTTTCCAGGAGGGCAACAACGTTATCATCGAAGTAGGTGATGATGGTGGCGGTATCAATACTGACAAGGTTCGTGACAAGGCTGTAGAGAGAGGCCTTGTAACTCCTGAAGAAGCAGAAAACCTTACTCAGAAGGAAATTATCGACTTCCTGTTTATGCCATCCTTCTCAATGGCTAAACAGATTACAGACATTTCTGGTCGAGGCGTTGGTCTTGATGTTGTTAAGAGTAATATTGAAGCTCTTGGTGGTGATGTATCCGTCAAATCTGTAATGGGTGAAGGCTCTACATTTACAGTAAGACTTCCTCTTACACTTGCTATTATTCAGGCTCTTATGGTTGAGATAAGAGACGAAAAATATGCTATTGCTTTAGCATCAATTATGAACATTGAAAATATACCAGTATCTGAAATCAAGTACGTTGAATCTAAAGAGGTTATCCATCTTAGAGGTCAGGTTATTCCTCTTATTCACCTTGATAAGATTCTTGATTTTGAGCCAAAGGAAAGCCAGGAGGATACAATGACAGTTGTTATTTGTAAGAAGGGCGACACTTTAGGCGGTATAATCGTAGATAATCTTATTGGACAGCTTGAAATCGTTATTAAGTCACTTGGTAAGCTTGACAATAACAAGCTCATCAGCGGTGCAACTATCCTTGGTGATGGCGAAATCGCTATGATTCTTGATGTCAATGCTGTTATTTAATAGGAGGTGAGACCATGTCAGATTTGGCTATGTATGATGTAGTTGAGAAAGAAAAGAAGCAATACATTGTAGTAAAAATTGGTGGCGAGCATTATGGTATCGACATTTCCTATATTGATAACATTGTTCGTATGAGTAAAATCACTAGAGTTCCAAAGGCACCATCTTACTATAGAGGTGTTATTAATCTTCGTGGTGAGGTTGTTCCTGTAATGAGCCTTAGACGTAGAATGGATCTTGATGATGATGAATTTACAGATGCTTCACGTATTATTATTCTAAAGCTTGATGGTGGCGGTCTTATGGGCGTTATCGTTGACGAAGTAAAAGAGGTTCTATCATTATCTGAGGATGACATCGAAGCACCATCTTCTACACTTAAGAGTAAGAATTCTTTCATCAATGGTGTAGGAAAAAATGGGGATGAGCTTATTTCTATCTTTGAGATTAGCTCAATTATTGGGGAAAATGATGCTTCTTAATGGGAGGTTTTTATGCTCACACTTAATGAGGTTAACGAGAAATATTTTGATGTCCTCAAAGAAATAGGTAATATTGGCGCTGGCAATGCTACAACAGCCATCGCCAATATGCTTGGCCTTAGAATTGATATGAGCGTTCCAGAGGTTGCATTTTTACCTGTTGAGGAATTAGGTTCAGCAATTGGCTCAGAGGATGAGATAATTGTTGGTATATTACTTGGTGTTGAAGAAGATATTGACGGCTCCATGATGTTTCTTATGGATATGGCCAGCGCCCATCACATCGTAAACAAGCTAATGATGAGAGATGACTCTTATAATGAACCATTTGATGAAATGGATTTATCTGCAATTAAAGAAGTTGGAAATATTATTGCAGGCTCTTATCTATCAGCGCTATCAGGTCTAACAAACCTTACAATTGTACCATCAGTACCATTCGTGGCAGTAGATATGGCAGCCGCTATTCTTTCCGTTCCTGCTGTTCAGTTTGGTATTTTTGGCGATAATGCACTTATGATTAACACAGATTTTTCTGATGATTTAGGAATAAAAGGACATTTTATTCTTATGCCAGAGGAAGATTCGTATGCAAAGATATTAACGGCACTTGGTGTACCAATATAAGGAGCGTGTTTAGTTATGGGGCAGATGATTAAAGTCGGCATGGCCGATCTAAAAGTATGCAAAGCTCCGGATAATCTGACTACTATTGGTCTTGGGTCGTGTATTGGAATTGCAATCTACGATCCTTCCACAAAGATTACAGGACTTGCACATATAATGCTACCTGACAGTACGTCTATTAGAAATAATTCTAATATTGCAAAGTTTGCTGATACAGGAATTCAAAAGCTTTATGATGATATGATTAAAGCTGGAGCAAATAAAGCTAGATTAGTCGCTAAAATTGCAGGTGGTGCCAAGATGTTCGAAATGCCTGGTGCAAACGCAGCAGGTATAAATGTTGGGCAACGTAATGCAGAGGCATCTAGGGCTAAGCTTAAACAACTGGGCGTAAGGCTTGTAGCAGAGGATTGTGGACTTAATTACGGTCGAACAGTAGAAATTTACAGTGAATCTGGTGAATACTATATAAAAGCAGTTGGCAAAGAGTTAAAGATTATTTAAAATATATACTAGATGGTTGGAGGAAAGTATGAATACTAAGCCTATACCTATTATTATCACGCTTGTTGCAGCATTAATTTCATGCGTTATTTCTATAATGCAGCACGCTGATTTTTCCGTTTTTGTTACAAGGCTTTTAGTTGTTGTTCTAATTTTCCTTTTCATGGGGACTGTCATTAAGATTATTTTAGATTATTCGTTTAGAACTTTGGAACCAACTGCATCTGTCGACGAACAGATGGATGCAATTATGCCAGAACAAACTGGTGAGGAATTGCCAGAAGAAGATGTTACAACCACAGAAGAAAATTCGAGTGAATCTGAGGAAGGTTAAAATAATAAGATTGCTCGTATTGAAGGGGGCATAAATGAAAGCAGGTGACAGAGAAAAGCTCTGGGATAAATACAAAGTAAATCCCACCAGTGAGCTTAGGGAACAATTAATACTTGAATATGCGCCACTTGTTAAAATCGTTGCAGGTCGACTCTGTATGTATTTGGGGAATACAGTAGAGTATGAGGATTTATGCAGCTATGGTATATTTGGCCTTATTGATGCAATAGATAAGTTTGATTTGGCAAAGGATGTTAAATTCGAAACTTACGCTAGTCTTCGCATCAGAGGTTCTATTTTGGACCAAATCAGAAAAATGGATTGGATTCCACGTACCATCAGACAACGTCAACGTATGATTGATGATGCCATCAAAAATATTGAAGCGCGAACAGGTCACAGTGCATCAGATGAAGAAGTTTCTGCTGAATTAAACATTTCTCCTGATGAGTTTATGAAATGGCAGTCACAGCTTAATGTAACGAATGTTGTTTCATTAAATGAGTTTGTTGAATCTGGTAATGAACCGGTTATGGAGGCTGAACACAATTCTCATTTTATTCAGCCTGAAGATAATATTTCAAAGCAGGAATTATCTGAAAAGCTTAAGGAAGCCTTAGATAAGCTTACAGAAAAGGAAAAGCAGGTTATTCTATTGTATTATTATGAGGATATGACTCTTAAAGAAATCAGTGCAGCGCTGGATGTATCTGAATCAAGAGTTTCACAGCTTCACACCAAGGCTCTTCAAAAAATGAGAACAACCCTTGGTGATTACATTGGAATTTTAACAAATAAATAATTTAGTAGTTTAATTGTTATGGTATTCCAACAGGGAGGGAATGTTATGTCAATTAGTCCAATTAATTTCAATGGAATGATTCAAAATACCAATGAAATTAGTCACACAAAAGCTAATGAAGATCAAAAACCTTTGCTTCAGCAGGCGGCATTGACTGACACAGTCGAAAAGCATCAGGATCAGCTTGCGCATCAGGTTAATGACACCTACAATGCTAAAAAAACAGAAGATGCCTACGATAGAGAAGGTAATGGCAAAGGTTACGAGGGTAATAAAAAACGTAAACCTCCTAAAGAGAAAAAGGGACAGAATTTAGAGGGTGATGGCTCGGTTAAAGATAAGTCAAAGCCTTCGTTTGACATGAGAGTTTAAAAGGGGGACTAAAATGACAGTACTAGAAATTGTACTCCTAATCATTGGGTTAGCCTTTTGCATTGGGAGTTTTTTTGTGTCTGAAAAGCTATCTGAGAAGGATAGGGAAAATCTTCAAAAGCTTACAAAGAATCAAATTGAAGAAATCATTAGAGACAAAATGGCAGATGCCAAGGTGGAGCTAGAGGACAAGCTATCTGCCACCATAGATGATGCCATGGAAGAAATGGACAGGAAAACAGATAAGGAAACTAACCAAAAGATAATGGAAATATCAGAGTACTCTGATACTGTGTTAGAATCTGTTGACAGGTCCCACAAGGAAGTGACATTTATGTATTCTATGCTTAATGAAAAGCAGCAGGATACTGTAGATATGACCAAAAAGCTTTCTGAGCTTGAGGATACTCTTGTGGCCTTGGATTCCTCTATTGCAAAAAAACTGGATTTACTTAGAGACAGGGAAATCGAAATAGAAGGGGAAATGGAATACTTAAAGAAGGCCAAGGAAGAAACACAAAAACCGTTTGTAGCCCTTGGGGAGGCTGTTGAAAAGCCTATTTCATTTACTGAAGCCTTAGCAGAAAAATTCGCAGATGAATCACCTGCTATTAAGCAAAGCGGTAATATGGAAATACTAACATTACATGATGAGGGCTTATCAGAGGTTGAAATAGCCAAAAAGCTTGGCAGAGGTTTAGGAGAGGTGAAGTTCGTTCTTGGACTTTATCAGGAGGGGAGAAGATGAGAATAAAGTACTATATTAGAGGAATTGGCATTGGTATTATTTTTGCAACTCTTGTTCTTACTATTAGCTTTTATTTTGGAAAAGGTAGCTTTGCAAAGGAAAAGCTTTCTGATGAGGAAATAATAGAAAGAGCTACTGAGCTTGGCATGGTTATGGAAGCTACCACTGAAGAAGGTACTGAAGAGGGTACCGAAGAAAATACAGAAGAAGATTCAGAAGCGGTAGCCGAGGAATCAGATGAAAATAATACTGAAAAAGAGGCAACTGTAACTGCAGAGGCAGCACCTCAAATAGAAGATGTTGCTACACCTGACAGCGAAGAAGCCGAAACTATTACTTATGTTCCCTTTACAGTACGTGGCGGAGAATCATCCGAAATTGTATCTAAAAATCTTAAAAAGGCAGGTCTTATAGACTCTGTCGATGATTTCAATAAATATTTAAGCAAAATAAAGGTGGATAATCTTATACAATCCGGTACATTTTATGTTAAACAGGGGAGCTCCTATGATGATATAGCAGCCTTGCTTGTTAATAAGGATTCCAGAACAACAACTCCACCAAAGCAGAATTAAAAGATACGCTTGCAACAGCTTGGAATCTATGTTAAATTATAAGGGCTGTTGAAAATACACGCGTGAGGACTGACATTGGTTCCCAACCTATCGTAGGCAGGGTTTTTGTCAGGAAGAATCATGCGGAAGAACAAACCAGGAGGTATTAAAATGAGTGTTATTTCAATGAAGCAGTTACTTGAGGCAGGTGTTCACTTTGGACATCAGACACGTAGATGGAACCCTAAGATGGCTCCTTACATCTACACAGAGCGTAATGGTATCCACATTATCGACCTTCAGAAGTCTGTAGGTATGGTAGACGATGCTTACGATGTTATCTTCGATATCGCACAGCAGGGTGGTACAATCCTTTTCGTTGGTACAAAGAAGCAGGCTCAGGACGCTATCGCATCTGAGGCAGAGCGTTGCGGTATGTACTACGTAAACGAGAGATGGCTCGGTGGTATGCTTACAAACTTTAAGACAGTTCAGACAAGAATTGCACGTCTTAAGGAAATCGAGAAGATGGAAGCAGACGGAACATTCGATCTTCTTCCAAAGAAAGAAGTTACAGGACTTAAGAAGGAGCAGGAGAAGCTTACAAAGGTTCTTGGCGGTATTAAGGAAATGAACAGAATTCCTGACGCTATCTTTGTTATCGATCCTAAGAAGGAGCACATCTGTATCCAGGAAGCACACGCACTTGGTATTCCACTTGTAGGTGTTTGTGATACTAACTGTGATCCTGATGAGCTTGATTATGTAATCCCTGGTAACGATGATGCTATCCGTGCAGTAAAGCTTATCGTTGCAAAGATGGCAGATGCTGTTATCGAAGCAAAGCAGGGTGAGATGAACGAAGTTGCTGAGGAATCAGCAGAATCAGTAGAGGAGGCATAAGATTATGGCAGCTATTACAGCAGCAATGGTAAAAGACCTTCGCGAGCAGTCTGGCGCAGGTATGATGGATTGTAAGAAGGCACTCGCTGAGTGCGATGGTGATATGGATGCAGCTTTCGAGCTTCTTCGTAAGAACGGTGCAGCTAAGGCTGAAAAGAAGGCATCTCGTATCGCAGCAGAGGGTATCTGCAAGGTTGTTGTAGACGGCAACACAGCAGTTGTTCTCGAGGTTAACTCTGAGACAGACTTCGTTGCTAAGAACGAAAAGTTCCAGACTTATGTAGAGAAGGTTGCAAACCAGATCCTTAAGTCAGATGTTAAGACAATTGATGAGTTATTAGCTCAGCCATGGGCAGAGGATTCATCAAAGACAGTTAACGACGTACACATCGAGATGGTTGCCACAATCGGTGAGAAGCTTTCTCTTAGAAGATTTGAGAAGGTTACAGCTGATGGTTTCGTAGTTTCTTATACTCACGGTGGCGGACGTATCGGCGTTATCGTTAACATGGGCGGCGCAGAGAGCGACGCAGCTAAGGAAGCAGCTACAAACATTGCTATGCAGATCGCTGCTCTTAATCCAAAGTATGTATCTCGTGATGAGGTATCTGCTGATTACATCGCACACGAGAAGGAAATCCTTCTTGCTCAGATCATGAACGATCCTAAGGAATCTCAGAAGCCTGAGAAGGTTATCAACGGCATGATCGAAGGTCGTGTATCTAAGGAACTTAAGGAAATCTGCTTACTTGATCAGGTTTATGTTAAGGCTGAAGACGGAAAGCAGACAGTAGCTAAGTACTTAGAGCAGGTTTCTAAGGAAACTGGTTCTGAGGTTACAGTTAAGAGCTTTGTTCGTTTTGAGACTGGTGAAGGTCTTGAGAAG
This sequence comes from uncultured Pseudobutyrivibrio sp., assembly GCA_902775195.1. Lineage (GTDB taxonomy): Bacteria > Bacillota > Clostridia > Lachnospirales > Lachnospiraceae > Pseudobutyrivibrio. Next base: position 43,791 of record CACYLQ010000004.1, read on the forward strand.
AAGAACGAAGACTTCGCAGCAGAAGTTGCAGCTCAGCTTTAATCATGATTTTAAAAGAGTCCACATTTTGTGGGCTCTTTATTTTTTTGCCTTTATATTGTGATTTGGTTGTGATAGAATAAAAAAGGAATTTTATAAAAGGGGAGGATATAATTTGGATAATATTAATGATGAACTCCAAAGACAACGGGCTAAGCGGAAGCGCGTTGCGCGAATGAAGAAATTCATCGTTACAACAGTTCTTGCTTTCATGCTGTTGACCATTACTGTCCTAAGTATATTATGCTATCAGGTAATATCCCTTAAAAGAGAGTTAAAGGAACTTTCTAAGCAAGTATACGTATCTACAGATGTATCAGATACAAACGAAATGGTCGATGACAGCGTGCTGGACGATGTCTATAAAGTCGATGATATGGACAATATTGCCGAAGAAGGCGATATCCCAAAGGTATATCTTACATTTGATGATGGACCAAGCTCCAATACTGAAGAAATACTTAATATTTTAGATGATTATAATGTAAAGGCCACCTTCTTCGTATGCGGTAAAGACTTGGAATTATACGGCGATGCATATAAGCGCATAGTAGATGATGGTCACACTATAGGAATGCATTCTTATAGTCATAATTTTGGTGACATTTATTCTTCAGGAGATGCCTTTGCAGCTGATTACGTGAAGATTCACGACTTAATTTTGAATATTACAGGTGTAGACACTAAATACTATAGATTTCCAGGAGGAAGCAGCAACAAAGTTAGTAGTACTAGTATGTCTACCTTCATAAATTACCTAAATGAGCAAGGTGCGGTTTATTATGACTGGAATGTAGCATCAGGAGACGCTACATCACAGGCTTTCACCTCGGAACAGCTTGTTGATAATGTAATGAAGGATGTGGTAAAATACAAGACGTCTGTAGTATTGTTGCATGACGCTGCAAATAAAAATGCAACAGTAGAAGCTTTACCAGGTTTAATCGAATCTCTGCAGGAACAGGGAGCTATGATTTTACCTATCACAGATGAAACAACAATTATACAACATGTAAGTGTTGTACAATAAATAATATTGGAGGAAATGTTATGGGCTTTTTTAAAGATTTCAAAGAGGATTTCAATGATGCTTTAGATGAAATGGCTGGTACAGGAGAGGCACCTAGCGAAGAGGTTATGGTTAACACTCTTGATGGGGATATCGATGTTGAATCAGAGCTTAACAAACTAGATGGTCTTCTTGAACAAGTTACAAAAAAGGTTGAAACACCTGCAACAAATAAGCCAGAGGCTACTACAGCTACACCAAGTGCGCCTCAAGAGGAGAAGAAATCATTCTTTGACACAAAAAAAGAAACTAAAATGGAGGCACCAAGGACAATGGATGTTATGGGAAATGTAGCTGAGAACAAAACTCAGGCTTCAGACGAAAATGCGGTTATTACAGCAGGAATGAAAATTACTGGTAATGTTGAGTCAGTAGGCTCAATCGAGGTACAGGGAGAAATCGTTGGTGATGTTACATGTAATGGCAAGCTTGTTATTACAGGTAAGGTAAATGGTAATTCTGAGTCTGCAGAATTCTTCGCAGATGCAGCTAAGATTGAGGGAGAGGTTGTTACAACTGGTACAGCTAAGGTTGGTGTTGGTTCTGTTATCATTGGTAACATTACTGCTACATCAGCAGTTATCGCTGGCGCTGTTAAGGGTGATATTGATGTTAACGGACCTGTTGTTGTTGATACATCAGCAGTTGTTATGGGTAACATCAAGTCTCGTTCAGTACAGATTAACAATGGTGCTGTTATCGAAGGCTTCTGCTCACAGAGCTATGCTGACGTTGATGTTAACAGCGTATTCAATATTTAATTATTACAGAGGAAATTTGGCAAATGAAAAGAGTATTATTAAAGCTTAGCGGAGAAGCATTATCAGGTAACAAGGGGTTTGGATTTGACGAAGCTACATGTGTAATGGTAGCTAAGCAGGTTAAGAAGCTTGTAGATGATGGCGTACAGGTTGGCGTTGTTATCGGTGGCGGAAACTTCTGGAGAGGCCGTTCATCAGAGAAAATCGACAGAACAAAGGCTGACCAGATTGGAATGCTTGCTACAGTTATGAACTGTGTTTATGTTTCTGAAATCTTCAGAACAGAAGGCATGAGAACTTCAGTTTTAACTCCATTTGAATGTGGCAATGTTTCAAAGCTTTATTCAAAGGATAGAGCTAACAAGTATTTCGATAGAAATATGGTTGTATTCTTTGCAGGTGGTACAGGACATCCTTACTTCTCAACAGATACTGCTACAGTACTTCGTGCAGTTGAAATTGAAGCAGATGTTATTTTACTTGCTAAGTCAATTGATGGCGTTTATGATAGCGACCCAGCAAAGAATCCAGATGCTAAGCGTTATGATGAAATCAGCATCCAGGATGTTATCGATCAGAAGCTTCAGGTTGTTGATATGACAGCTTCAATCATTGCAATGGAGCAGAAGATGCCAATGTACGTATTCTCTCTTAACGAAGAGGATTCAATAGTTAAAGCTATTACAGGAAAATTTAATGGAACAGTTGTTACTGTTTAAGGAGGATTAATGGATAATATACTTTCAACATACGAAGAGAAAATGACAAAGAGTTATAATAATCTTGAAAGCGAATTCACTACAATTCGTGCTGGAAGAGCTAATCCACATATCTTAGATAAGATTACTGTTGATTATTATGGAGCACCAACTCCACTTCAGCAGGTTGCTAACATCTCTGTTCCAGAGCCACGTCTTATTCAGATTCAGCCATGGGAGCCATCCCTTGTAAAGGAAATCGAGAAGGCAATCAATATGTCTGACATCGGTATCAATCCTACAAACGATGGAAAGCTTATTCGTCTTGTATTCCCAGAGCTTACTGAGGAACGTCGTAAGGAAATCGCTAAGGATGTTAAGAAGCACGGCGAGGATGCTAAGGTTGCAATCAGAAACATTCGTAGAGATGCAATCGACACATTAAAGAAGCACTCTAAGGATGAAGGTGTTTCTGAGGATGAAATCAAGGACCTTGAAGATAAGTGCCAAAAGATGACAGATAAGTTTATCGCAGAGGTTGATAAGGCTGTTGAAGCTAAGACAAAGGAAATTATGACAGTTTAATTTTTGGTCTTTTTAAGGGCACAGTTATTGTGCCCTTTTCAATTTATTATTATTTTTGGAGGTGCTATGAACGTACCAGAGCATATTGCAATAATTCTTGATGGTAATGGAAGATGGGCTAAATCTAAAGGTATGCCACGTACTTATGGTCACACTGTCGGGGCTAAGAACGTAGAAACAATCTGTAGAGCAGCTCATGATTTAGGTGTTAAATACGTCACCATGTATGCGTTTTCTACCGAAAACTGGTCTAGACCAGATGATGAGGTAAAGGCTTTGATGAAGCTTCTAGGAGAATACATCAAAACTTGCATGAAAACAGCAAAAAAGGATAATCTTCGAGTTAGATTTATTGGAGATTTAACAAAGTTAGATGATAAGCTTAGAGCTAGCATTGCTGAACTTACAGAGTATTCATCTCAGTTCACAGGATTAACACTTACAATTGCTATAAATTATGGTAGCAGAGATGAGATGACTCGCGCAATTAGAAGGATTGCAGGGGATGTAAAGGATGGCTCAGTACAAATAGATGACATAGACGAAAAGCTATTTTCAAGCTACTTAGATACTAGTGAAATACCTGATCCTGATTTTATGATACGTACATCAGGAGAACAAAGATTGTCAAACTACCTGTTATGGCAATTGGCTTATGCAGAGTTTTATTTCACACCAGTGGCTTGGCCAGAATTTACTCCAGAAGAGTTGAAAAAAGCTATTGAAGAATATGATAAAAGAAATCGTCGTTTTGGCGGAATATAGGAAGGAAAACTTATGTTTATTACACGTTTGATTAGTGGGATAATTCTTGTGGCACTTGCCCTTGTTTTTATATGTACTGGAGGGAATGTTCTACTAGCAACAATGCTTATTCTTTCATTAATTGGAATGTTTGAGCTGTATCGTATATTTAAGGTGGAGAAGAGTCTTCCTGGAATACTAGGATATTTGGCCTGCATTACTTATTACATGGATTTAAAATTTAAGTTTTGTCAGGATAACATGGTTATTTTTCTTGGATTCTTAATTTTACTTTTAGCCGTATTTGTTTTTGGTTACCCTAAATATCACAGTCATCAGATTATGGCTTCATTTTTTGGTCTGTTTTATGTAGGCGTAATGCTTTCTTTTCTTTATCAGACTAGAATGCTTCCTGGTGGAGAGTTTATAGTATGGGCTATCTTTTTGTGCTCATGGGGTTCAGATACTTCTGCTTATTGCGTGGGAGTTTTATTTGGAAAGCACAAAATGTCACCATTACTTTCACCTAAGAAATCTGTTGAGGGTGCTATCGGTGGAGTGTTAGGTGCTATGCTTTTAACAGCTATTTACTGTGTAGTAATCTCTGCAGTATTTCATATTAACGATTTTGCAATCTTACCACTTGTTATTATTTCTGGCGTAGGTGCACTTATCTCTATGGTAGGAGATTTAGCTGCATCAGCTATAAAGCGTAATTTCGAAATTAAGGATTACGGAAAGCTTATTCCAGGACATGGTGGTGTACTTGATAGATTTGACAGTATGATTATTACTGCACCAATTATTTTCTTTTTAGCATATTACTTTTATGTTTAAAATTTACGATTAGAGGTGGATTTTATGTCACAGAAGCTTGCAATTTTAGGGTCTACAGGTTCTATCGGAACACAGACTCTTGATATAGTTTCACAGAATCCAGATGATTTGCAGGTTGTTGCAATGTCATGTGGAAAAAATATTGATTTATTTGAAAAGCAAATCAGAAAATATACTCCAAGCCTTGTTTCTATTGCAAACGAGGATTTGGCAAAAGATTTAAAGACTAGACTTTCAGACATGGATAATATTGAAATTGTCTATGGAATGGAAGGTCTTATTGCTGTTGCTACATACGATAAGGCAGATACTGTTGTTACAGCTGTTGTAGGTATGATTGGTGTTCAGCCTACAATCGCAGCTATTAATGCTGGTAAGACAATAGCTTTAGCTAACAAAGAGACACTTGTTACAGCAGGACATATCATTATGCCACTTGCAAAACAAAAGGGTGTTTCTATTCTTCCAGTAGACAGTGAGCACAGTGCTATCTTCCAGTCTTTAAATGGCGAAAGACATAACGAAATATCTAAAATATTACTTACAGCATCTGGCGGGCCATTTAGAGGACGTACATTAGAAGACCTTGAAAATGTAAAATTAGAAGATGCACTTAAGCACCCTAATTGGTCAATGGGAGCCAAAATCACTATTGATTCTGCAACTATGATTAATAAGGGCTTAGAGGTTATGGAAGCTAAGTGGCTCTTTGGAGTTAATCTTAACCAAATCGAGGTTGTTGTTCACCCACAGAGCATTCTTCATTCTGCAGTAGAATTTATGGACGGTGCAGTAATTGGTCAGATGGGAACTCCTGATATGAGACTTCCTATCCTTTATGCACTGTTTTATCCAAATAGAAAGACTTTATATGCTGAGCCTCTTGATTTATTTAAGGTTGGCACACTTACATTTGAAAAGCCTGATATGGAAACATTCTATGGCTTATCGTTAGCTTATGATGCTATGGATGCAGGCGGAAATGTTCCAACAGTATTCAATGCAGCAAACGAAAGAGCTGTTGCTAAATTCTTAAATAACAAGATTAAGTTCTTAGAGATACCTGAAATCGTTTCTGAAGCGATGATTAATATAGATTTTATTCAGAATCCTACAATCGAGCAGGTACTTGAGACTGAGCAAATGACTTACGACTTTATTGAGAGCAGGTGGTAATAATGAAAATAATACTTGCTATACTTATATTTAGCTTTATTATTATTTTCCATGAATTGGGGCATTTCCTTTTTGCAAAGAAGTGTGGGGTAAGGGTTAACGAGTTCACACTTGGACTTGGACCAACACTTTTTTCTTGGGGAAAGGGAGAGACAAAGTATTGTATCAAAGCACTTCCATTTGGCGGTAGCTGTGTTATGGAAGGCGAAGATGAAGAAAGCGACAGCGATAGGGCTTTTGATAAAAAGAGTAAATGGGAGAGATTCCAGATTGTTTTTGGCGGCCCATTCTTCAATTTCGTTTTAGCATTTTTATTATCTATTGTATACATAGCGTCAATTGGAGTTAATGATACAACTATTTCTGCTGTTATGGATGATATGCCAGCAAAAGAGGCTGGCCTTCAGGCAGGAGATGAAATCATTAGTATAAATGGATACAACGTTCATTTTTACAACGAAATTAGTATTTATACTTTCTTACATGCGAAGGAAGACAACTATCAGGTTGTATATAAAAGAGATGGAGAAAAGCATACTGCAACAATTAAGCCTAAATACTCTGAGGAGACAGGCAGAAAGATGCTTGGTATTACAAAGAATACAGAGTATAAAAAGGTTTCTCCACTTGGCGTTATAGAATATTCTTTTTACGAGATTAAGTATCAGATATATGTTACTTTATCAAGCTTGAAGATGTTATTTACAGGACAGGTTTCCATGAATGAAGTATCTGGTCCGGTAGGTGTTGTTACTTCTATATCATCTGTATATGACCAGTCAGTTTCCAGTGGTGCCTTCTATGTATTTATTAACATGACATCTATAGCGATTTTACTTTCTGCAAATTTAGGTGTTATGAACTTACTTCCGTTCCCAGCTTTGGATGGAGGAAGAATTTTACTTATCATTATTGAAGCAATCAGAGGCAAGAAGATGAAGCCTGAAATCGAAAATGGGATTAACCTTGTAGGATTCGCTCTTTTAATGCTGTTGATGATTGTGGTTATGTATAACGATATTATTAAATTAATATAGCCTTCCCTTTTTGGGGAGGTGTCAGCGATGCTGACGGATGAGGTGTTTTATGAAGACTACAGAAGTAAAAATTGGAAATAGAGTTATCGGTGGAGATAATCCAATTCTTATCCAATCAATGACAAATACAAAGACACAGGACGTAGCTGCTACAGTTGCTCAGATTAAAGCACTTGAAAAAGCAGGCTGTGATATTATTCGATGTGCAGTTCCTGATATGGAAGCAGCAAAAGCTATTGCGGAGATAAAAAAGCAGATTAATATACCTCTTGTTGCTGATATACATTTTGATTATAGACTTGCTATTGCAGCTATTGAAAACGGTGCTGATAAAATCCGAATCAACCCAGGTAACATTGGTAGTGAGGAAAGAATCAAGGCTGTTGTCGATGCTGCTAAGGCTAAAAATATTCCTATTAGAGTTGGCGTAAATTCAGGTTCACTCGAAAAGAACCTAGTAGAAAAATACGGTGGAGTTACTGCAGAAGGTTTGGTTGAGTCAGCCCTTGATAAGGTAAAGATTATCGAGGACATGGGCTATGATAATCTTGTAATCAGTATCAAATCATCTGATGTTATGATGTGCGTTAGGGCTCATGAGCTTATTGCAGACAAAACAACTCATCCACTTCATGTAGGCATTACAGAAGCTGGTACAGTTAAGGCTGGTAACATTAAAAGTGCCTGTGGCCTTTCATTGATTCTTTCACAGGGCATCGGTGATACTATAAGAGTATCCCTTACAGGAGACCCTATTGAAGAAATCAAATCGGCTAAGCTTATTCTTCGTACCCTTGGACTTAGAAAGGGTGGAATCGAAGTTGTATCTTGTCCAACCTGTGGACGTACACAAATAGATTTAATTGGTCTTGCCAATAAGGTAGAAAATCTCGTAGAAGAATTCTCAGATTTGGACATTAAAGTAGCTGTTATGGGTTGCGTAGTAAATGGCCCAGGTGAAGCCAAAGAAGCCGACCTCGGCGTAGCCGGTGGCATTGGCGAAGGCCTCCTCATCAAACACGGCGAGGTAGTTAAAAAGCTCCCAGAAGGCGAACTTCTAGAAGCCCTTCGTCAAGAACTTATCGCCTGGCCTCGCCAGCAATCGTAAAGTCTTAAGTGAGGGGGTAGCTGTCAAACTAATTATTACTGAAGGAGCCAATCTCGCGACGAAGTAATAATTAGTTTGATAGCGTAACCCCCGGACTAAATTCCTGGAGATATGTTATGGATCAAATGAGTTTTTATGATGTGTTTCCTAATATGGATGCAGAGAACGACCTTGAGGCAGCCCTTAGTGATGCTACAGTTACAAAGGTCAGTACTGGGCGTAACAAAGATGACATTCGTATATACGTTACCTTTAATACGCTCATTCCAAAACGCCGCATCTGGCATTTGGAAAAATCCATCAAGAAACAATTCTTTCCCAACAATGGTGTTACTATCAAAATTCTAGAAGAATTTGACCTTTCAAGTCAGTACACACCATCTAATTTATTAAAATCATATAACGATAGCATTTTAGAAGAGCTGGAAGATAGAAGTGCTCTTCTTTTTAACATATACAAAAAAGCTGATTTAGATTTTACAGAGGATGGCCATCTTAAGGTAACTATCGAAGATACAGTTATTGGAAGAGAAAAGGAGCATGAGCTTTTTGATGTTCTTCATTCTATTATTTGCCGTAGATGCCATCAGGACATTGTAATTGATTTTGATTACAAGGAACCTGTAAAGAGTAAATATCTTGAAAACGCTATACAGGAAATAGAAAACAAAATTGCTGCTATTAATTCCAGAAGTATTGCGGTTGAAGAAAAGCTGCAAGAGGCTAAGGCTTCTGATGACAAGGAAGAAAAGTCTTCTGAAACGGATGACGAGCCAGTTAAGATTATCAAGCCTCTTACTAAATCTGATGACCCTGATGTTATCTATGGAAATGAGATACTTGAAAATGCCACGGCCATGGAGGATATCAATGGCGAACAATTAGGTCCTATTGTTATTCGTGGTCAGTTAACAGCATTAGAGTTTAGAGAAACAAAAAAGGGCGGCTATTTTGGTACTGGCGCGGTAACAGATTTTACAGATTCTATTTCTGTTAAGTTTTTCTTTAGTGATGCAGACCAGGGTAGAGAGCTTGAAAAAGTTCTTAAGGTTGGCGGCTTCTACAAGTTTGCAGGTAAGCTTGATGAAGACATATATTCAAAGGAGCTTACTGTTGGTCGTATCAATTCTATTCAAAAGATTAGAGATTTTAGAGTAGTAAGACAGGATACCGCTGTAGACAAGCGTGTTGAGCTTCACTGTCATACTAAAATGTCTGATTTTGATGGTGTATCAGAAATCACTACTATCATTAATCGTGCAATGGCGTGGGGACATAAGGCTCTTGCCATTACAGACCACGGTGTTGTTCAGGCCTTCTGTGATGCTGACCATATGAAGGGGCTTGGAGATTTCAAGGTAATTTACGGCTGTGAAATCTATCTTGTAGATGATACAAAACAAATTGTAACCAACGATAGAGGACAGTCTCTTAGAGGAGAATATGTTGTATTCGATATTGAGACAACAGGCTTTAATCCTAAGACCTGTAAGATTATCGAAATTGGTGCTGTAAAGATTGTTGACGGCCAGGTAGTTGATAGATTTTCTGAATTTGTAAATCCAGAGGTTCCAATTCCATACAAGATTACAGAGCTTACATCCATTAAAGATGAAATGGTAGAGGATGCACCTACAATTGATGTTATTCTTCCTAAGTTCATGGAATTTTGTAAGGGAACTGTTCTTGTTGCTCATAATGCAGGCTTTGATACTAGCTTTATTCGATATAATTGCAAACAGCTTGGCCTTGAATACGACTATACACATGTAGATACAGTAGAGATGGCTAGATACTTACATCCAAATATGGCAAGATTTAATCTTGATGCTGTTTGTAAGGCTGAAAATCTTGTTAACGAACATCATCACAGAGCGGTAGATGATGCTGAGGTTACCTCTAAGATTTTCGAAAAGTTTATTGTTAAGCTTGAAGCCGAAAACATATTTACACTTACTGAGCTTAATGCTCATAGTAAGCCAGGCCCAGAGCAGATAAAAAAGATGCGAAGCAATCACTGTATTGTTCTTGCTAAGAACGATTTGGGAAGAATCAATCTTTATAGATTGGTTTCCGAATCACATCTTTATTATTTCAGCAGGCATCCTAGAGTTCCAAAGAGTCTTCTTGAAGAATGCAGAGAGGGACTTATTATTGGTTCTGCCTGTGAAGCAGGAGAATTATACGATGCTATAGTAGATGGCAGGGATGAATCAGAAATTATGCGTATAGCAAATTTCTATGATTATCTTGAAATACAGCCTGTTGGAAATAATGAATTTATGCTTCGCTCAGAAAAGAGCAAATACGAAAATATAAATTCAGTGAAGGATTTGCAGGATATTAACAAGCAAATAGTTGCGCTAGGAGAAGAGTTACATAAGCCTGTTGTTGCAACCTGTGATGTTCATTTCCTAGATCCAGAGGATGAAGTATACAGACGTATTATTATGGCTAATAAGGGCTTTGATGATGCTGACCAGCAGGCCCCACTTTATCTTCATACTACAGATGAAATGCTTGAAGAATTTGCATACTTAGGTCTTGCAAAAGCGCATGAGGTTGTTGTAGAAAATACAAACAAGATTGCAGATATGTGCGAACGTATTCATCCAGTTCGTCCAGATAAGTGTCCTCCTGTCATTGAACATTCAGAAGAGGATTTACGACGAATTTGTGAGACCAGAGCACATGAGGTTTACGGACCTAAGCTTCCTGAAATAGTAGAAGCCCGACTTGAACGAGAGCTTAATTCTATTATCGGTAATGGATATTCCGTTATGTACATTATCGCTCAGAAGCTGGTTTGGAAGTCTAACGAGGATGGCTATCTGGTAGGCTCCCGTGGTTCCGTAGGTTCTTCCTTTGCAGCTACAATGGCTGGTATTACAGAGGTAAACCCATTGCCACCTCACTACAGATGTCCTAATTGCTACTATGTAGATTTCGATGGTCCAGAGGTGCAGGAGATTGTTAACCAGGGACTTTCTGGCGTAGATATGCCAGATAAAATCTGTCCTAAATGCGGCAAGCCTCTTGCTAAGGATGGATTTGATATTCCATTCGAAACCCTGATATCGATTTGAACTTCTCCAACGAATATCAGTCAAAGGCTCATAAATATACAGAAGTTATTTTCGGTGATGGTCAGACCTTCAAGGCTGGTACAGTTTCTACACTTGCGGATAAAAACGCAGTTGGTTACGTTTTAAAATATTTCGAAAAGCGTGATATTAGAAAGCGTCGTGCTGAAAACGAACGTCTTGCTAAGGGCGTTGAAGGTGTTAAATCTACAACAGGTCAGCATCCTGGTGGTGTAGTAGTTCTTCCAAACGGTGAGGATATTTATTCCTTTACCCCAGTTCAGCATCCTGCCAATAAGGATACTGATATTGTAACTACCCATTTCGATTACCATAAGATTGATGCCAACCTGCTTAAGCTTGATATCTTAGGACACCTTGATCCTACCATGATTAAGCGACTGGAGGATTTGACTGGCATTAACGCCACAGAAATTCCCCTTGATGATAAGGATGTTATGTCCCTGTTCCAAAGCACAAAGGCTCTTGGCATCACACCAGATGATATTATGGGCACACCTCTTGGCACACTTGGTATCCCAGAGTTTGGTACTGATTTTGCCATGCAGATGCTTGTTGAGGCTAAGCCTCAGTACTTTACTGATTTGGTTCGAATTGCAGGACTTGCCCATGGTACTGACGTATGGTTAGGTAATGCTCAGGACCTTATTCTTAGTGGAACTGCCACTATCACCGAGGCTATTTGTACTCGTGATGATATCATGGTTTATCTTATTCATAAGGGACTTGACCCAGCGGAATCCTTCACTATCATGGAGCGAGTTCGTAAGGGTGTTGTTGCTAAAGGCAAATGTGATGAATGGCCAACCTACAAGCAGCACATGCAAGAGCACGGTGTTCCAGATTGGTACATTGGCTCCTGCGAAAAGATTAAATACATGTTCCCTAAGGCACATGCTGCTGCATACGTTATGATGGCTTGGCGTGTTGCATATTGTAAGATTAATTATCCATTGGCATACTATGCTGCATTCTTCTCTATCAGAGCAGGTGGTTTTGACTACGAAAAATGCTGTCTTGGTAAGGCTAGATGTGAACAGGAAATTAAATACTATAAATCACAGTCAGATTTATCTGCGACTGATAAGGATATTCTTATAGCCCTTCGTCTTTGCCAGGAAATGTATGCCCGTGGATTTGAATTTTTACCTATGGACCTATACCAATCTGACTCAAGATACTTTAAAATAGTAGATGGGAAGCTACTTCCTCCATTCAATGTTATTTCGGGAATGGGTGATAAGGCTGCTGAGCAGCTTCAGATTGCAGCAAGCCAAGGCAAGTTCCTGTCTCAGGATGAAATCAGAGACAGAGGAAAGGTTTCACAGACAATACTTGATAAAATGATAGAGCTTGGAATCGTAAAGGATTTACCAAAATCTAATCAGCTTTCACTTTCGGACTTTTTCAATATTTAATTTGGGGAGGGCAGTTAAATGAAGGTAGTAAAAAGGATTATCATTTTAGTAGTAGCGATTGGAATCGTTGTAGGACTTGGTTATTACAAGTACATTAACACTGTCACTTATTTCAATGAAGAAGGCACTGTTGGAAATACCATAGGAAACCTATATGGCAACGGCCTGTTTTGCGAATATGACGGCGTGGTGTATTTTGCCAATCCTAACGATTATTCCAGAATTTACAAAATGAATCCTGATGAATCAGATATTGAAGTACTGGCAAATGATAGCGTGTATTTTATAAATTGTGATTCGCACTATCTTTATTACAGCCGAAATGGTAACAGAGATAATTCTCAAATGGGATTTTTGAATGTTAACACCGAAAGCTTATGTCGAATGACTAAAAGAAATGGCAAGGTTATTATCTTAGATGATGCCAATTGCAGTGAGGCTGCACTTTGTGGCAATAAAATCGTTTATTATCATTATGATGCTGAGGACGCCACATCAGTTTATACGGTCAAAATAGATGGTTCAGAAAGAGAACAGCTAACTAAATCACCTATCGACCCTAGATGTATCTATAATGGCAAGCTATATTATTCAGGTGTGGAGCATGACCATAATCTTCATGCTATGAATTTGGATACCAAGGATTCAGCTTTCGTTTCAGCTGAAAATCTTTGGATGCCATTAATAGAAAACAATTACGTCTATTACATGAATCTTGATGAAAACAACCGTATTTTCAGAAGCTCATTATCAGGCGAAGGAAAAACAGGTATCACTACCTACGGTTCATCAAGCTATAATATAGCGGGCAATTATCTATATTATCAATCCATCAAGGGAAATCCTGATGGAATATACAGAGTTGATTTAACCACTGGAGCAGAAGTTTTGCTTGCAGAGGGTGAATATAATCATATTAATGTAACTAGTAAATACGTTTATTTTGCAGATTATCTATCAGGTACTACCTTCCATACACCTATTGGAAGCACACAGGTAGGAGTATTCAATCCGCCTATTATACCACTTGATGACTAGGAGAATTATGAGAGACTTAAAGGATTTACGAGAAGATATTGATAAAGTAGATAAGGAGATACTTAATCTTTTTACAAAAAGAATGGAGCTGGCTTGCCAGGTCGCGGAATACAAAATCGCTACTGGCAAAAAGGTTTTTGATAAACAAAGAGAGGATGAGAAGCTTGAAAAGCTTACATCTTATGTTGAAGACCCATTTAACGTTGAAGCAGTTCATGAATTATTTACTCAGATAATGTCCATTAGCCGCAAAAAGCAATTCGCTATTCTTAGAGAAAATGGCGGAAGCTATGAGCCAGGCTTTGCGGCCTATGATGATTTTGATTACGCTGATTCAGTAGTATGCTTTCAGGGTGTTCCTGGTGCATATTCTGAAATTGCAATGAAAGCTTTTTTCAATAATAATTTTAAAAATAGCTTTCATGTAGATTCATGGCGAGATGCTATGGATGCAATTAATGATGGAGGGGCTGATTATGCAGTTCTTCCAATAGAAAACAGCTTAGCTGGTTCGGTAGAAGAAAACTTCGATTTGCTTTCAGAATATGATGTTGCCATTATAGGGGAATATATTTTAAAGGTTGATCATGCGCTTTTAGGTGTAAAGGGTGCAACCATTGACGATATCAAAACAGTATATTCTCATCCAAAGGCTATTTCGCAGTGTATTGATTACATCAGAAATAATCATAGCGATTGGGATGTAATGAATTTAAGAAATACAGCGATGTCAGCTATGAAAATAAGAGATGATAATGACGTTTCTCAGGCTGCCATTGGAAGCGTATACAATGCTACACTTTATAATCTTGATGTATTAGAAGAGTGTATTCAGGATGATAAAAATAACGAGACTAGATTTATTATTGTTTCTAAGGATAAGAAATATCTTAAAAAGGCTGGCAAAATCAGTCTTTGCATAGAGCTTTCTCACGAACCAGGAAGTCTATATCGAATTTTATCAAATCTTATATTTAACGGTATCAATATGAATAGAATAGAATCCAGACCAATAAAAGGGGTTAATTGGCAATACAGATTCTTTATAGATATTGACGGTAATCTTGATGATGAGGCTGTAAGAAATGCACTTACAGGATTATATGAAGAGTGCGTTAGCTTAAGAGTACTTGGTAATTATTAATTAATGGGGGAAGGTATGAAATTATTTTCTAGTATCTATATAGGTTCATACGAGACCACAATGAAGGTCTTTGAAATAAGCAAGCAAAAGGGTATCAAAACTATTGATACCCTTAAGATTTCATCTGATATCATTAAGGATATTCTTTCTGTTGGAAGAATTATGCCTGAAACCTGCGACAAGCTTTGCAGGGTCTTAAATGATATGAAAAGAACAATGGAAAGCTATAAGGTAGACAGCTTTTCCGTTGTTGCTGGTCCTAACATCAAACATGCAGACAATTCTTTAATTGTTCTAGAACAAATCAAGGTTCATACTGGTTTTTCAGTTACAGTTTTATCAAATTCAGAGCAGAGATTTTTGGGATATCAGGCCGCAGCTGCCATTGAGGATTTCGAAGAAATAATTAGTGATAGTGCTGTCATGATAGATGTTGGAGGCGTTTCTCTACAAATCACTTTATTTTCAAAGGGAAAAATAGTTACAACTCAACATTTGTCTTTAGGTACTGTTTCAATTAGTGAAAATCTCAAAAAGCTAGGTAGTGCATCCGTCAATTCTTTAGAACAGGCCTATGAAATGATGTACAAGGAGCTTGAGGTTTTTAAAACTATGTTTTTAAGCGATATTGAGCCAAAGTACATGATTCTTTTAGGCGTTCAGGTTAGTACTATAGCTGAAAAAATATCAGGCTTTTCTTCTAAGAAGGTTAAGACTAAGGACTATCTGGATTTTTTAAATAAGATTAATAAATCCTACATAAAAACTTTAGAGGTTGAGAATGATGTTTATTTAGACAATGTAAGCTTTGTAGAGCCTACGGTTATGCTTTACAAGGTTTTGGCAGAAACTCTCAAGCCTTCAACTGTATATGCACCAGGTGTTTCTGTTTGTGAAGGTATGGCCTATAACCACTGCTATTCAAAAAAATGGCTTACAGCTACTCATGATTTTGACAATGATATTATTTCTGCTGCATGGGCTATTGCTAAAAGATATGGGAGCTATCAGCCACACTTAAAGGCTTTATACAAGCTTTCTACAGAAATATTTGATGCCATGAAAAAATATCATGGAATGGGAAAAAGACAAAAGGTTCTTATCCAATGTATAGCGATTTTACATGATTGTGGTAAATATATTTCAATTGCTGAGGCTGCAGATTGTTCTTATGCAATCATAATGTCATCTGAAATCTTAGGCCTTACTCATAAGGAAAGAGAGCTTATAGCAACTACAGTTGAATTCAACAGAAAGCCTGTAGAACCTTACGAGAATCTTTCAGATAGATTTACAGTAGAAGAGTATTTGATAATACTTAAGCTGCTTTCAATATTAAAGGTGGCAAATGCTTTAGACAGGTCTCACAAGCAAAAAATCAAAAATGTTTCTATGAAGGTTAAGGATCGAGAGCTTGTAATATCTATTGAAGCTAATAGTTCCCTTGCCCTTGAAAAAGGTTTATTTAAAAAGAATGCAGATTTCTTTGCAGATATCTTTTCTATTAAACCTGTTCTTAAAGAAAACGATAAGCTTTAGGAGGAAATATGGCAGATAATATTAATATTTCAGACCCAAAATACTACGATAATAGAGAATTAAGCTGGCTGAAGTTCGAGCTTAGAGTTTTAAATGAGGCAATGGTTAAGGATATGCCTATTTTGGACCGTATTAAATTTGTCAGCATTACCTCATCTAACCTTGATGAATTTTTTATGGTAAGAGTAGCTTCACTAAAGGATATGGAGCACGCTGGCTATACAAAGCCTGATATTGCTGGAATGACTCCTACCGAGCAGCTTATCGCGATAAATGAAAAAACAAGAGAGCTTGTAGATATGCAGTACAATATCTTTGGCAAGCATCTCAATCCTATCCTAAAGGAAAATGGAATTATCATTTATGATAAATACGAGGATTTGAATGAGCAGCAGCTTAAGTTCATTGATTCATTTTTCATGAGTCAGGTTTACCCTGTTTTAACTCCAATGGCCTTTGATGCTTCAAGACCATTTCCATTAATCAGAAATAAATCCTTAAATATCGCTGCCTTAATCGAAAAGAAAAAGGGAAGTACAGTTGCCGGTCAAAGCAATGATGACGTAGAGTTTGCCACTGTACAGGTCCCATCTGTATTGCCTAGATTCGTTGCACTTCCTTCAGATGAAAAGCATCATGATTGCTTTATTCTGCTGGAGCAGATTATTGAACGTAATATGGATAAGCTGTTCTTAAATTACAATGTAGTTGCAGCATCTCCATATCGAATTATGCGTAATGCAGATTTTTCTATTGATGAAGAGGGCGCAGAGGATTTGCTTCTTGAAATCGAAAAGCAGATTAAGTCTCGTCAATGGGGTGAGGTTATCCGACTTGAAGTAGAAGGAACTATTAACAAAAAGCTTCTTTCTATATTAAAAAAGAACCTTGGGGTAAATGAAATTGATATTTATAAAATAAAAGGTCCTATAGATTTAACTTTTTTAATGAAATTATATGGTATAGATGGTAGGGATGATTTGCGCCTTGCTACTTTTAAGCCACAGGAAAATCCAAGACTTCGTTCAGGCGACAAGATTTTTGATGAAATTAAAAAAGGCGATATATTATTACATCATCCTTACGAAAGCTTTGATCCTGTTGTAGATTTTATAGCCCAGGCAGCATACGACCCACAGGTACTTGCCATTAAACAGACTCTTTACAGAGTAAGTGGTAATTCACCTATTATAGCAAGCCTTGCTCATGCTGCTGAAAATGGAAAGCAAGTTACAGTTTTAGTTGAGCTTAAGGCCAGATTTGATGAGGAAAATAATATTATATGGGCAAAGAAGCTTGAAAAAGCCGGCTGCCACGTAATATATGGACTTGTTGGCTTAAAGACTCACTGTAAAATAGCTCTTGTAGTAAGAAGAGAGGACGACGGTATCAGACGCTACGTTCATCTTGGAACAGGCAACTATAATGATTCAACAGCAAAGCTTTATACAGATTGCGGTATGTTCACTTGCAACGAAACCTATGGAGAGGATGCAACAGCTGTATTTAATATGCTTTCCGGATATTCGGAGCCTGCAAGCTGGAATAAGCTAGTAGTAGCACCTCTTTGGCTTAGAGATACATTTGTCAGTCTCATAAACAGAGAAATCAGCCATGCAAAAGAGGGAAAGGAAGCTAGAATCATAGCAAAAATGAATTCCCTGTGTGATAAGGAAATTATAGAAAAGCTATATGAGGCCAGCAGAGCTGGAGTTAAGATTCAGCTTATCATAAGAGGTATATGCTGTTTGAAAACTGGCATTCCATCAGTTAGTGAAAATATTCACGTCACATCTATTGTTGGAACCTATCTTGAGCATGCAAGAATTTTCTACTTCTATAATAATGGAGTAGAGGATATGTTTATGGGCTCAGCAGACTGGATGCCTCGTAATCTTGACAGACGTGTGGAGATTATTTTTCCAGTAGAGGATGAAACATTAAAGCTTAAGGTAAAGCATATTTTAGATGTTCAGTTATCAGATACGCTAAAGGCTTATGAGATGACAGATGACTCATCATATGTTAGAATAAAGCCGCCTCGTTCTAAAAAGGCAGTAGGGGCTCAGGATACCTTCTGTCGTGAGGCAAAAAGAAATAACGAGCCAGAAATAGATTATATTAAAAAGAGAACCTTTACACCAATTCTGGCTAATGAGGTAATTGATGAGTAAAAAGCTATTAGCCGTTGATATGGACGGAACACTATTTAATGACGACAAAACTATTTCAATGGAAAACCTTGATGCTATTACAGCACTTTTAGATGCAGGTCATGTTTTTGCTTTTAATACAGGTAGACCAAATCACGCTCTTAGAGAAATCCTTTCAGTTTATGAAGAATTCATGAGGGATAATGTTTATATTCTAGGTCACCAGGGAATTATCGGTACCACAATGAAGTCAAATGATACCTTGTTTGGTGACTATATGGATAATGACGACGCAAGAGAAGTTATTACCGAAGTATTAAATAATGGATTTACATGTGTAACCTTTGACGCTGAACATATCTATACTTTCAATGATAACAAATTTATCGAAAGCTATAAAAAGCTTTCAGGTGAGCAGCTTGTATTTCTTTCTAGTGTTGATGACCTTAGAGGAAAGAATATTACAAAGCTTATTGCAATTGATTATGACCATCCAGAAAACCTTCAGGCATTTAAGGACAGTCATGAAGCTGTTTATGGAGACAGATTCGAAAGCTTCTTTTCACACTATGCCTTTTTGGAATATATCAAAAAGGGAACAGGAAAGGGCGACGGTGTTGTAAAGCTTGCTAAGTTACGTGGAATCTCAGTTGAAGATATTGTTACTGTAGGAGATGAAAGAAACGATATCAGTATGATTGAGGCTGCTGGTACTGGTGTAGCAGTTGCAAATGCAAGAGAAGAGCTTAAGGCAATAGCTGATTATATTACTGAAAAGGACAATAATCACGGGGCCATAGCTGAAGTTATTAATAAATTTATTTTAAATTAGCACAAAACTGTTGACGTATTTTAGGTTATGTGTTAAATTATCAATGTTGTGAAAACAAAGTAGAGTATCCACTCTCACCTTAGCACTAATTAGTGACTCGGGTTTATACTTCACACAAACCTTGTTTGTGATGATTTATGGTGGATATTCTGTATCCACTATTTTTTTTATTATTTGGAGGTAGTACCATTAGCGAATTAATGATTAATGAGCAAATCCGCGACAAAGAAGTTCGTGTAATTGGCTCTGATGGGGAACAGCTTGGCATTATGTCAGCTAGAGAGGCACAGAAGATTGCCGATGATGAAGGTTTAGACCTAGTAAAGATTTCACCTAAGGCAAATCCACCAGTATGCAAAATCGTAGATTACGGAAAATATCGCTACGAGCAGGCACGCAGGGAAAAGGAAGCCAAGAAAAAGCAGCATGTTGTTGAGGTAAAGGAAATACGTATGTCTCCAAACATTGATGCTAATGATATGAACACAAAGGTAAATGCAGCTAAAAAGTTCATTTCGAAAGGTGACAAGGTTAAGGTTACACTTCGTTTCCGTGGACGTGAGATGGCACATATGCAGTCATCTAAGCATATCTTAGACGATTTTGCAGAGGCACTTGCAGATGTTGCAGTAGTGGAAAAGGCACCAAAGATTGAAGGACGTAGTATGAGTCTGGTGCTTACAGAAAAGAAATCGTAATACAGGAGGAATTTATCATGCCAAAGATGAAGACAAGAAGAGCAGCTGCAAAGCGCTTTAAGGTAACAGGAACAGGAAAGCTTAAGAGAAACAAGGCATACAAGAGCCATATCTTAACCAAGAAGACTACAAAGAGAAAGAGAAATCTTCGTCAGTCAGCTATCGTTGATTCAACAAATGTAAAGAACATGAAGAAAGTACTTCCTTATATCTAGGATGTATTGTTATTAATTGGTTAGGAGGAATTTAAAATGGCAAGAGTTAAAGGCGGATTAAACGCTAAGAAAAGACATAATAGAACATTAAAGTTAGCAAAGGGTTACAGAGGCGCTAGAAGCAAGCAGTATCGAAAGACATAATAGAACATTAAAGTTAGCAAAGGGTTACAGAGGCGCTAGAAGCAAGCAGTATCGTGTTGCAAAGCAGTCAGTTATGCGTGCCCTTACATCATCTTATGCTGGTAGAAAGCAGAGAAAGAGACAGTTCAGACAGCTCTGGATCGCTCGTATCAATGCTGCAGCTCGTATCAATGGACTTTCATACTCTAAGTTCATGTACGGTCTTAAGCTTGCAGGTGTTGAGATGAACAGAAAGATGCTTGCTGAGATGGCAGTTAACGATGCAGAAGGTTTTGCAAAGCTCGTTGAGGTTGCAAAGTCTAAGGTTGCAGCTTAATCTTAACATGATGAAAATGCTCTTATCAGACGTTGTCTGGTAAGAGTTTTTTTATGCAGTTTTTTATGATAATAATACTTAGTTCCAAAATTTTGAGTAATAATTAATTATTTTTGTTAAATATTTAATTCTTATCGCCTTTTATTATCAATCGATATCTGTTAATCTATTTACTGAAATTATTTCAAGGAGGATAAAACTATGGCTATATTAGTTACAGGTGGTGCAGGTTTTATTGGCAGCCACACATGTGTAGAGCTTCAGCAGGCAGGATATGATGTTGTAGTTTATGATAATCTTAGCAACTCATCAGAAAAGTCTCTTAAGAGAGTAGAAGCTATCACAGGTAAGCCTGTAAAATTCTATAAAGGAGATATTCTTGATAGAGATAGATTAAATGAAGTTTTCGAGAAAGAGCAGCTTGATTCTTGTATTCATTTTGCTGGCCTTAAGGCAGTTGGAGAATCAGTAGCTAAGCCTTGGGAATACTACGAGAACAACATTGCAGGTACACTTACACTTGTAGATGTAATGCGTAAGCACAACTGCAAGAATATCATTTTCTCATCATCAGCAACTGTATATGGTGACCCAGCTGAGATTCCTATTACAGAAAATTGCCCTAAGGGACAGTGTACTAATCCTTATGGATGGACAAAGTCAATGTTAGAGCAGATTCTTTCTGATATGCAAAAGGCTGATAACGAGTGGAACGTAGTTCTTCTTCGTTACTTTAACCCAATTGGAGCTCATCCATCAGGAACAATGGGAGAAAATCCTAACGGTATTCCAAACAACCTTATGCCTTATATTACACAGGTTGCAGTTGGTAAGCTTCCAGAACTTGGCGTATTTGGAAATGATTATGATACTCCAGATGGTACTGGTGTACGTGATTACATTCACGTTGTTGACCTTGCAAAGGGACATGTTAAGGCTCTTAAGAAAATCGAAGAGAATGCAGGCCTTAAGATTTACAACCTTGGTACAGGTGTTGGATATTCAGTACTTGACATCGTAAAGAATTTTGAGGAAGCTAACGATATTAAGATTCCTTATTCAATCAAGCCACGTCGTGCTGGCGATATTGCTACATGCTATTCAGATGCTACAAAGGCAAAGGAAGAGCTTGGTTGGGAAGCTGAATTTGGTATTAAGGAAATGTGTGCTGACTCATGGAGATGGCAGAAGAATAACCCTAACGGTTACGAAGACTAAAATGCCTTCCCCCTAAGTAGGGGGAAGGTGCCCCTTTTGGGGCGGATGAAAAATTTTCAAAAAACTTGTTGACTTATCCTTCAATCCATAGTAATATAAACAGCGTCGCAAGCGACAAAAAGAAATTTGGTTCCTTGGTCAAGCGGTTAAGACGTCGCCCTCTCACGGCGAAAACAGCGGTTCGATTCCGCTAGGAACTGCTAAAAAGCACTCGATGATTCGAGTGCTTTTTTTATATATTAGTCAGTGTAAATTTTCTAGTATATTCTGTTGGTATAATTTCTTTTGTCTTAGATGTAACGATTGCTCTATAAATATCACTTGAATATAAATCAGTAGAATAAATAATTTCATTTGGAGCGGTGATTAATGGAGCAGTGCCTTTTTTCTTTATTTCTCCAAGTATAGTGCTTCCATTCTTGCTAAAGCCTAACATTCTAAGATATTTAATATATCCATCGGCTTTTAGTTCGTTAAAATCATTCCAGGTTATATCTAATAGAATGTGGCAAAGGACGCGGCTAATTTTAGAATAAGTGTTGTTTTTGGATTTAAGCAAATCACAAAATTGGGTAAAGCTAATATATTTTTCCTTTGATTTATTTATTCTATCCGATAGATTATCATTGCAATCTAAGTATTTGCTAAAGTCAGTAGTAGATAGCAATTTATAATGTAGCATTTCAGATATATCATCAGCCTTTACTGAAATATTATTGTTATATATATCCATTAAGCTTTTAGGAACGGCTTCAATTAGGCCATATTTATTCAAATGAGCACGTATGGCAGAAGCAGAGCTTATTTTCCCTGTTAGTTCGCTGGAATTGTAATTGTTTACTGCTCTTTTTAGGATGGCGACATTCATATTAAGCCCCTGTTCCTTTATATAACGGCAATACTCCAATCCGAGTATATTATTTGGCGAATTAATCAAATCTGATGGGATATAGCTTTCTAAGGCCTTAGAACGGGCTACAGCGTAGGTTTCACCTAAAGCAAGACTTGTTTTTATATCATTATCTATTGTTCCGTTTGATTCTAATTCGATAAGCTTTTGTGCACTATTTGTAAATAGATTTACGTCATCGCTTTCGGCACCAAAAAGAATAGTGTCCACAACCCCTGTTGCAGCAAGCAGGCTTACTCCAGCAGCGGCAAATTCTTTTGCGGAGCTTGTAGAAAAAATAGTTGGTATCTCTAATATAATGTCGGCTCCACATAGCAGGGCTGCCTCAGCTCTGATGTATTTATCGAAGCAGGCAATTTCGCCTCTTTGAGTAAAAGAACCAGACATAGCAACTATAATAGTATCTGCTTTTAATACATTTTTCGCGTAATCTAATTGGAGTTTATGCCCATTATGAAATGGATTATATTCAGCAACTATTCCAACTACCATTTTGTTCCTCCGAAAAAACTTTTATTTATGTACATTATACATGAAAATTATGTTGTGATGATACCATTTAGTGTTATAATGTACTAGTTATGAGAAAAATTTTAAAGAAAGAAAAATTTCGACAAGAAAGGATTTTTTACTATGAAGATTTTAGTAATCAACTGTGGTAGCTCATCTCTTAAGTATCAGGTAATTGATTCTGAGAGCGAGCAGGTACTTTGCAAGGGTCTTTGCGAGAGAATTGGTATCGATGGACGTATCGTATACCAGAAAGCTGGTCTAGGTAAGGAAACAACAGAAATCCCTATGCCTACACATAAAGAGGCTGTAGCAGCTGTTATTGATGCTATTACTAACGATAAAACAGGCGCTATTGCATCTCTTGATGAAATCGATGCTGTAGGTCACAGAGTTGTACACGGCGGTGAGAAGTTCGCTGCGTCTGCTCTTATTACAGACGAAATGATTAAGGTTGTAGAAGAGTGTAACGATCTTGCTCCACTTCACAACCCAGCAAATATCATTGGTATTAATGCATGTCGTGAGCTTATGCCAGGTAAGCCACAGGTTGGTGTTTTTGATACAGCATTCCACCAGACAATGCCTAAGGAAGCATACATGTATGCAGTTCCTTACAAATATTATGAGAAGTACGGCGTTCGTCGTTACGGCTTCCACGGAACTAGCCACAGCTATGTTTCAAAGCGTGTAGCTGAGTTGGACGGATGTGATCTTAAGAACTCTAAGATTATCGTTTGCCACATCGGTAACGGTGCATCTTGCTGTGCAGTATTAAATGGTGAGTCTGTAGATACTTCAATGGGTCTTTCACCACTTGAAGGTCTTGTTATGGGAACACGTTCAGGTGATATCGATCCTTCAGCTGTTGAATTCATGGCTAAGAAGGAAGG
>CACYLQ010000005.1 GCA_902775195.1 uncultured Pseudobutyrivibrio sp.
ACTTATTACACAGCTCTTTGGTGAGCATATGTATATTTCAAACGCTACAGGATGTTCTTCAATTTGGGGTGGTCCTGCAGCTACATCACCATTCACAGTAAACAAGGATTCTAAGAAGGGTCCAGCATGGTGTAACTCACTCTTCGAGGACAACGCTCAGCATGGTATGGGTATGGAAGTAGGACAGAAGTACTTACGTGACCGTGCTATCGAAGCTGCTAAGAAGGCAGCAGAGGCTGGTTCAGCTGATCTTAAGGCTGCATTCGCTAAGTTCGAAGAGACAGTTAACTCTACAAGAGAGAATGGCCCAGCAGCAGATGCTCTTATCGCTGCACTTGAGAAGGACGGCTCAGCAGATGCTAAGGCTGCACTTGCTCTTAAGGATTACCTCGCTAAGAAGTCTGTATGGATCTTCGGTGGTGACGGTTGGGCATACGATATCGGATTCGGCGGTCTTGATCACGTACTTGCATCTGGCGAGAACGTAAACGTTATGGTATTCGATACAGAGATGTACTCTAACACAGGTGGACAGGCATCTAAGGCTTCTAACATCGGTGAAGTTTGCCAGTTCGCTGCATCAGGTAAAGAGGTTTCTAAGAAGTCTCTTTCTGAAATCGCTATGTCATACGGTTATGTATATGTAGCACAGATCGCTCTTGGTGCTAACATGGCACAGGCTGTTAAGGTTCTTGCTGAAGCAGAAGCTTACAACGGTCCATCACTTATCATCGGATACGCTCCATGTGAGCTTCACGGTGTTAAGGGTGGTATGAACCACTGCCAGGATGAGATGAAGAAGGCTGTTGAAGCTGGTTACTGGAACCTCTTCTCATTCAACCCAGACCTTAAGAAGGAAGGAAAGAATCCATTCACACTTACTTCTAAGGAAGGTGACTACAGCAAGTATCAGGACTTCCTTGCAAACGAGACACGTTACTCACGTTTGAAGAAGGCATTCCCAGAGCGTGCTGATAGACTCTTCGCACTCAACGAGGAGACAGCTAAGGAGAGATATGCACATCTCAAGAAGCTTGTTGACTTATATTCATAAGATTGAGTAAATATAAGGCTCAGACCATTTGGTCTGGGCCTTTTTTATGTTGCGCTCTTGTGGTTGATTTGGTAAAATAATACTAAATGTAGTGGTACTAAATAAATTTTCAGGGAGGATTTTATGAAGTGTCCATTTTGCGGTAGCAATGATACCAGTGTAATCGATTCAAGACCGGCAGATGATAATACAAGCATTAGACGTCGTCGCTCATGTCCAGAGTGTGGCAAACGTTTCACTACTTATGAAAAGGTAGAAACTATTCCACTTATCGTTATCAAAAAGGATAACAACCGTGAGCCATACGACAGAACTAAGATTGAAAAGGGCGTTCTTATTGCATGCAGAAAACGTCCAGTTTCAGCAGCGCAGATTTCAAAGGTTGTTGATGAAATAGAAACAGAAATTTTCTCTCTCGAAGAAAAAGAAATCCCTAGTACAAAGATTGGTGAAATCGTAATGGAGCATCTTGAGACAGTTGATCCTGTTGCTTACGTTCGTTTCGCATCAGTCTATCGTGAGTTCAAGGATGTTAATACATTCATGGATGAGTTAAAAAGAGTACTTGATAAATAATTTTAATTCGTTACGAAGGGTTAAATATTTGCTTTTTCATACGATATACATAATGAAAACAAATATGGAGAGATTTTTATGAATATATCAGGCATTCGCCCATCGACAGGGTTTTACGATCAAAACTCAATAAGATTCAACAGAGATTTTGGTTTAAATATTAAAGAAACAACAGAAGCAGAGAAAACAGTTACTGAAGAAAACTCATACACAGTAGAGGTTTCTGAAGAAGCTATCAAAGAGGCAAGAAAGGACCAGACATTTGGTTCCTACGATTATGCCAGCCAGTACAAGCCAGAGTCAGAACATCAGCTTAAGGGTGCCGATAGTGACATCAGCAAGCTTGACATTGAAAAGGCTGTTAATGACATGAAGAAGGATACAGCTATCCATCGTTATCAGTACTTCGTTCAAAACAAGAAAGCAGGAGAAGATTCTCCTACTACTATCAGAGGTGCTGAGGATTTCTCATTATAAATAATTAGTCCGTTAAGTCTAGGTCACGTGACCTAGGCTTTTTTATTTACATAAAAAATTACTAAAATTTAGTAAAAGCGAAATGTCAAGGGGTAAAATTTTACGATAATGTTTGAAAATTTTGTGAAAGAAATTCTATTTACTTATTCTTGTAAAGTCATAATATAGAAAATATGAGGAGAATATATCTTCAATAAAAAGAAATGGAGGAATGGTATGAAAGGGGTTAAAGGGAGAATAGTGTCTGTGGCATTATGCTCTGCGATGGCTTTTACTACCGTGGGAAATGACGTTTCCATGATAGCTAATGCCGAGGGGCTGCAACAGGACGAAAATGTTTTTCCAGTCACTGCTGAAGAAGATACGGCAGAGGAGAATGAAGAAAAAGAAGAAGCAGTAGAACAAACTGAAGAAGTTGAAGAAGCTGCTGAAAAGGAAGAGGGGGACGAAGAAGAATCTGAAGAAGAGTTAGAAGAGGAATCTGAAGAAGTAGAGGTTCAACTAAAAGAAGAAAAAGAAGAAGAGGAATCAGATGAAGTAAAGCTAATTGCATCATTTGATTTTGATGATGAAGAGTCAGGCTTTTCTGGGGCAGGTGCAAAGGCTGAAAATCATGGAGTTACTGTAGAGGATACAGATTTAATCAAAAACGTAGCTCATTTTGATGGCAAAAGCGATTACCTGGATGTAAAGAAGGCGGACGGCTCAAGCCTTCTTACTGGTGAAGAGGAATTTACAATATCTTACCTTCGTCAAGTTGATGGCGGTACAGATTGGACGTTCTTCGCTGCACCAAATACCGATAGACAGGTATATAGAAGCGAAAAGTACATAGGTGTGCTTGATTCTGGCTCTAGCAAATTAGTTGAAAGATATAATTCAGATAACCAGGACAGACCATCTCAGCTTACCGCAAAGGGCGGTTCTAAAAAATGGGAGATGGTAACAGTAGTAGTTGGAAAAAATGGCACATCAGTATTTGTAAATGGCGACAATGTGGGTTCTAAATCTGATTATAGTCATGATATTGATGTTAAAAAGCTATTGGGAGATTCAAGCATCCTTCAGATTGGAAAAGGTAATTGGGGAACCGGAGAATTTTTCGAAGGATATATTGATGACTACAACATCTACAGCGGAGCTATGACGACTGAGCAGGTTAAGGAGCTTTACGAACTTAAGAAGGATAAATTGGTGGAAAAGGTTGAGGTAATCGATGACGAGCTTCAGGCAGATTACGATGCTCTTGAGATTTATAATGCATCAGATATCCGTGGTAATATCACACTTCCTAGTGAAGGAAAGTACGGTTCAAAGATTACATGGAAATCTGACAACACAGATGTAATCACTGATAAGCCTTCATCAAATGATGGATATGCCGACACACCTGCAGGTGTTGTAAAGCGTGGCACATCAGATGAAAAGGTTAAACTTACTGCTAAATTAAGCTTCGATGGAGAAGAAAAGACAAAGGAGTTTGAGGTTACAGTAAAGGCTTTGAAGAAGCAGGAAAAGACTACAGATTATCTTTTTGCTTACTTTACAGGTAACACAGTTAGTGGCGAGAATATTTATTTTGCCACATCTCAGGATGGTTTTAACTATGACGAGTTAAATGGCGGCGAGTATGTGCTTACATCTGAAAAAGGTGAGAAGGGCTTAAGAGACCCATATATCATGCGCAGTCATGAAGGTGACAAGTTCTACATGATAGCAACAGACCTTAGCATCGGCAGAAACGGTGACTGGGGAAGAGCACAGAATGCTGGTAGCCAGGCTATTATGGTTTGGGAATCAACAGATTTGATAAACTGGAGCAAGCAGAGAATGGTAACAATTACAGACAGTATTGATGCTGGATGTACTTGGGCGCCAGAGGCATATTATGATGAAATCACTGGAGAATATGTAGTGTTCTGGGCATCAAAGATTGCTGATGACAACTACAGCTTGCAGCGAATTTATTACAGCAAAACAAGAGACTTTAACACATTTACAAAGCCTCAGGTTTGGATTGATAGAAAGACAGCATCTACTATCGATACAACAGTAGTTGCTGGAAATGATGGATATCTTTACAGAATTTCAAAGAACGAGGGTAACGCAACACTTGAGGATGGCACAAAGGTTACAGGCTCTACAGTTTATATGGAGCGTGCCAAGAGCTTATTTGGAACATGGACAAAGGTTGAGGCTCCATCCTTAGAAGAAATCGGTGGTGTTGAAGGTCCTACATCATTCAAGCTAAATTCAGATGATGCTGATGAGGATACATGGTGCTTGCTTCTAGACCATTTTGGTGGAAAGGGTTATGCACCAGTTGTAACTACTGACCTTGCAAAGGGCGAGTTCAAGGTGCCAGCAAAATACAGCCTTCCAAAGGCACCAAGACATGGTACTGTGCTTAATATCACATCAGATGAATACAAAGCGCTTGTAGACCATTATGGAATCAAGGAGCCTGAAGAAGACCCTACAGAAATCAAGGTCCCAGATGATGTGCTTTACTTCATCGACTCAGGCGCAGATTCAAGCTCTAAGTATGATGAAATCAACAAAGCACATAAGCTTTTAAATGAAGCTCCAGACCAAATCTATGAAGAGGGTACGTGGGGTATCGTAAACGAAGGCGAAACAAACGATGGCAGATACAATTCTGATGCTGATGATGTTTATTCAGATGGCTGGTGGGCAAGAGGTGGCAAGAACTGCGAATACATCGTACCTCTTGCAAATGGCGAATACAAAGCAACTGCTATCTACAATGAATGGTGGAGCGTAACAAGACCTATGAAGTTCTATGTTACCTACACAAACGATGAAGGTAAGCAGGTTAAGACAGAGGCAAAGAAGGTTACTGTTTCAGGAAGCACTCCAAGAACAATGGTAACTCTCAGCTTTAAGGTAGAGGATGTAGCAAAATCTACAGAGGTTCATTTCATCACAGAAAAGGATGGAAGCTCAGACCCAGTTATTTCAGGTCTTATGATTTCAGGAACAGCTCAGCCTGAGAAAACAAAGGAAGTAGATTACGATACAACTATCAAGCTTACACCATCTACCAACACCAGATTTAACGACACTGATGAAGATGGCTTTGGTGAGTTCCAGGGCTGGGGCACATCACTTTGCTGGTGGGCAAACAGACTTGGATATAGCGAGAAGCTCACTAAGGAGGCTGCTAAGGCATTCTTCAGTGATGAGGGACTTAACCTTAACATCGGCAGATACAATGTAGGCGGTGGCGACGACCCAGATGAAGAAAATCATCCTAGCCACATCATCCGCTCTGATTCAGGCGTGCCTGGATATTGCGTGGATGTAACAAAGATGGATTTGACTAAGCATAAGCTTAGCTATTACGAAGAGAAATTCGACAGAGCTGATAAGACTAGTGGATATGCATGGAATTATGATTGGTCAGCAGATCAAAATCAGTTGAATATTTTGATTGCAGCTGCAAAGGCATCCGGAGATGATTTCATTGCAGAAGCTTTCTCTAACTCACCACCATATTTCATGACAGTCAGCGGATGCTCTTCAGGAAACACAGATGCAAACAAGGACAACCTGAGAGAGGATTGTGTAGAGGCATTTGCTTGCTACATGGCAGATGTAATCGAGCACATTAATAATGAAGGAAACGGAGTAAAGTTCCAGAGCACAACACCTATGAATGAGCCATACACCAATTATTGGCAGGCAAATTCAAACAAGCAGGAGGGCTGCCACTTCGACCTTGGTGAATCTCAGTCAAGAATCCTGGTTGCTCTTAATAAAGAGCTTGAGAAAAAGGGAATTGATATCATTATCTCAGCATCTGACGAGACATCAATCGACACAGCAATCACTTCTTACAATGCCCTTTCAGATGAGGCTAAGGAGGTTGTTACTCGAATTGATACACATACCTACAGCGGCTCAAAGAGATTAGAGCTGGCAAAGACAGCAGCTGCAGGTAAGGAAAACCTTTGGATGTCAGAGGTGGACGGAGCATTTACTGGCGGACAGAACGCAGGTGAAATGTCAGCAGCTATTGGTATGGGCGGAAGAATTGCCACAGATATCAAGGGCTTGGATTGCACAGCATGGATAATGTGGAATGCAGTAGATATGCATGTTGACAGCTCTAAGGCAGGTCAGGCTTGGGTAAAGAAGGGTTCTGACAATGATTACCTTTCAGCTTCTGATATGGAAAAGGCTTGGAAATCTAGAACAGCAAATGGTTACTGGGGCGTTGCAGCGGCAGACCATGACAACGAAAAGTTGATTCTTTCAAAGAAATATTACGGCTTTGGTCAGTACACAAGATACATTAGACCAGGCATGACAATCATCGGTGCCAATGGCAGCACACTTGCAGCTTATGATCCTAAGGAAGATAAGCTTGTAGTAGTTGCTATCAATTCAAACAAGAATGATAAGCTGGCAAAGATTGATATGTCAAGCTTTGATGAGCTAACTGAAAATACAAAGGTTACAGCAATTAGAACCAGCGGAAGTCTTGCTGAAGGTGAAAACTGGGCAGATGTTACTAACGAGGATTCAATCACAGTAAGCAGTGAGGATGCAGCAGTTTACGCAAATCTTCTTGCTAATTCAATCACTACTTATATCATCGAGGGTGTTCATTACTCTGGAAAGGGCAGTGGCGAAGCTGGTGAGGATAAGCCAGTTATTGACCGTGACATGTCTAAGCTTGAGGAAATTGAGCTTACAAAGGATATGCTTTCTGGTTCTACACCATGGAACAATGATAAGAATGCAGATGTAGATAAAACAATTGATGGAAACCTAAGCACATACTTCGATGGATTAGAGGGTGGATATCTTACAGTTGATTTAGGTGAAGCAACTGAAATCAAAGCCTTCTCATTTGCTCCTAGAAAGGGCTATACATCAAGAATGCTTGGTGGTGCCTTCTATGGCTCTGTTGATGGCGAAAAGTATGTAATGCTTCACGAGATATCTTCAACAGAAGCTCCTGAGGCAGAAACACTTACAACAGTATTTGCAGAGGAATTTGAAAGAACTGGTGGCAAGTACAGATACTTCAAATACGAGCCAGCAGATGGGCAGTGCGCTAATATCGCAGAAATCAAACTGTACAGAGAAAAGACAGAAAAAGAAATTACAACCTATTCATCATTCAGTGGTGTTAAGGGGGCAGTGTACACAGATACAAATGGTAATGTAATCCAGGCCCACGGCGGACAAATCCAGAAGCTCACAATTGACGGAGTTACAAAATACTACTGGATTGGCGAGGACAAGACTAACGATTACAGACCTTGTCCAGGCGTTCACATGTATAGCTCAACAGACCTATACAACTGGGAAGATGAGGGACTTGTACTTCGCACCATGAATTCAGAAAGCGATTTCGACGATGAATACTTCAAGGCACTTTACGGTGGCAGAAATAACGGCGAGCTTTCAGAGGAACAAAAGAAGATTTACACCGATTTGTGGGCAGGAAGTTCAAATGCAGGCTGTGTAATCGAGCGTCCAAAGATGCTCTACAATGACAAGACAGGTAAGTATGTATTATTCTTCCATGCAGATGGAAACAGTCCATATTCATCTGATTCATCATCTAACTATGCCAAGGCAAAGCTTGGTATTGCAGTGGCTGATTCAGTGAACGGACCATACAAGCTTCTTGGCACATATCTGCTTCATACAAACACAGGCTATGATAGTAGCTGGGATAACGAGAATGGTCATGTTCGTGACATGAATGTATTCAAGGATGATGATGGAACAGCTTATGTAATCTACTCATCAGACGGAAATGCAAACATGTACATTGCAAAGCTTAATGACAGCTACACAGGACTTGCAATGAGTGGAGTAGATGAAAATGGCAAACCTGTTGGTGTAGAAGGAACAGATTACACTGTAAACTTCGTAGGTGCAAGCCGTGAAGCTCCTGCACCATTTAAGAGAAATGGCAAATATTACCTTATTACTTCTGGCTGCACAGGTTGGGCTCCAAACGCTGCTCAGTATGCAGTGGCAGATTCAATGCTAGGCAAATGGACAGTAAAGGGAAATCCTTGTCCTGCTGATGAAGAAAAAACAACCTACAGCACACAAAGCACCTGCGTGGTAGATTTGGGTGACGACAGATACATGTACATGGGAGACCGTTGGGCAAATCCTGACAAGGGATATCTCCTTCGTGATTCAAGATATGTATGGCTTCCAATCCAGTTTACTTCAAATGGTGAAATTGCAATTTACAACTTTGAGGATTGGGATTTATCATCTTTCAAAACATTAAAGCCACATAGAAGGGTTACAGATTTACCTACTTTAGTTTCAAGCGTAAAGGAATTAAAGGAAAAGCTTCCAACTGAGATTGAATATCAGTATGAGGGCGAGGATGGAACAGTAAAGGTTCCTGTAACATGGAATGTAGTACAGGCTGATGATAACGCTATTGGTGATATCGAAGTAAAGGGAACTCTTGAAGACGGCAGAACTGTCACATTTATAGCTACTGTTGTAAATGAAAAGACAATCTACTTCTTTGACTGTGGATCTACAAATGCTGATGATCAGGTGATTGACAATGGCTACTTCAGAGAAGTTAGATATATGAAGGATTCACCACTTCGCAATGAGGCAACTGACCAGGCTTACACAGCTGATAATCATGCTGGATATACAGGAAACCTTACAGATGACTTGGGCGTTAAGTATTCTTCAGATGATATCTGGGGACACGGCTTCTGGGCAAGAAATAACAAGAATATCGATTATAGATTTGACTTGGAGGCTGGCCAATATACAGTTAACTTAGGTTTATCAGAATGGTGGAATACAACACGACCACTTAAAATTACTGTTTCGACAGAGGATGGTGAGATTGCTACTAAGGATTTCACACTTAAATCTAGTGATACAGAAAATCAGCAGATAGTTGAGTTTGCTCTTGAAAAGGCAGCAAGCGTTACCGTATCACTTTCAAAGACAGGAAATCCTGATGGGGTTCTTAGCTGGATAGCAGTTATCAAGAATGACCTTGAAAAGAAGGCTGATGAGCCAGTAGTTCCAGCTCCAAGCAATCCTAGCACACCAATTAATCCTGGAACATCAGGTAATGGAGGTTCATCTGCAGGCGCTACTGTAGCACCTACACAGCAGACAACTACTATTTCAGATACTGTGACACCACTTGCAGGCCAGGAAGTATCAGCTGATAAGCCAAAGGATACTAAGCCAGCTAAGACTTCACAGACTGCAAATGTAGAAGAAACTGAGCAGGAGGATGCAGTTGAAGCAGATGAAAATGCTAATGATGAAACTACATCTGAGACTAATACTGAAGTATCAGAGAAGGAAGATGTAGAAACAATTGCTGATGAAGAAGTTCCAGAGGCTTTTGATGAAAACGAAGAAGCTTCAAAAACAGGATTTATCTATGGAATATTAGCAGCTATGTTAGCTATCATGGCAGCAATCGGCGCAATTGTATTTTCTAGAAAAAGAAAGCTATAAAATAACCTGAATGATAAGGGTAAATAGGGGCATGGTTTTCATGCTCCTATTTTTGTGCTAAAATCGAGCCTATGAGTAGAAGAAATTTATATCCAAAGGACTATGTAGATAGCACATACGCTATCGATTTTAAAAAACTTTATGAACAGGGCTACAGAGGTGTAATCTTTGATGTAGATAACACACTTGTACCACACAATGCCCCTGCAGATGACAGGGCAAAAGCTCTTTTTAAGGAATTGCATGAAATAGGTTTTCAGGCCCTTCTTTTATCTAATAACAAGGAGCCTAGAGTTAAGACATTTAAGGAGGCTGTCACATACTGTACCTATATCTACAAGGCTGGCAAGCCAGGAGTAGCTGGCTACAAAAAGGCAATGGAGCAAATGGGCACAGACACTACAAACACCATCTTTGTAGGAGACCAAATTCTCACGGATGTATGGGGCGCCAATCGTGCTGGCATTCGCTCAGTCATGGTAAAGCCTGTCTTAAAATGGAAGGAAGAGCCACAAATTATATTGAAGAGATTTTTGGAGACGCTAATTCTTTTAGGCTATAGAATTTATAAACTGACCCATAGCCTTCCCCTTGAGTGGAAGGTGCCCCTTAGGGCGGATGAGGTGTCGTAGATAGTAAATAAGTGGAAAGGCTAATTGTTATGCTTGAGAACAACAAAATAAAACTATATGAAAATCTAGTGGAATCTTACGGCTTTTCAGAGGAGAATGTTTCTTTTCTAAAGGTAATATATCCAGAGATTTCAAGGGATATTAAAAGCTTATATGTTGCCTATAGTGCAGTAAAAAATGATTTAGAGCAGCCAATCAATATAGGTGATATCGAGCTTAATTTTATTGAAGATAAGGTAGAAATAACTTATAACTCGAATGTAGCTGGCTTTTACAAAGATGAATTCAAGCATTTCTTAGCTCAGACTATAACAATCTGTGAAGGAATCTTACCACAAGGTACTTTGGTGGAGCTTGATTTAGAAAAGATAAAAGTTCCAAATCCATACGCAACACAGCTTTATGTTGTAATCACAAAAAGATTCTTAGGTGATGAAAATGGACCATTTTACCAGTACGGTGGGGAATTGTATCCTACTGGTAATTACGGTACAGGAAAGATTATTTCATTTACACCTGCTACTATAAAAAGAATAGTTCACATGGGTTACGAATCTGAAATTGATGAGCAGTTTGTTTATGAAATAATGGATGAAATAGTTGTTAATCAACATAGATTATCTATGGGATTTGTAGAAAATAAGGAATTATAAAATGGCCGAAAGAATTAAAGTTGATTATGATGAAGTAAATGATGCTGTTGGAAGAATAAACAAAGCAATTAAAAGCTATAATTCATTGGCAGAGCAGGGATTTGATGATGCGATATCTGTATTGGATGAGATGAATTCTGATTACGTGGGCAAACTGCAGCAGGTTCTTGATTGCCTTAATCCTAAGGTTAAAGAAAAAATGAATTCTATAGTAACCACTTATGTTAACAAAACAAGTAATGCAGTCGACACAATGAAAAAAGTTGATGAAGCCGTGGCACGTAATTATAGAGGAGAGCAATAAAATGGGACAATTGTCTAGTTCTGATGCTGAAAGTTTTAAATATGATTTGATTAGCTACTTTAGAAGATGCAAAGCTGATGTAAGAGAGAATTTTGATGAAATGGATTTTGATAACGCTGATAAGAAGACTGAAATGGAAAAATCTATAGTTAACATGGAAAACAGATATGATACTCTAATCAACCAACTGAGTAACATGAGTTTTGAATAGTGTGAGGTTTACAGTGGGACAACACAGAGATCTTAAAATTAATTATGATTATTTATGTGAGATAAATAGCATAGTCAAAAAATATATAGATGCATTAGAGGAACTTCAATCAGAAACAGAAGCATTTGTCGAGATAATTAATAATCAAGAGGGTGATGTTTTTGTTGAACTCAAGAATGAGTATGAAGACGCCATCGTTGTGGATTATACTGATTTGATAGATATTTTAAAAGAAATCTATCATGTTAGCGGAAGATATATTGAGGAAATGCAGTACTACATTTCACCAGAGAATTCATCCATGCTTTGTAGGGTAGATAGAAATGATATATGGTGGAATCTTCAGCAAATTAAGGCTATACCATACGCTTATGTAGAGGCATATCCTCATGTACCTAGTCATTATTACATGGATGAATTTGTTAACCCTTTTGCAGATGATGCAGATGAGGTGAGAGCAAGAAATGAAGACAGAAGGCGGCGCAGAGAAAACAACTACAATAAGCTGGTTGATTTTTTTATAATAATACAATTAGAAGCACTGCAGATGGTCTGTGGCAGGATACAGAAGATTTAAAATCTATATATGATAATTATGTGGTTGAGTATGAAAACACCGATGATATCTATGCAAGTAAAATGGATGAATTGTATGATTCAATTAAGACTTGGATAGATATTGCAGGTGACTTATGGGAAGGTACAACGGATTTTCTAAGAGGCTTTGGAACAGGTATTGTAGACCTTGCCAAGGGATTGAAAGCACCACTTGAGATTGTACTTGCAATAAGTCCAACAATGCCATTGCCTATAGGTGTTAGAATAGCCTTTTTATATGACGGTGGAATGGAAATCTACCAAGGCACAAAAGTTTTCATAAAAGACCCCGAAAACACCATCGGAGCCATGTTCCAAGGGATGTTTGATACTGGCGACGAGGAAGGTACAGCTTTCTGCGTGGGCTATGCTACAGAGAAGATTGTAGAGGCTATAGTGGCGAAGAAGGTAGCGGATGCTATGGCAGGGCCGAAGGTGGAAAAGATTAATCCTAATGAAATTAGGTTTAGCCAATCATCTGTTAATGGTTCTTCAGAAATAACGGAAAGTATGATGAAATATGGTTGGAAGGGAGAGCCAATTGATGTTGTTAAAATGCCAGATGGAGCATATACAACTATTGACAATACTAGAGTTGCTGCGGCGAGAGAAGCTAGTATAGATGTACAAGCAAAAATTCATCCATACAATGAGTCATTACCAAAAGAATTTATAGATCGGTTCACGACTAAAAAAGGAATTCCATCTACTTGGGGAGAGGCAATTGAACTTAGAATAGGAAAGCAAAAAATTTCATTTAGAATTAACAATCCTATGGGTGGATGGTATATAGAAAAGATGAAATAAAGGAGACAATACATATGAGTAATATAAAGCGAATAGATGGTTTTGATTATCCTATGGGGTATGAAACTATAGTAGATTTAAATTTAGTAGATTTTGAATATTGGTATTTCATTCCAGACAGTCAGTTGGATAATAGGTATAATGGCATGAAGGAAAGGTATCCAAATAGAAAATATATTCCTTTCGCCAGAAGAGATGATAATGATGATATTGCTTGTTTTGAAGAAGGAAAAGGAGAAAAAGTTTTTATTGTTCATGATTTCGCAGATGAAGGGTATGAACAGCGAAAAATATATGACAATATTTGGCATTGGATGAAAGCTGCAATTGATGAATTGATTGAGGAAAATCAATAGGATTAATTGATTTTATTATTTAGTTACTAAATATTTTGAAAATGGGGAATAGAATGGATTATAGTATCTTAAGCAAGGAAGTATCATATGCTTTACGCCATGCTCCTTGGGAGTATGAATTGGAAATGGATGAAGAAGGCTGGGTCCCAGTGGTTCAGCTTTTAGATGCATTAAATAAATCGGATAAATGGAAAGATATTGATGAATCCGATTTGGTTGAGATGATTGCTAGATCTGATAAGAAACGTCATGAAATTGCTAATGGAAGAATAAGAGCTTTCTATGGGCATTCATTACCGATGAAAATTACAAAAGAGAAAAGGATTCCACCAGAAGTACTTTATCATGGAACTGCTCGAAAATTTGTCGAGTCGATTAGAGAAAATGGATTGCTGCCTCAAGGTAGACAATATGTTCATTTATCTCAAGATATAGAAACTGCTAAAAATGTGGGAAGGCGCCATGATAAATTTCCGATTGTCTTAGTCGTTGATGCCAAGAAGGCTTGGGATAATGGAGTGATGTTTTATTATGGAAATGAAAAAGTTTGGTTGGCTGACCTTATACCAAGTGCTTATATAAGGGAAAATAGTGATTTAGGGATATAAATGAACGAAATAGAATTATATACTACCGATGATATAAACGGGAATCCAATTTACTATTTGGATGAGGATTTTACTGAAAAATACACCGGCCATATCGAGGAATATAATCAAGGAGTTATATGCCGAGAATTCGATGTTGTTAATGGTTATCTCGATGGGATTTGTATAGAGTATTTCTTCAAAACGAGTAAAATAGAAAGTATTACTCAGATGAAATATAATATGCAAAATGGATTGTACATTGATTTTTACGAAAATGGCAAGGTACAATCTATAGCTATAGCTATAGATAATGATTATATAGA
Source organism: uncultured Pseudobutyrivibrio sp. (assembly GCA_902775195.1). GTDB lineage: Bacteria > Bacillota > Clostridia > Lachnospirales > Lachnospiraceae > Pseudobutyrivibrio. The sequence continues at coordinate 14,090 of CACYLQ010000005.1, forward strand.
TTATATTATTTATGATGACCAAGGAAATATACAACATAATAGTTTTGAGAATGAAGAAAATAGAGGAGCCTTTATTATGGAGCAACAAGAATTACGTATTCAAGAACTTCGTAAAAAATACGACCTCATGAAAATCCACGAAGAAATAGTTCGTGATGGAGTTAATTTCAATTATCAAAAGTATTTTGGATTATAAATAATGAATATAGAAGAAATCTTTATAAATAAACAATTAGAGCTTATGCAAGAAATAGACCTGCAAAATGCAGTGTCTATTTCTGCAATTCATAGGATTGCAGGAGTGGACTTAGCTTATTGGAAAGAAGGAGAGGATGAATATGCAAATTGTTGTATAGTTGTTTTTGACTTTCCTTCGCTAAAAATTATTGAAGAAAAATACACTGTAAAAAAAGTTGATGTTCCATATATTCCAGGTTGCTTAGCTTTTAGAGAACTTCCACTGTTCGAAGAGGTATATAGTCTTCTAGAAAATGAGGTAGATGTGTTTTTCTTTGATGGAAATGGCTACCTTCATCCAAGACATATGGGTCTAGCTACTCACGCAGGTATTCTAATAAATAAACCTACAATAGGAATTGCTAAAAGTTATTACAAAATAAATGATGTAGACTTCGTAATGCCAGAATGCCAAAAAGGAGCATATACAGATATTATTATCGATGGAGAAACATATGGCAGAGTGTTAAGGACGGCTGAAAATGTTAAGCCTATTTTTCTTTCAATTGGTAATAAGATAGATTTGGACACGGCAATGGAGCTGACCAATATGGTTATCACAAAAGACAGCCATATCCCAGTGCCAACTAGAATGGCTGATTTAATGACACATAGAGTTAGGAAAGAATACCAGAGAGCAAGTAATTAGAGGCAGATATAATATCATGAATAAGGCTGTGGACAGCGGTTTATGGTTCTAGAAGTTGAGTAGATAGAAAAAGATATGAGTGATTTGTGGAAGAAAATTAATGATGATATACCAGAATATGTGAGTGATATTTGCTTAGACTATAATTTGAAATGTGAGAGAGTTTCAGATTTAAAAACTGCACTTTTGGGAGATAAATTTGCAATAGAATTTGGTATTAACAGGTTTGATGTTGATGTATATTATTTATATTTTGATGGCAATAAAATTGTCAAACATTCATGTGGTAATTTTTTTGCAAGAGCATTCGATGATTCAGATAGAAAAAATTTAATTAGTGGAAATGGCGTGGATGTAATTGTTAGAAATTGTCTTAAGGTAACAGTTAGTGGCTTAAGTAGCAAGTGGAGAAATGTTCTTCAAGGGGATACAAGTTGGCTAAAGGACTATAAGAAATCACCGTACTACGGAATGGATAAGTTGTCTGATGAAGAAAAATATGTGTTTGAGACCAATTTTTTATCTAATAATGAGCTATAAGAGTAGATTACAATCAAGCTAGTGGACAAAATTTGGTGCCTACTTTTATAGAGTGCTCCATAAAGCAGATAAGATTATTTCTGCATTTCCAAGATTTTAATAGGAGAAAAGCATGTTTGAACATTCATTTAGAGTAGTAAAGGTAGGGACTTTTGAACAATTAGTAATGGACTTTAAAGATGAGAAATATGAAATATTGTCAATTTTTTTGGAATCAGAAGTTTCAAACTTTGGAGATTGGATTAAAGATACAATTGATAAGGTGCTTTCTGGAGAAAGTAATAATCAAAAGATTGCGGGAAATTGCTGTGAATTAGAGATAAATAGAGATACTACAAAAATATTTGATAGTCTAGCTGAAGATGGTATGGGTAATTGGTGTGAATTAAGTACTGTTGAACTAAGAGATATAATAAATTATTGGTGTGAAAAAGTAGATGAATTTAAAAGCGGTAAATTGAATCTGTGAAATTAATTCGGGAAATAATGTATTGGAGCCATATGTAGACCCTGGATAATTTGGCGCGCAATTAAATTAGGAAATATTTAAGTGGATTTTAAGAATTGGAAGAATCCACTTAAAAGTTTGAGAGTAGGTTAAGTGATATAATAGAAAAATAATATTCACTTAAGAATGGATAAAGAATTTTAAATAAAGTTAAGTGTAATAACAAAATAGAGAATACCACTTAAAAAATGTTAAGTGATATTCACATATACAGACAATTCACTTAACTATGTATACGACAGGCAATAAAAAGTTAAGTTAATTCAACTTTTTCTACAAGAAACTTAACAGGAAAAGAGCTTTTTAAGTGAAGATTAAAAATATGGATTTTCACTTAACTTTAAAGAAAATTTTTGTTAAGTGAAAAGTGTTTTTTCCTATATTCACTTAAGTTGTTACTTTCTTTAGGGAAACGTTGGAGCTTTTGACAAAATATAAATATAAAATATAGAAATAAAATTAATGGAGGACAAATTAAATGAAAATCGTAATCGCAAATGATCATGCAGCAACAGATTTAAAATTTGAGGTAAAGGAGTACATTGAGAGCCTTGGACATGAGGTAATCAATATCGGTACAGATTCACACGAAAGCTGTCACTATCCTGAGTACGGCAAGAAGGCTGCTGATATGGTAGCAGCTGGTGAGGTGGACTGTGGTGTACTTATCTGTGGAACAGGCGTAGGTATTTCCCTTGCAGCCAATAAAGTAAAAGGAATCAGATGTGGAGTTTGCTCAGATACAGCAACAGCTCGTCTTATCAAGCAGCACAACAATGCCAACATGATTGCCTTTGGTGCAAGAATTGTTGGTTCAGAACTTGCGAAGGACATTGTTAAATCCTTCCTTGAGGCCGAGTTTGAGGGCGGCGGAAGACATCAGCAGAGAATTGATATGATTTCAGCTATTGAAAATGGTGATTAAGTCTGATATAATTTGTCAGTCTGCGAAGTATTCGTACATAAAAGACTTTTTAGTCTACCTATATATATTTTAGAGGAGGATTATTAGTAAATGAACGTACAGGTAGAAAATCTTGAGAAGAACATGGCAAAGCTTACAGTCACAGTTGATGCAGCTGAGCTAGAAAAGGCTATTACAAAGGCTTATAACAAGCAGAAGAACAGCATTTCTGTTCCTGGTTTTAGAAAGGGTAAGGTTCCTCAGCACATGATCGAGAAGATGTATGGCGCAGAGATTTTCTATGAGGACGCTGCTAATATCATCATGCAGGATACTTATCCAGCAGCTTATGAAGAGTCTAAGCTTGATATCGTATCACAGCCTAAGATTGACATCACACAGCTTGAAAAGGGTAAGGATTTCATCTACACAGCAGAAGTTGCTGTTAAGCCAGAAGTTAAGCTTGGTAAGTACAAGGGTGTATCTGTAACAAAGATTGATTCAAAGGTTACAGCTACAGAAGTTAACAACACAATCAAGGCTGAGCTTGAGAGAGATGCTCGTATGGTTACAAAGACAGGTAAGGCTTCTAAGGGTGATACAGCTACTATCGATTTTGAAGGCTTCATTGACGGTGTTGCATTCGAAGGCGGTAAGGGTGAGAACTATGATCTTGAACTTGGTTCAGGTTCATTCATTCCTGGTTTCGAAGATCAGCTTATCGGTCACAAGGCTGGTGAGGATGTTGAAGTTGAAGTTACATTCCCAGAGAACTATCAGGCAGATGACCTTGCTGGTAAGCCAGCAGTATTCAAGTGCCACATCCACGAAGTAAAGGGTAAGGATGTTCCAAAGCTTGATGAGGAATATGTATCAGATCATACAGAGTTCGAAACAGTAGAAGATTACAAGGCTTCTGTTAAGGAACGTCTTGAGAACAATAAGAAGGCTGAAGGCCGTCGTGCACAGGAAGACGAAGCAATCGCTAAGATCGTTGAGGATTCAGAGATGGAAATCCCAGACGCTATGCTTGATTACCAGGTAGAGAACATGATTAACGATTTCGCTAACAACATGGCACAGCAGGGTCTTTCACTTCAGCAGTACATGCAGTTCACAGGCATGACAATGGATGCATTCCGTGATCAGGTTCGTCCAGATGCACTTAGCCGTACACAGTCTTCACTTGTACTTGAGGCTATTGCAAAGGCTGAGAAGATTGAAGCTTCTGATGCTGATGTTGATGCTAAGCTTGAAGAGCTTTCTAAGCAGTACGGCATGGAACTTGAGCAGATCAAGAACCTTGTTGGCGAGAACGAGAAGGAGTCTATGAAGAAGGATATCGCTATCGAAAAGGCTATCGAGCTTATCATGGACAACGTTAAGGAAACAGCTAAGAAGAAGGCTACAAAGAAGGCTGAGGATGCAGAAGGCGCTGAGGCTGAGGAAAAGCCAGCAAAGAAGACTACAAAGAAGTCTACTAAGAAAGAGTCTACAGAAGAGTAATAAGTGTTAAGATTTTATTAACTTTTTGTAAAATCAAAGACAGGGACTCTCAAAATATATATAATAAATATCGAAGTCACACACTAGCCTGGGCTTATGCTCGGGCTTAGTGTCTATTTAAAACACACTAAATTTTTGCTACAGGAGGACAAAATAATGGCAACAATTCCTTATGTCATTGAACAGAATTCTCGCGGCGAGCGTTCTTATGATATTTATTCTAGATTATTAAAGGATCGTATTATTTTCTTAGGTGAGGAAGTTAACGAAACAACAGCATCTCTTACAGTTGCTCAGCTTCTTTTCCTTGAATCAGAGGATCCTAGCAAGGATATTCACCTTTACATCAATAGCCCAGGCGGTAGCGTAACAGCAGGTATGGCTATTTATGATACTATGCAGTACATCAAATGTGATGTTTCTACTATCTGTATTGGTATGGCAGCTTCAATGGGTGCATTCCTTCTTGCAGGTGGTCAGAAGGGTAAGAGATTTGCTCTTCCAAACGCAGAGGTTATGATTCATCAGCCACTTGGCGGTGCTAAGGGTCAGGCAACAGAAATCGAAATCGCTGCTAAGAACATCTTAAAGACAAGAGAAAAGTTAAACCGTATGCTTGCTGAAAATACAGGTAAGCCATACGAACAGGTATGCGCAGATACAGAGCGTGATCATTGGCTTGATGCTAAGGAAGCACTTGATTATGGTCTTATCGACGAAATTATTACAAAGAAAAATTAGTTAATATCCGATATATATTTTATAGGGGACTATTAATAATTAGAGAGTTTATGAGGTAATTATGGCAAGAAACGATGATAAAATCCGTTGCTCTTTTTGCGGAAAGACACAAAATCAGGTTCGCAAGCTTATTGCAGGCCCTAATGGGGCATTCATCTGTGATGAGTGTGTTGATATCTGCCAGGAAATAATTGTTGAGGAGCTAGAGGATTTTGGCCCACAGGAGGATTCAGATTCAATCGAAATCAACCTTCAGAAGCCAGAGGATATGAAAGCATTCCTTGACGAATATGTTATCGGACAGGATGAGGCAAAGAAGGTATTATCAGTAGCTGTATACAATCACTACAAACGTATCATGGCTAACCCAGATGATATTGATGTTGAGCTTCAGAAGAGTAACGTTCTTATGCTTGGCCCAACAGGTTCAGGTAAGACACTCCTTGCACAAACACTTGCAAGAGTTCTTGGTGTTCCATTTGCAATCGCAGATGCAACAACACTTACAGAGGCAGGTTATGTTGGTGAGGATGTTGAAAACATCTTACTTAAGCTTATTCAGGCAGCAGATTTTGATATTAAAAAAGCAGAAATTGGTATTGTCTACATCGATGAGATAGACAAGATTACTAAGAAATCTGAAAATGTATCAATCACTCGTGACGTTTCTGGTGAGGGTGTTCAGCAGGCACTTCTTAAGATTATCGAAGGAACTGTAGCTAACGTTCCACCACAGGGCGGACGTAAGCATCCACAGCAGGAAACAATCGCAATTGATACAAAGAATATCTTATTTATCTGCGGTGGCGCATTTGAAGGCTTAGACAAAATCATTTCTCAGCGTACAGATGTTAGCCAGATTGGTTTTGGTGCAGATATTAAGGATAAGAACAAGCAGAAGGTGGATGATTTACTTCAGCAGGTTCTTCCACAGGATTTCATCAAATTCGGTCTTATTCCAGAGTTTATCGGCCGTGTGCCTATCAACGTATCTCTTAAGGAGCTTACAGAGGACGATATGATTAGAATTCTTAGAGAGCCTAAGAATTCTCTTACAAAGCAGTACGAAGCTCTATTTAAGATGGATGGCGTTAAGCTTCATTTTGAGGATGAGGCACTTCGCGAAATCGCTAAGAAGTCAATCGAAAGAAAGACAGGTGCTCGTGGTCTTCGTGCAATCGTAGAGAATGTTATGATGGATTACATGTATCATGTACCATCAGACGAATCAATTACAGAGATTACAGTTACTAAGGAAATGGTTGATGACAACTTGCTTCTTATTGACAAGGATGATGAAGGCAGCGTTGTCTCAATCGAAGACAAGAAGGAAAAGAGTGCGTAATGGTTATCAGATCATGTAATCTTGAAACAGTATGTGGTCCTACATCAGATTTGCCTAAGAACGACCTTCCAGAGGTTGCTTTCGCAGGCAAATCTAACGTAGGTAAATCATCGCTTATAAATGCGGTTATGAACCGCAAAGCTCTTGCAAGAGTATCAGCACAGCCGGGCAAGACTCAGACAATAAATTTCTATAATATCAACGACGAAATTTATGTAGTAGATTTGCCGGGCTATGGTTTTGCAAAGGCATCTGAAAAGGAACGAGAAAGATGGGGAAAAATGATTGAAACATATCTAAACACATCAGATATGATTCGTGCAGTTTTCCTACTTGTTGATATTAGACATGCTCCATCTGCTAACGATAAACAGATGTATGAATGGATGGATTATGTTGGATACGACCCAATCGTTATTGCTACAAAGGCTGACAAAATAAAACGTAGCCAGCTTGATAAGCAAATCAAAATATTACGAGAGGGCCTAGGTGCCAGCAAGGAAACTATTATTGTTCCATTTTCGTCGCAGACTAAGCAGGGTCTCGACACAATCCAGGATTTCTTGGACCAGGTAATCGAAAACGAAGCTAGTCTGACAGACGTAGAGGACTTAGACTAATGAAAAATAAATTTTTATTTGTGCTGCTATTGCTTATATCAATTAGTGTTGTTAGCTTTTGCAGCACATTTTTTTATGTAAAATATAATAAAGTGGAAGTGGTAGAGACGGACATGCTTATAATGACAAGCTGCAACCCAGTTTATCTTGCTGCCTGTAACGTGGTGGGGGATATTGATGGCATCACTGTGGAAAACTTATCCCAGCCAACCACAGGATGTTTACATGACTACACACTCACAACAGAGGATATGAAGAATCTGGCAGCAGCTGATGTTTTAATTGTAAATGGTGGCGGCATGGAAGGATATCTTGAGGATGTTATTGCTGCGTATCCAGACCTTACCATCATCGATACTTTCGAAGCAGTAGAGGATACATATCCTATTATTGCCGAAGCAGAAGATGAAGAAGAGCATGAAGAAGAGCATGTTCATGGTGAAGAGGGTGAAGAACATCATCATCAGGGTGAATTTAACAGCCACATTTGGATGAGTGAAGAGATATATGCCGGTCAGGTAATTGCTATTGCCGATGGACTAGCAGATATCGATGAAGCTCATGCTACAGAATTTAAAGCTAATGCAAATAGCTTTAATGATATTATGAAATCTCATATCGATAAGAGTGGACTTGATGAGGTATTAGCTGGTGAGAATGTTGCAATTCTTCATGAAGCTTTTGCTTACACAGCCCAGTCACTTGGGGCTAATGTTGTTGCTACTATGGATTTGGACGAAGAGCGTCAGGTTAGTGCAGGAGAGGTTAGCAGCTTTATCGATTCAATTAATAAAAACAATGTGAAGGTTGTTTTTGCTGAATATGATTATGGCCATGCCATGGGTAAGCTTATTGAAGAACAGACTGATGCCAAGGTAGTATATCTGGAGACATTGGTTCATGGTACTTATGATAAGGACGATTATATCACGGTGCTTAGTAAAAACTATGCTTTAATTCAGAATAGTTTATAAGTAACATAGCAAAGTAGGGAAAGATAAAACATGAAAAAAATTATTCCATGTGGATTCCACTGTATAAAAATTAAAGACTTGGGTGTCAGCTTTGGTGACCAGCAGGTATTAGAAAACATTAATCTGCACATTCACTGTGGACAGATTTCTGCTGTTATCGGTCGAAATGGAGCAGGCAAATCTACTTTTGTAAGAGCTATTCTTGACGAAGTTCCTCATACTGGAGAGATTTTGTTCAAGAACAAGATGGACAATACCATTCAGGGCTTGCGTATAGGCTATGTTCCACAGACAGTTAACATCGACAGAACAACACCACTTTCTGTATACGATATGTTCCAAAGCTTCACTGGCAAATTACCAATTCTTGTTAAGACTAAAAAAGAGCATGACCATGTAAAGGAAGCTTTAGCAGAGTTTGATGTTGAACATCTTATTGACCAGCCAGTTGGAACACTTTCTGGTGGTCAGCTTCAGAGGGTACTTCTTGCGATGGCTGTACACGATACACCAAATCTTTTGCTTTTGGATGAGCCAGTTTCTGGAATAGATAAAAACGGTATGGATGCCTTCTATGAGAAAATGCAATATCTTAAGGAGACACACGACCTTGCAATCATCCTGGTAAGTCACGATTTGGATTATGTATATAAATATGCAGACAATGTTATTCTTATAGACAAAACTGTTACCGCAGCTGGAAAGCCAAAGCATGTATTTGAATCAGATGCATTCAAGAATGTCTTTGGAAAGGGCGCTACAGGAGAAGTGGAGGTGAGTGCAAATGTTTAATGAAATGTTTTCTTACGCCTTCATGGTTAGAGCTACTATAGCAATTCTACTGATTTCGCCTCTGTTTGGTATGGTTGGTACAATGATTGTCCAAAAGAGAATGGCATATTTCAGTGATGCTTTAGGACATTCAGCCCTTACAGGTATTGCGGCAGGCGTTATTATGGGCATTGGCAACACTACAGTTTCCATGATAATCTTTGGTATATGCTTTGCCTTACTTCTAAATTATATCAGCCGAAAGGGCCTTAGCTCTTCAGATACACTGATTTCTGTTTTTGCCAGCTGTGCAACAGCACTTGGTTTGGCAATCTTATCTAGAGGTGGCAGCTTTGCTAATTATTCTGCCATATTAGTAGGAGATATTTTATCTATTACTTACACAGAAATCATAGAGCTTATAATTCTTTTTGGAATAATCCTATTGTTCTGGTGCTTCAGCATCAACAGACTTACAGCCATCAGCATTCATGCCACCTTGGCTAAAAGCCGAAGCATTTCAGTTAGGATTATGGAAGATGCATTTGCAGTGCTCATTGCGTTACTTGTAATGCTTTCTATTAAATGGGTAGGTATCCTTTTGATTAACGCATTGCTAATTCTTCCAGCGGCCAGCAGCCGTAACATATCCGATAATTTTAGAGAGTATACTTACTTCTCAATTATTTTTAGTATTTTCTCTGGAATAGTAGGCTTGTTTGTGTCATATTTCACTGATATGGCAACAGGCCCAATGATTGTAATAATAGCAAGTGTGATTTATTTTGCCACATATATTTATGGAAAAGATAGATAAAAAAATCTAGACAGAATTAAAATTTGAGTATATAATGTGCTTACTATCAAAGTTAATTCGTTAGTCGATTCGGCTTTTTATTCCACGAAGTTATTATTAAGAATCATTAAGGAGATTTGAATGAGAGAAAAATATGAGAGCTTATCAGTAACGATTTTACGTGATTTAGCCAAGGCTAGGGGCATAAAGGGCACATCTGCGATGAAGAAGGCTGATTTAGTAGAAGCCATGCTTGCGCAGGATGAAATTGATAAGCAAAATAGCGTTGAAACTGAGGAATCAGCGCCAAAAGCAGTTAAAGAAGAAAAGGCCGAAAGACCTGTTAGAGCTGAAAGACCACGTAGAGTGGAAAGAGTTGAGCGCACAGAAAGACCAGAACGCACTGAGAAAGTTGACCGTGTAGAAAAAACAGAGCGTGCTGAGATTCCTGCAGACATCCCTCTTGACAATCTTATGCCAGCTAGTGGTATTTTAGAGGTTATGGGTGATGGCTTTGGATTTATTCGTTGTGATAATTACATGCCAGGTACTGAGGATGTTTATGTTTCTCAGTCTCAGATAAAGAAGTTTAATCTTAAGACAGGTGATATTATTGTTGGAAAGAAGCGTTTCAATAATCCAACAGATAAGTTCGCTGCTCTTATGATTATCGATACAATCAATGGCTACACACCAGATGCAGCTACTAGAAGACCTAATTTCGAAGACTTAACACCAATTTTCCCAAATGAAAGAATTAGATTAGAAAGACAGCGCAGCTCCGTAGCAATGCGTATTGTAGATTTAGTTAGTCCTATCGGTAAAGGACAGCGTGGTATGATTGTTTCTCAGCCTAAGGCTGGTAAGACAACACTTTTAAAGGAAGTAGCCACATCAGTTAATTACTCACATCCAGACATGCATCTTATCATTCTTCTGATTGACGAACGTCCAGAGGAAGTTACAGATATGAAGGATACCATGAGAAACAGCAAGAATGTTGAAGTTATCTATTCTACATTCGATGAGAGCCCAGAGCATCACAAGCGTGTTTCAGAAATGGTTATCGAGCGCGCAAAGCGTCTTGTAGAGCATGGACAGGATGTTATGATTCTTTTGGATTCAATCACACGTCTTGCACGTGCATACAACCTTACAGTACAGCCATCTGGTCGTACACTTTCAGGTGGTTTGGATCCAGCAGCACTTCACATGCCAAAGAAGTTCTTTGGTGCAGCCAGAAACATGCGTGAAGGCGGCTCCCTTACAATCCTTGCTACAGCACTTGTAGATACAGGTTCCAAGATGGATGACGTTGTATTCGAGGAATTCAAGGGAACAGGTAACATGGAACTTATCCTTGATAGAAAGCTTTCTGAAAAGAGAATCTTCCCTGCAATCGATATTACAGGTTCAGGTACTCGTAGAGAAGACTTGCTTCTTTCAAGAAAAGAGCTTGATGCCATGGAAATCATGCGCAAGGCAATTAATGGCGCAAGAAAAGAGGATGCCGTTGAGACAATCCTTAATATGTTTGCCCATACAAAGAATAATGATGAATATATCGATATGATTATTCGAAAGAGGGTAATTTAACCCTTACTTAAAGTTTTAAAAGTGAGGAATATCATGGCAGAACCAAATTTAATATATAAGATTACTATACTAGAATTATTGCATCGTAGTGGTTTCCCACTTAGTAATAGTCAGATAACAGATTTCTTCTTAGAAGGAAATTTAACAGATTATTTTACAGCACAGCAGGCAATCAGTGATGATGAAGAGGCAAATTTAATTGTCTCAAAGACAAATCATAACAATACAACATATTCTATTACAGATGAAGGCCAGAAGACATTGGAGCTATTCAAGGAAAAGATATCTCCAGCATTGTCTAAGGATATTAATAAATACCTTAAGGTTAATTCTATCTCTATGAAGGAGGAAAATTCCTATAAGGCTACATATTTCAAGGCTGATAGAGGTGGATTTGTTGTTCAGCTTCGCATTACTGAAAATGATGTTCCTACATTGGACCTTAGCTTTCACGTAGGTTCAAAGGAGCAGGCAGAAACACTTTGCAACAATTGGAAGGTTAAAAGCGATGAGGTTTACGCTTCAATAATGGATATACTTATGGGCTAATCGCCTAAGTATGTACGGGGTGAGCTATGAAATCGGTGAAGACTAAAATGATGCTTTTAACAGTATCATTAGTGTTGTTTGTGGAAATAACATTATTAATAATAGTCGCATTTATGACAAGAGGTATCTTTGAAAAACAAGATACTGTCATATCTGCGGCTTATTTTTTTGTCCCATTTATAGTAGTTTTTATTTTGGGATTAATTTACGGCGCCTTTGTTGCAAGGGGTCTAATTAGGGTAATCGATGAACAGACAAAGGAAGCTAATGCTGCTAACAAGGCAAAAAGTACCTTCCTTGCAAATATGTCCCACGAGGTTAGGACTCCAATTAACGCCATTCTTGGAATGGATGAGATGATTATAAGAGAAAGCAATGATGAGCAGATAGTAGAGTATGCAACCAATATAAAGCAGGCGGGCAAATCCCTGTTAGCGCAGGTCAATGGAATCTTAGATTATTCCAAGCTGGAAGAAGGCAAGATGGAAATCTTTGACGTGGAGTACGACCTGGCTACAATGGTTAATACTTTAATTACAAGTTCATCTACAAGGGCCAAATCTAAAGGCCTTAATTTTAAAGTAAATATAGATGAAAATCTGCCAATGACATTATTAGGTGATGATGTTAGACTTGGGCAGATTATAGCAAATCTTCTTACAAATGCCGTGAAGTACACCGAGGCTGGTGAAGTGGGCTTGTCTATGGTGGAAAAAGGTAGAGACGACAGCGCTGTGGAAATAGAGGTGACAGTTAAGGATACTGGAAAAGGAATTCCAGAGGATGAAATAGAAAATTTATATGTTTCCTTTAAAAGAATTGATGAGGAGCATAACAGAAATATCGAAGGAACTGGGCTAGGAATTCCAATTGTTATAGAGCTTTTGCACCTGATGGGTAGTGAGCTAGAGGTAAAAAGCACATACGGCGTAGGCTCGGCATTCTCCTTTGTTATTAAGCAGGGCATTGTAAATAATGAACCAATAGGGGATTACAAAAAACGTATCAAGAGAAGCTATAGAAGACGTAACAAATACGCCTTTCCATCTATGCCAAAGGCAGAGATATTGGTTGTAGATGATTATGAGATGAATTTGATGGTGGCAAAGAATCTGATGAAGGTGTATGACTTTGTCCCTGATGTTGTTCAGTCAGGCCGAGAGGCCATAACAAGAGCAGAAGAGAAGGAATATGATGTTATTTTCATGGACCACATGATGCCTGATTTAGATGGATTACAGACCCTGGATATTTTAAAGGAGCATGGATATCTTGGTTCAAGAACAAAGGTGATTGCTCTTACAGCAAATGCCATAGCTGGTGCTAAGGAATACTATATCTCTAAAGGGTTCGATGACTATCTGACTAAGCCAATCGATGCTGAGGCTTTGGAGGATATGCTGCTTAAATATATGCCTAAGAAAAAGATACTGAAAAAGGCTATCAGTGATGTTAAGCACGACAGAACATTAACATCAAATGATGACGAAAGGCAGGCTCTCATAAAGATTTTCGTATCTACCATAGACGAAAGTGCTAAAAAGCTGGATGAGTTCAAGGAAAAATCAGATATAAAGAATTACACAATAAAGGTTCACGGACTAAAAAGTACAGCTCGTCTAATAGGAGAAATGTCTATTTCCAAAAAAGCAGAAGCTTTGGAAAAGGCAGGAAATGCTGGGGATTGGGACTATATCGAAACCCACCATAAGGAGCTTATAGATGAATATTTAAGCATAAGAAATACCTACGAGGGACAAAAGCCGGCGAAGAAGCCATTAGACGAAAGTGATTTAAAGGATGCGCTTTATTCTATTATAGAAATGGCAAATGTGTGTGATTTCACATCCACGGAAATGGTATTAAATACATTGGCAGATTACGAGTTACCTGAGGGATTGGATGAAAAGCTTAAGGAAATCAGAACACTTTTAGATAAGCTTGATTATGAGGCTGTGGCTAGCCTTGCAACACAAATGCTAGAAGGATAATTGGGAGGACTGACTATGGATTTATTTAAATCGCAGGCGGAGAAAAGCAAGGTTGCTATTGTAAGCTCTAAGGATAGCTTCTCTGTAATGGGAATCAAGAAAAAATTAGATGAAGAGGGCTATGAGGGAATATCGGTAAGACCAAGTATATTTCAGCTGGAGGAGGCTGTGGACGAATCTGATCCAATTATTTATTATCTGGACGATGATATTTATACAGTAAGGGGCGAGGATTTTATGAAGGAGCTGAAAAATCTTTGCCTGGAGCAGCAGAGAATGGTAATATTGGTTGGAGCCAAGGCTGAATATGAAAGCGCCATGGAAATCATTCCAAAGTCAGCAATAGTGGAATGGTTCTCCCGTCCTGTTGACATGGACGCACTACTTAAAACTATCGAAAGTACTATAAATGGAGAAATAGCCCCAGCCAGAAGACATCATATTTTGATTGTAGATGATGATGTAACCTACATGCGCATGATGCATGAATGGATGAAGGAACGCTATCAGATTACCATGTTGGATTCGGGAAGTAAGGCTGTTCACTGGCTTCTCGATAACAAGGATGTGGATTTGATTTTGCTGGATTATGAAATGCCTTCTATGGACGGTCCCACAGTTTTTCGAATGCTAAAGGAAGATGCTGAGACTAGAAATATTCCTGTTATGTTTCTGACAGGTAAGAATGACAGGGAATTAGTTGTGAAAGCAGTGGATATGAGACCAGAGGATTATATCCTAAAAAGCGTTCCTAAAAAGGATTTAATGGATAAATTGGAGGACTTCTTTAAGCGCTATAAGGAAAAAATGGTAAAATTGACAGAAAGTGATTAAGAATACTTGATATTTTAAAATTGCCATGCTATACTAGTGAAGCTGTTAATCGGGATGAAATACGAGTACCTCGTATTTGAACGGCATTATTACTTACAGTTGGAAATTGTAAAGTTTATTAAGTGAGAGGTGAATAAGATGAGACAGGGTATCCATCCAGATTACTATCAGGCTACAGTTACTTGCAACTGCGGTAACACATTTGTAACAGGTTCTACAAAGGAGAGCATCCACGTAGAAATTTGCTCAAAGTGCCATCCATTCTACACAGGCCAGCAGAAAGCTACACAGGCTCGTGGACGTATTGACAAGTTCAATAAGAAGTACGGCATTGACGCAAAGTAGTTTGTTATTTGGACTCTTAAGGGTTGAGATTCGTCTCAGCCCTTTATTACGTTAAACGGAGAATAAAATGAAGTATTCGGGTATTGGTGGACAGGCAGTTATGGAAGGTGTTATGATGCGAAACGGTGATAAATACGCCGTGGCAGTCAGAAAGCCAGATAATGACATAGCTGTAGAGGTTAAAAACACAAGAGACATAAATAATATATGGCACAAAATCCCTATCATAAGAGGTATGGTATCCTTTGTGGATTCCTTAGTTATTGGTCTTAGCACTCTTATGTATTCTGCCAGCTTTTTCGAGGACGAAGACGAAGTTCCTAAATCAGAGCTTACAGAAGAGGAGCTTAAAAAACGAGAAAAGAAAGAAAAGGCCGAGATGGGCGGTACGCTTTTTGTATCCTTCGTCTTAGCACTTGCAATCTTTTTCGCATTGCCATATTTTATATCGCTAGGCTTAAACAGATTTGGTTTATCTTCTGTTGCCATAACATTTGTGGAAGGAATCATACGTATCGCCATTTTTATAGGCTATGTAATGGTTATTTCCAGAATGGAAGATATTAAACGTACCTTTATGTATCATGGTGCCGAACACAAATGCATCAATTGTGTTGAAACTGGCTTGCCACTTACTGTGGATAATGTTAGAATTTCCACTCGTTTTCACAAGAGATGTGGAACAAGCTTTATTTTTATTGTTTTTATAATTTCTGTTTTTGTTTTTATGTTTATAACCTTCGATAATGTTTGGCTTAAGCTTGTTTGCAGGCTTATTCTTATCCCAGTTATCGCAGGTATTTCCTACGAATTCATCAGACTTGCTGGCAGATATGACAACAAGGTTGTTAATTTGTTCTCAAAGCCTGGCTTATGGCTTCAAAAGCTTACAGTTATGGAGCCAGATGATGATATGATAGAAGTTGGAATCGCTTCTGTAGAGGCAGTTTTTGATTGGAAGGATTTCCAGGAAAAAAATAAGGAGTGTTTTTCAAATGACATATAAGCAAGCATTAGAAAAGGGAACTAAATTATTAGAGGCAGAACGCATTATAGATGCTAAAATAGATGCTTGGTATCTGCTTGCATTTGTTAGTCAGCTTACCAAGGCTAAATATTTTCTTATTCAGAATGATGAAATAGACGAGCTTACTTTGTTCAAATACAAGGAAGCATTACTTAAAAGAGCAGAGCATGTCCCACTTCAGCACATTACTGGTGAGCAGGAGTTTATGGGTATATCCTTCTGGGTTAACGAGCATGTTCTTATTCCACGTCAGGACACAGAAACTCTTGTAGAGGAGGCTCTTAAGGTAACTCCTACTGGCAGTCACGTTTTAGATTTGTGTACTGGCAGCGGATGTGTTATTATCTCTCTTGTTGTTTTAGGACAAGGTATCACTGGAGCGGGAATAGATATTTCCGACGAAGCTCTTGCTGTTGCAAGGGATAACGGGAATAGACTGTGTAGCGGCAGAATAGATTTCATCAAAGGTGATATATGGAAGCCAGTACTTGGTAAATACAACACTATTGTTTCTAATCCACCATATATCAGAACAGACGATATTAAGGATTTATCAGAAGAAGTAAAAGATCACGAGCCATTTATTGCTCTAGATGGAACAGAAGACGGCTTGTATTTCTATAGAGAAATAGTAGGTCATGCATCAGAATATCTTGCCTCTGATGGCTGGCTATTAGTTGAAATAGGATATGATCAAGGGCCAGATGTATACGCTTTATTTGTGGAAAACGGCTTCAAGGATGTTGAGGTTGTTAAGGATTTGGCCGGAAATAATCGAGTAGTAAAAGGACATCTATAAACAGGAGGTTATTATGTTTGATAGATTAGAAGATTTAGTATTGAGATATGAAGAGGTTATGAACCTTTTATCAGAGCCAGATGTGGCTAATGATAATGCCAGATTCAGAAGCCTTATGAAGGAGCAGGCTGAGCTTGCACCTATCGTTGAAGCATACAAGGAGTACAGCGCTCACAAGCAGAACATCGAAGATTCACTTGCCCTTCTTGAGGAAGAGACAGATGAAGAAATGAAGGAGCTTGCAAAGGAAGAATTAAACGATTCAAAGGCAGAGGTTGAAAGACTTGAGCAGGAGCTTAAGATTTTACTTCTTCCAAAGGACCCTAATGATGACAAGAACGTTATCGTTGAAATCCGTGCAGGTGCCGGCGGAGAGGAAGCCGCACTTTTTGCAGCTGAAATCTATCGTATGTACGTACACTATGTTGAGTCACGTGGATGGAAGGTAGAGCTTCTTGAAGCAGATGAAACAGGTATCGGTGGTATGAAGAACATCGAGTTCATGGTTAAGGGAACAGGTGCTTACTCAATCCTTAAATATGAATCTGGTGTACACCGTGTACAGCGTGTTCCAGAGACAGAATCTCAGGGACGTATCCAGACATCTACATGTTCAGTAGCAGTTATGCCTGAGGCAGAGGAATATCCGTATCGACGTTATGCGTGCTTCTGGTAACGGTGGTCAGTGTGTCAACACAACAGATTCAGCTGTTCGTCTTACTCACTACCCAACAGGTATTGTTATCTACAGCCAGACTGAGAAGTCACAGCTTCAGAATAAGGAAAAGGCTTTCGCACTCTTACGTGCAAAGTTATACGATTTAGAGCTTCAGAAGCAGCAGGATGCTGAAGCAGCAGAGCGTCGTTCACAGATTGGTACTGGCGACAGAGCTGAAAAGATTCGTACATACAACTTCCCACAGGGACGTGTTACAGATCACAGAATCAACCTTACATTATACAAGCTTGATAAGATTATGAATGGTGATATTCAGGAGATTCTTGATGCCCTTATTGCAGCTGATCAGGCTGCTAAGCTTGCAAAGATGAACGATAAATAAGATATATAAGTGGGTGGAATAATGAAGCAGATTATAAAGACAGCATTAATAGTTATTTTAGGAAATTTTGCATACGCACTTGCTGTTGCGTTCTTTATAGAGCCGTCAGGACTCATTACTGGCGGTGGAACAGGTTTGGCTTTGTTTTTCCACCGTATGTTAGGTTTTAAGACCGTACATGTTGCATTTGTTATAAATACAGTTCTATTTTTTGTTGGCTGGCGCATCATGGGGCGCCGCTTTGCAGCCAACACATTACTCTCAACATTTTGTTTTCCAGTGGAATTACATATAGCCGAACTTCTTGCCATTAGGTTCGCACCAACAGACGATATAGTGCTTTGCACAGTATTTGGTGGAATTATTATTGGAGCTAGCTTGGGAATTGTTATTCGTACTGGTGCATCTACAGGTGGAATGGACATACCACCTATCGTACTCAACAAATTCTTCGGAACTCCTATATCGGGCATGATGTGGGCCTTTGATATTTGCATACTTGTTTTACAGGCATTATTTGCCAAGCAGAATTTAGTGCTTTATGGCATTTTGATGGTCATTATTTATACTAATGTATTAGATAGAATGCTGATACTTGGTAAGGCAAAGACTCAGATAAAGGTTGTTAGTAAAAAAAGTGAAGAAATCAGAAGAGCAATTCTTCAGGATATTGACAGAGGCGTTACTGTAATTTACGGCCGAACAGGCTATCTTGGAAAGGATACAGAGATTAATCTTTCTATCGTTTCCA
Source organism: uncultured Pseudobutyrivibrio sp. (assembly GCA_902775195.1). Lineage (GTDB taxonomy): Bacteria > Bacillota > Clostridia > Lachnospirales > Lachnospiraceae > Pseudobutyrivibrio. The sequence goes on from CACYLQ010000005.1 coordinate 32,634, forward strand.
CTAGAGAATTAGCCAGAACAGAGAAGCTGGTTCATGAAATTGATCCTGAAGCATTTATCATTGTAAGCCGCGTTTCCGAGGTTAAGGGTAGAGGCTTTACAGAACAGAAAAAATATTTGTAAATCTTAGGTTAATTTATCAAATAGGGTTTACAAAAAGGCGTTTTTTGTGTTATGGTTTCTATGGTATATTTCATATACAATTCAAACAATTAATTTCAAATTGAAGATTAAAGAAAGGAGAACAGCTATGGACAAATCAGACAGTCATGGGCGATTATGCTGCGACGAGGCATTTTCATACGGATATGTAGCTGTTCTTTTAGTATAAAGAGCTTAGTTTTCATGTGCGCTAGAGAATGTCATCGTCTGAACATGACATTCTTTTTTTATAGCAGGGTAAAAACATGGAAACAAAAGAGATTTTAGAGGATAACAAAATCCAAGAGATTATCGATTTGCTACGCTCTAATCTAAGTGCCGAGGATCTAATGGAGGCTCTTGACGATTATCATGAGAATGATATTGCCGAAGCCTACGAGGACTTGGATACAGAGGATCGTAGAAGACTGTTCGGAGTTCTAGGTGCCGAGCGTCTATCAGAAATTTTCCCTTATATTGAGGATGTAGGTGAATATTTAGCCGAAATTACACCAGAGCAGGCAGCTGACGTCTTAGAGAACATGGATGCTGATGATGCGGTTGATGCTTTGGAAGACATTGAGGACGAGGAACAAAGAGAGCAGTTAATTGCTTTGATGGATAAGGATGCATCTGCTGATGTACGTCTTATCAATTCCTATGATGAGGATGAAGTAGGTAGCATGATGACTACCAATTTCATCGTTATCAAGTCTAATTTTACTGTAAAGCAGGCTATGCGTTCTTTGATTTCACAATCAAAGGATAATGATAATATCAACACCATTTACGTCGAAGACACAGAAAATAAATATTATGGTGCTATCGAGCTTAGAGATTTAATTCTTGCTCGTGATTACACACCACTTGATGACATTATCAGTCACAGCTATCCAAGCGTTAAGGCGGATGAGCTTATTTCAGACACTATCGAAGATTTAAAGGATTACGCAGAGGATTCAATTCCAGTTCTTAATCCTAACGAAGAAATCATCGGTGTTATTACATCTCAGGATATCATCGAAGCCGTTGATGATGAGATGGGTGAAGACTATGCTAAGTTCGCTGGTTTGACAGCAGAAGAGGATTTGAACGAAAGCTTACCTGAAAGTATCAGAAAGCGTATTCCTTGGCTGTTGTTATTACTTGGACTTGGACTTGTAACCAGTTCAGTAATTGGTATTTTCGATAAGGTAGTTGCATCAGTAGCTATTGTTGTAGTATTCCAGTCGCTTATACTTGATATGGCGGGTAACGTTGGAACACAGTCATTGGCTGTCACTATTCGAGTACTTATGGATGAGGAAATATCAGGAATCGAAAAGGCTAAATTCGTTCTTAAGGAAATGCGTGTTGGTGGAACAAACGGTTTCATTTTAGGTGTACTTGCACTGTTTTTTGTAGCACTTTATTTACATGCAATGAAGGGGTACATTTGGGGAGCCGCATTTAAGGTTTCAGGAATCGTAGGATTTTCACTTTTTGTTGCTATGATAGTATCAAGCTTCATTGGAACCATTATTCCAATTTTCTTCCATAAGATTAAAGTTGACCCAGCTGTAGCTTCTGGTCCACTTATCACTACTGTTAACGATTTAGTTGCAGTTGTTACATATTATGGATTGGCTGGCTTATTGCTTGTAGGAAATATTTAAGAATCTTTATAAACGGGGGTGCTTATGAAGGTATTAAACTTTGGTTCTCTTAACTTGGATTACATCTATAAGGTGTCTCACATCGTAAGAGAAGGTGAGACGATTTTGGCAGACGACGTTAGTATGAATCTTGGTGGCAAGGGCTTCAATCAATCTGTTGCCTTGGCAAGAGCAGGATTATCATGCTACCATGCTGGCCTTGTAGGAGAAGAGGGACTGGAGTTTTATGACGCTTGCCAAACCTTCGGCATCAAAACAGATTACATCAAAACTGTTACAGGCAGATGTGGCCATACCGTTATTCAGGTAGATGAAAAGGGCCAGAACAGTATCGTCCTTTTTGGAGGAGCAAATCAGAAGAACTCCAAGGAATATGTTGATGAAGTCCTTAAGAATTTTGATACAGGCGACATCATCATATTACAAAATGAAATAAATGAATTGCCATATATAATAGACCAGGCATTTGCCAAGGGCATGAGCATCGTCCTTAACCCATCACCTTATGATGACAGACTAGAAGAGTGTGATTTGGGCAAGGTTTCTGTATTCGTTTTAAATGAAACCGAAGGGCAGCAGATGACAGGAATGACTACACCGGCAACTATAGTGGCAGCGTTAGATGCATATTTTTCAAATGCCAGAATAATGCTTACACTTGGTGAAGGGGGCTGCATATATCATCATGGTGATGAGGAATATTATCAGGCAGCATTTGCTGTGGATGCTGTGGATACCACAGCGGCAGGTGATACCTTTACAGGATATTTTGTAGCAGGGTTATGTAGAAAGCAGCCGATGCGGGAAATATTACTTACTGCTTCTAAAGCAGCAGCTCTTGCAGTTACCAAACCAGGAGCGGCTCAATCTATTCCATTTATGTCGGAAGTAGAGCTTTTTAATAATGATTAAAAAGGCCTTCGGGCCTTTTTTTAGTGGCGTTTTAAAATGTTAGATAATATAACAATATGAAGTATTGAATTCACACAATATACATAGAAATATACAAAATATTGTAGAACTTATCCCTCTGTTGGGGTAAAATTATATTATCAAAGTTAATAAAGGAGCGTGACCCTATGAAGAAAAACTACGTACTAGACACTAACATTTTGATTCATTGTCCTACAGCGCTTTTCGGTTTTGATGATAATAATGTTATTATCACAACGACTACTCTGCAGGAGCTTGATTCAAAGAAAACAGCCTATGCGGAGGTGGGCTATGGCGCCAGAGAAAGTATTCGAAACATTGAATCTGTTGAAGGCGATTATGCGAATGGGGTTACGATGCCAAACGGCGGAACCTTTATAATCGAAAAAGAATCTGAGTATGAGAAGCTGATTCCAGCAGAATTTTCGCTCGATAGGCCTGACAACAGAATAATTAATTGTGTTCTAGGAATTTCAAAGAAATCTGATTTAGAGACAATACTAGTAACAAATGATATCTCAATGAGAATCAATGCTACCATGTGTGGCTGCGTGGTTCAGGGCTATCACAACGAAATGATTCTTGATAATGAAAACTATACAGGCAGAACGGATATTACACCTGAGGATATAGAAAGTCCATTTAACAAAGGGTTTATTGAAAATGAATTTGGTATCTGCAAGGAAGGAAGTAATTCCGCACTATATACATTTAAGACTGATGGCTGGCACTTGCTTAAGGACAGAGATTATTACACGCCATATTGTCAGCCAAGAAACGTAGGTCAAAGATTTGCTTTATATGCTCTTTTAGCTAGCACGGAAGAATTGCCACTGGTTATCTTAAAGGGTAGTGCAGGTACAGCCAAAACCTTCTTGGCATTAGCAGCTGGTTTACAGGGCTATTATCATAATGGCTTCGACAGAATTATGATTACAAGAAGTAATACACTTTCAGATAACGACTTGGGATTTTTACCAGGTGATTTGGAAGAAAAGATGACTCCTCTGATTGCACCATTTATGGATAACCTACAGGTTCTTTTGAAGGGACAGAACGAGGAAAAAGAACAGATAAAAATGCAGATTGAGGATATGTTTGAAACAGGTATCATTGAAATCTGTTCACTTGCTTACATGAGAGGACGTTCATTAGTTAATTCATTCATCATAGTTGATGAAGCGCAGAACTGTACTATAGGTCAGATTCTAGAAATAATCACCCGTGCAGGTAAGGGCTCAAAGGTAGTGCTTTTAGGTGACCCAGATCAGATTGATTCACCAAAGCTGGACAGAAAGAATAATGGTCTTACCTTTGCTGCAGAAAGAATGAAGGGCTCAACCCTTTGTGCTCAGATTACCTTCGAGGAAAGCGAAACTGTAAGAAGTGCTCTTGCTGCAGAGGGCGCTAGAAGACTAGTTGTTAAATAGCTTATTTTCCTATTTGTTATAATAAAATCCTCCTTTCATCAGGATTCCCTATAGCTCGGGAATCCTGATCTTTTTGTAGGAAAATACAATTCTTATGATTCTTAAGAAATTGTAAAGAATTCTAAAATTTTTACTGTACTACTTGAAATAGTACGGAGTTTATGTATACTGAAAATGATAACGAAAGGTTTTATTTTTGGAGGTATGTGATGAAAAAAAGAATAGCACTTTTGTTAGCCTTTACATTGGCAATTACAGCATGTATAGGCTGTGGTAAAAAGGATGAATCAGATAATAAAAATACAACTATAAGCAATACAAAGGACCAGGGTTCAGACTCACAGACAGAGGAAGTTGAGCCTTCTAAGCCTGAATATGCAATCACAGCTGTTTCAGCTGACGGATATGATTATTTTGAAGGCAGTGTAGAATGCATTCAGATAACAGATGGAACTCATGAGGCTTTAGCTAAGGCTATGGATGATTTCTTCTCAGGCAGAGTATCGAATTTTAACGAAGGAATCGATAAGCAGAATGATGAAGCAAAGCAGATGAATGAAGAACAAAAAGAATATGCTGATGAGGAAGGCCTTGAGTATGAGCCTATGAAATATTCTGAGACTCAAACGGTTTCAGTAGTTCGTGCAGATGAGAATATTCTTAGCTTTGTAATCGACACATCTTATTATAATGGTGGGGCTCATGGCAGTTCATTGTTAGAAGGCTTTACCTATGATGTTAATACAGGCGAGCAGCTTTCAATCAGCAATTATGGTGACGAAAGCAAGATTGCAGCTACATCAAAGGACTTTATTTTTAGCACAATAGAGGGCTCTGCTGATATTGCAAGAGATACACTATTTAATGATGATGTAATCTCATATAAGAGTGTAATTGAAGATTATTTCTCAGGGGATACTTTACCAGAGAATTATCTTGACCACACAGGTATCACCTTTATGTTCCAGCAGTATGATATAGCTCCTTATGCAAGCGGAATCGTTAGCTTTACAGTTCCTTATTCTGAATATGAAGACTTTAACGAAGCTTACCTTCCAGCAGAAGGATTCTACACAGAAGATTTATCAATTCAGGGCTTCAATGAGAAGTT
>CACYLQ010000006.1 GCA_902775195.1 uncultured Pseudobutyrivibrio sp.
AAAATTTTGCTATAGATAGTAGCTGTTTAGGATAATGTTACTATCTGTAGGAGAAAATAGGCTGTAGATAGTAGTTTCAGTTAGAGATATTACTACCTGCTCGAAGATAATAGTTTATAGGTAGTAGTTAAAGTTAGAATAGTTACTACCTGGTAGAGAAAATGGCAAACAGGTAGTAGCCTAAGTAAAAACTACTACTATCTATGCATGAAAACTGATTGTAGGCAGTAGTGGCTTTGTTTGTGATATGTCATCAGGCTTTGCGGTAATAGTGAAGATAGTATTCAAGAATAATATGCCTAAACCAATGCAAGTGACCCAAGAGGTGTGGGATACAATTGTAGATAAGATGAAGGCTGTAGACTGGTCTTCTATTGCAATCAGTGGCCTGTTCTTTGTTGCAGCAGCGCTTATAGTTTATGCATCTGGTGGGGTGGCTGCGTTAACTGAATTCTTTGAGTATCTAAGTGCTTTATTGAGTAGCTTTGTAATGAACAAAATGTAAGCAGAGTTATGTAATTATATCGACTACAATAAAATGGGTTGTAAAAAACAGCCCCTTTTACTTCATAAATAATGGAGAAAAGTTATGTACTAATATATGTTTAAAAGAGAACAATTAATTAATCCTGAAGCCATTAATATATTTTTTTTTAACAAGGGCAAGAAGGTATTATCGAAAAGAATTAGCCGCATTAATTGCAGGGTGGGGTATAATAATTATTATATACATATTAGATGGAAACAATGTTGGTATGGAATATTATATATTGATGTGTTTAGCTGTTTTAGCGACAATAATTATTGTTAATTGGCAGAAGTATCATTATTTAATTGAAAATTTGTTTATAACAATATTTAAAGACAATACACTTGCTAGTGTAGTGATTAGAGATGATTTGGTATATATATAATGATAAGATGTATTATGTTTTCGGCCCATGCAAGAGTAATTCTATTTCTATTATTAATAGATGCAAAGAAAAATATAAATTTGACATAGCAAAAATTAGATTAATAAAAGGCTATATCTGTGAAACAAAGCGATACATTTTTTTTACAAGACATAATCATTGCTTTCTATTTTATTTAGATAAAGAAACATTATCTGAGGATGATATTAACAATATCCGAAATTATTTGAAAAGCATCTTTGGAAAATGTTATATCGAAACATCTATGGAAAATGATATGTAAAAAATACTAATAGGTAAATGAATATAATCAAAGTATACTCCCAGCATCCGCTGGGAGTTTTTTGTGTAATGTATACAATGATTGGTGAAATAATTTAGAATACTCTAAAATATAACTAAAAATATTGTGAAAAATTTGTGAATTGCTCCGATGCTGTTGCTATAGACTCACATTCTCGATGATGGTAATATTCTAATAGATTTTTCGAAAAATCATTTAACTGTAGAAGAGGGTAGAAGAAAAGGAGAATAAAGTTTGAAAGGACGATTTTTAAAAAGGATCGTGTCCCTAGGAGTTGCTATCGTATCATTGACAGCAGCTTTTTTCGTGACACCATCAATTACACCAGGTATGAATCCTGCAACGGTATTGGCAGCACCGAATGGTACTTCTCGTGTCAGCGTACACGATCCTTCCATTGTAAAGGGTAATGACGGTTATTATTATATCTTTGGTTCACATCTTGCATTTGCTAGATCTAGAGACCTGAGCAATTGGTCTTATATTAAAAACAATGTTTCCACTGATTTTAAGAATTTATTCAAAGTAGGGGCAAATTGGTCAGCCTACGGAAATAGTAGTTATACTGTGGATGGTAATATTTGGGCTCCAGATGTTATCTACAATCCACATATGAAAAAATGGTGCATGTATATGTCAATAAATGGCCGTGATTTTAATTCATCAATAGCTTTACTCACGGCTGATAATATAAATGGCCCATACAAATACATAGATACAATTGTTTATTCTGGATTTGATAAATCAAGACATCCAGTAGGCAAAACAGACTATTATAAAGTATGTGGAAATGGGGCAAGTATTGATAGATATCTTGTAAATGGCAATTGGAATTATCAGTATGGTACAAACGCCATTGACCCAAATGTGTTCTTTGATGTTAACGGTGGCTTACACATGGTTTATGGCTCTTGGTTTGGTGGACTTTTCATTCTGGATTTGGATGAGAAAACAGGACTTAGAGATTACAGTGTAAAATACGCTTTAGATACAGATGCATCTGATGGTAAGGCATCGGATCCATATCTTGGCGGAAGAATAGCCGGCGGTAAGGGCGCATCAGGCGAGGCTCCTTATATCAAACACATCGGAGATTATTATTATCTCTTTACAACATACGGCGGTTTAAGCGCTGATGGTGGATACAACATGAGAGTATTCAGATCAAAGAGATTATATGGTCCATATATGGATAAAGCAGGTAATTATGCGACCTACATGAATCCGGTTGGTGAAAATAATACATCCGGAAACATAGGCGTTAGATTAATGTCTTACTATAAGTGGAGTTGCAATGATGTGGCCCAGGTAGCACAAGGACATAACTCAGTTTATTCAGAGAATGGCAAGAATTATGTTGTATATCACACACGCTTTAATAATGGAAGCGAATATCATGAGGTGAGAGTACATCAGCTGTATATGACAGAAGATGGCTGGCTTGCAGCAGCACCTTATGAATACCAGGGTGAGTCCATTTCAAACAAGGGTTATAGTAAAAATGAAATGGTTGGTACATACGAATTCCTTCGTCATGATGTTACTTGCAGTAAATTAAATAGAATTGCTGGAACATCAACTATATCACTTACAAATGATGGAAAGATTACAGGTGCAGTAAATGGTACTTGGTCTGTAACAGCAAATACATCATATGTAACAATGGATATTGATGGAATCAGATATCGAGGTGTATTCAGCAAGCAGTATGACGAGTCTAGAGAAGCTAAAGAAGTCATGACATTTTCTGTTATAGGTAAGAACAATCTTACATTATGGGGTTCGAAGAATGGAAATGCTCCAGCATCGCAGACTTCATCAACACCATCTGTTAAGCCAAGCTATAAGGAGGCTAATGTAAGAGAAGGAATCTATTTCATAAAGAGTAAATTAAGTGGATTATATCTTGATGTAGAAAATGGATCATCAGCAGATGGTACAAATATCCGCCAGTGGTCAGGTAATGGAGATAAGGCTCAGGCATTTAAGATTGAGTCAGCCGGAAATGGTTACTATTATCTCAAGACAGGAGCAAGTGATTATAAGAGTTGCTTAGATGTAAATGAAGGCTCATCATCAAATGGAGCTAATATCGCTCAGTGGAATTATTGGGGCGGAGATATGCAGCAGTTTAGAATTGTTGAAAATTCTGATGGTACATATAGCTTCCTAACTAGGGCATCTGGTGATAATAGCGCATTAGATGTATATGAAAACAGCAAAGAATCTGGAGCTAACATTAATCAGTGGGAATTCTGGGGCGGAGATGGACAGAAGTTTACACTGGAAAATTATGATAAGCTTCAGGGTGATTATTACATCAAGAGCACATATTCTAACCTATATCTTGATGTAGAAAATGGCTCTGGTGCAAATGGAGCAAATGTGCGTCAGTGGTCGGGAAATGGAGCGATGGCTCAAAGATTTAGACTCGTACCAGATGGTAATGGATATTATTACATTATGACAGGAGCTTCTAATTATAAATCATGCTTAGATGTAAGTGGAGCAAAGTCTACCGATGGAGCATCTATTATCCAATATGCATACAATGGTGGAGATAATCAGAAATTTAAGGTAGAAAAACAAAGTAACGGTAGATATGTAATTTATACAAAAGTATCTTCTAATAAAAGTGCCTTTGATGTGTATGAAATGAGCAAGGAATCAGGCGCTGATGTTTGCCAGTGGAACTACTGGGGTGGCGATGGTCAAATGTGGAAATTAGAAAAGCTTTAATAGAATAATTCTTAATCAACAGCTAAGCTCCTGGCGAAAATAATCGCTGGGAGCTTTCAAATTAGCAGTCAAGTGCATCGCTGTAATTCTTCGCCTAAACTTGTATAATTCACGAGGATTAATTATAATAAAAAGGCTTGAAAATATTTGGGTGGGGACACTCAGGAGGAATTTATAATGAATAAAAAAATGGTTAAGGCAGCTGGGCTTACTGCACTTTCTGCAGTAGTTATGATGACAGGCTGTGGTAAGATTAATTCTAATGAGACACTTGTTACAATTAAGACAGAGGATGGAACAAAGGATACTATTTCCTTAGGTTATGGTAACTTTGTGGCAAGATATCAGCAGGCTATGTATGATCAGTATCTTCTTGCATATTACGGTGAAGATATGTGGAAGTCAGATATGTCAGGAAGTGGTTCGACACTTCAGGAAGATACAAAGGATGGCGTGCTTGAGGATATGGAAGCACAGTATCTTGCAAAGGTCCATGCCAGCGATTATGGGGTAGAAATATCTAAGGATCAGAAGAACGATATTGCAGAAGCAGCAAAGAAGTTCATTTCTGATAATGATAAAGAATCTCTTAAGGCAATGGGTGCAACAGAGGAATACGTTAAAGAATATCTTGAGTACAGAACTTACTATGCACTTGTAAGTGAAGCAGCAAAGGATGCATCTGATGCTGATATTAAGGATGAGGATTGCTGGATGCGTTCATTTAGCTACGTATTATTTGATACAACAGGCAAGACTGATGCAGATGGTAATAAGACAGACTTAACTGATGACGAAATTGCAGAAATGAAGACTCAGGCAAAGGAGCTTTCTACATCGGAGGATTTTGATGCAAAGGTTGAAGAGCTTGGTCTTACTACTCAGAACTTCTCATACCTTAAGGGCGAGTCAGAGGATGAGTCAATGGATATGTCCGTTATCAAGGAAGCTGAAAAGCTTAAAGAGGGCGAACAGTCAGGCGTTATCGTTGTTGAAGGCACAGGTATGTATGTAATTAAGCTTACATCAGACCATGATGAGGATGCTTCTAACAGCAAGAGAGAATCACTTCAGGGTGAGGCTTTCGACAAGCTTATGGAACAGTGGAAGGAAGCTATCACATGGAAGGTATCAGATAAGGCTTGGGAACAGGTACAGTTTGATTCACTTTTCAAGGCACCTGAAACAAAGGAAGATTCAAAGGAAACAGAAGCTACAACAGCTCCAGAAGAATCTACTGAGGAAACAACAGAAGAATCTACAGAAGAAACAGAAGATACTACAGCAGACGGGGAGACAGAGGAAACATCTGAAGAAACATCAGATGAGACTACTGAGGAAACAGAAGCGGAGTAATTTATGAGTTTTGTTTTAAACTATCTCAAAAAATATAAAATCAAGGCATTTTTAGCCCCACTCTTCAAAATGTTAGAGGCGGTATTTGAGCTTTTAGTACCACTTGTTATGGCATCAATCATTAACAAAGGTATCGCAAGCTCTGACACCCACTACATCATTAAGATGAGTGGGGTTCTTTTATTACTGGCAGTTGTGGGCCTTATGTTTTCAATCACAGCCCAGTATTTCAGTGCTTATGTTGCAGTATTTACAGCAGCAGAAATCAGACAGGCATTGTTTGCAAAAATAATGTCACTGTCACAGGGCACAAAAGAAAAAATAGGTGAGGAAGTTCTTACCACTCGAATCACAAACGATATTAATCAAATCCAAAATGCTATAAACATGGTTCTAAGATTATTCTTACGTTCACCATTTATAGTAGGTGGAGCCATCATAATGGCATTTATTGTAGATATTAAATCAGCATTTATTTTTATATTAGTAGTGGCAGTTCTTTCTATAATCGTGTATTTCATAATGAGATATACATTGCCAAGATATAAATCCATTGCAGCAAAGCTGGAGAAGGTTCTTCACGCTGTGTCTGAGAATCTGGAAGGCTCAAGAGTTCTTAGAGCCTTTTGCCAGGTAGAGGATGAGAAGGCTACTTTTGAGAAGAAGACTGGTGAGCTTACAACAATGCAGATAAACACAGGAAAGATATCTGCATTACTGAATCCTGTTACCTACGTAGCAGTTAACTTAGGTATTGTTACATTAATCTATGTTGCGATGGGCAGAGTTGATAATGGATTTATCCTACAGGGTGATGTAGTAGCACTAGTAAACTACATGAGCCAGATATTAGTAGAGCTAATTAAGCTTGCCAACCTAATCGTACTTTTGATGAAAGCATTCCCATCTGCAGACAGAGTTCAGGAACTTATGGAGATGAAATCGGATGAAAGATATTTTGATGATAAATTAAAAGACGGTTTAATTATAGGAGGCTCTAATAATCCTCAGGCAATCTCCATAAAAAATGTATCATTTAGCTACAATGGTACAGCAGATATGGACCTTGAGGATATTAGCTTAGAAATCCCAGCAGGTTCTACTCTTGGAATCATAGGTGGTACTGGTTCGGGCAAGAGTACACTTCTTAAATTACTAAATCATACTTATGATGTTACAAAGGGTGCTGTTGAAATTGGAGGCACAAATGTAAATCAGTTTGATGATAGCTATTTGGCTAAATGCTTTGGTATAGTTCCACAGAAGGCTTATTTATTCAGTGGCACTGTCAGAAGCAATATGGAGATGAATGGCACAAATCCTAATGATAATGAAATTAAATCAGCCCTTAATATCGCTCAGGCGCTAGATTTTGTTGAGGCAAAGGAAGGCGGCATTGATACAGAGGTTAAGGGAAGAGGTGCTAACTTCTCAGGCGGCCAAAGACAGCGTCTTACAATTGCAAGAGCTCTTATTGGGCAGCCACAATACATTATGTTAGATGATTCAGCCAGTGCGTTAGATCTTGCTACAGAAGCAAGACTTAAAAAGGCACTTATGAACCTTCCATGGCATCCTACACTGATAATTGTTTCTCAGAGAGCATCTTCAGTGTTAGAGGCGGATCAGATACTGGTACTTGATGATGGTAAATGTGTAGGCAATGGTACACATGAAGAGCTACTAAAGACCTGCGAAACATATCAGGAAATATATTATTGTCAGTATCCTAGAGAGGAGGCAGCTAATGAATAATAAGTCTCAATCTAAGATATTAAAACGTGTTTTAATAGAACTAAAAAGCTATAGTGGCCACATAATAATTTCGCTTATATGTGCCCTTGCTACAGTTTATCTAACTCTTAGGATTCCAATCCTTACAGGAAAAGCTGTTGATTGTATCATCGGGCCAGGCGAGATTGATTACGATAGGCTGATAGCAGTACTTCAGCAAATGGCGGTTACTGTTGCGGCTACATTTTTCACTCAGTGGATAATGAACAGAGTTAACAATGCCATTACTTATAACGTAACAAAGAGTCTTCGAGACAGAGCATTTGCAAAACTACAGCACATGAAGCTTTCCATGATAGATTCACATCCACATGGAGATTATGTTAGCCGAATAGTTTCAGATGCAGATACATTTGCAGATGGACTTTTAATGGGCTTTACCCAATTTTTCACTGGAGTCCTTACAATACTTGGTACCATTTATTTTATGGTAATGATATCTGCAAAGATTGCTTTAATAGTAATTATTGCAACACCAGCATCACTTCTTTTGGCAAAATTCATTTCTGAAAAGACTTACAAGTTCTTCAAGGAACAGGCAAAGCTTAGAGGAACTGAAACAGCTTACATCGAAGAAATGATAACTGGTAAAAACATTGTTAGAAACATGGACTTTGAGTCTAGAGCTATAGAAGAATTTGAGACTATGAACAACAGCCTTAGGGATGCATCCATGAAAGCAACCTTTTATTCTTCTACAGTTAATCCAAGCACAAGATTGATTAATAACATCATATATGCTGCGGTAGGTGTGTTTGGCGCCATTATGGCAATCGCAGGTGGCATTACTGTAGGTGGACTTACTAGCTTCCTATCTTATGCGACCACTTATGCTAAGCCATTCAATGAAATCTCTGGTGTAATCACTGAATTCCAAAATGCCTTAGCTTGTGCAGCCAGACTGTTTGAGATGATTGACGCTGAGGTGGAGGAAGACACTGGAACAACTCCTATGGAAAACACCAAAGGCGAAATTGAATTTAAGGATGTATTCTTCTCATACGATAAGAGCAAAAAGCTTATCGAGCACCTGAACCTATCTGTTAAGAGCGGTCAGCGTATCGCCATCGTAGGACCAACAGGAGCAGGAAAAAGTACAATCATTAATCTTCTAATGCGATTTTATGATATTGACGCAGGCCAGATAACAATAGATGGTGTTGATATAAAGGATATTCCTATAGAAGATCTTCGAAAGAATTTTGGAATGGTGCTTCAGGAAACCTGGATTAAGAATGCCACTGTAAAAGAAAATCTGAAGATGGCAAATCCAAATGCCACAGATGAAGAAATAATAGAAGCAGCCAAGGCAACACATGCCCACAGCTTTATTAAAAGAATGCCTTACGGCTACGACACAATTCTTTCTACAGATAATGGTTCATTATCTCAGGGACAGATGCAGCTTTTATGTATCACAAGGGTAATGCTTAATATACCGCCAATGTTAATACTGGATGAAGCAACCAGTTCAATTGATACTAGAACAGAACAGAAAATACAATCAGCATTTAATAAAATGATGAAGGGTAGAACTACCTTTATTGTAGCCCACAGACTCTCTACTATTAGAGAAGCAGATGTAATTTTATTCGTAAAAGACGGAAGCATTGTTGAGCAAGGTAATCACACTCAGTTGTTGCAGAAAAACGGCTTTTATGCTAAATTATATCAGAGTCAGTATAAAGAGGAGTCTGCGTAATTCTTCTTTTACGGCTCGTTTCTTAAGTTAGAGATTATAGGAGACAAGATGGAACAGTATGTTATAAAAGGTGGCACAGCGCTTACGGGAGAGGTAGAGATAAGCGGTGCCAAGAATGCAGCGTTAGGAATTTTGGCTGGAGCCATTATGGCAGACGAAACTGTTACAATTGAAAATCTACCAAATGTAAAAGATATTAACGTTTTAATTGGTGCTATTGAAGATATAGGAGCAAAAATCAACCGTGTTGACGAGCACACAGTTGAGATTAATGGTTCATCTATCAATAGACTTTCTGTTGATTATGAATACATTAAAAAGATTCGTGCTTCTTATTATTTGATGGGAGCATTACTTGGTAAATACAAGAGTGCAGAGGTAGCACTTCCAGGTGGTTGCCTTATCGGTTCAAGACCAATCGATTTACACGTTAAGGGCTTAAAGGCTCTTGGTGCCAATGTTGATGTATCTTACGGACTTTGGTCTGCTAGAGCAGACAAGCTTGTTGGTAACCACATTTACCTTGATAAGGTATCTGTTGGTGCAACTATCAACATCATGCTTGCTGCAGTACTTGCTGAAGGCAAGACTACTATCGAAAATGCAGCTAAGGAGCCACACGTCGTAGACGTAGCTTCATTCCTTAACAGTATGGGAGCTAATATCCGTGGTGCAGGTACAGATGTTATCCGTATCGTTGGTGTATCAAAGCTTCACGGCACAACTTATGCAGTTATCCCTGATCAGATTGAAGCAGGCACATACATGTGCGCAGCAGCAGCTACACACGGTGATGTTGTTGTTAAGAACGTTATCCCTAAGCACTTAGAGGCTACTTCAGCTAAGCTTATTGAAATGGGATGCGTTATCGAAGAATATGATGATGCAGTTAGAGTTATTGCTAAGGGACGTAAGCTCACACATACACACGTTACTACACTTCCTTACCCAGGCTTCCCTACAGATATGCAGCCTGAAATTACTGCAGTTCTCGCTATCGCAGAGGGAACCAGCACAGTTACAGAATCTATTTTTGAGACTCGTTTCAAATATGTAGATGAGCTTGCAAGAATGGGTGCTAACATCAAGGTAGAGGGTACAGTAGCTATCGTTAATGGTGTAGATCACTACACAGGTGCACAGGTTTGCGCACCAGACCTTCGTGCAGGTGCAGCTCTTATCATTGCAGGACTTGCAGCTGATGGAATAACCACTATCGACGATATCAAATTCGTTCAGCGTGGCTATGAGGACATCGCAGGAAAGCTCACAAAGCTTGGAGCATCCTTCGCCGAAGTCGACAACGAACACGACCTGCAGAAGTTCAAACTAAAGGTAGGCTAAGCCGCGGACTAGAGGTATATATGGAACATTATAAATTCTTTCAGAATAGAGAATGTGAATATTTTCCTTGCCATGAGACAGATAAACCAGAAGAGTTTAACTGTCTCTTTTGTTATTGTCCACTTTATCATTTGGGCAAGGATTGTGGCGGAAACTTTTATTACACAGATAAAGGGGTAAAATCCTGTGTAAATTGTTTAAGACCACATAAAAAAGAAAACTATAAAAAAATAGTGAAAAAATTAAAAAATGAATTAAGTTAACAAAAATATAACATTTATAGACTATGATGAACTCAATGTATATGAAAACAGATAAGGGGGAGTCTGTATTAATAGGAGGAAGGTCATGGCTAAGAATGATAATGTCACAAACTCTGCTTTAAAAGTTAAGCGAGGAATTGGAAAAACACTGTTAACTTATTTATTGCCAATTATTCTTATTGGTATAGTATGTATAATCGTGTTTATTTCCTACAATGCACGTCAGGTTATCACCGAAGTTTCCCTTATGGATTTAAAGGCTGAAGGGCAAGCCAATGCTAGTGATTTAGGTACAGTATTTGAAATGCTTACAGCCAAAGATGGACAGTATTGTGATACTTTGGAACGAGTATATTTTGAAGATCACGAAGCAATGCTTAAATATGTAGAGCCATCTGCAGATTATAATACAGTTGAAAATACAGGTATATACATTGGCTTTTCTGATGATTCTTATTTCTTTGCTAATCATCAGGTTCAGCCAGCTGACTGGCGCCCAACACAGCGTGGTTGGTATTCAGAAGGCCAGGGACAGGAAACCTTTGTATGCACAGAACCATATGTTGATGCTAACAATGGTCAGCTTTGCGTTACATTTGTACGTTCTGTTAACTGTGCAAATGGCGAAAAGGGTGTTGCTGCCGTTGACGTTTTCTTAACAGACCTTCAGGAAAAGGTTAATGCGCTTACACCAATGAAGACCGGTGGTTCAATGGTGCTTGATGGTGATTACATCATCTCTTACTTCGATAATGCATACAATGGAACACTTGTATCTGAATCAGGTAGTAAATATCTAGAGCAGGTTAAGGCTTTAGTTGAAAGCGGAAACACAGAAGTAGTTACAATCAACCAGGATTCAACAAATACAGACTATTATGTATGCGTTTCACAAATTCCAGGAACAACATGGTCGCTTATTTCATCAGTTTCAGTTGATGATGTAATGGCGGAAGCAAACCACTTTATGGTTGTATCTCTTATTGCAATGATTCTGTTAATAGTTGTAATTACAGCAGTTATCCTTATTACAATCAACAAGGTTATTACAAAACCAGTATCTGGTCTTTCAAGCAGCATTCTTAAGATTTCCGATGGTGATTTCACAACAAGAATGCCAGATGACAGAGGCGATGAGATTGGTCTTATCAGTAAGGAAATGCAGCGTTTCGTACAGATTATGAATGGAGCTATTGGTTCTATTCAGGGCCGTGCAGAACAGCTGCAGGAGGATTCTGAGAGCTCTAAGAATGCATCTAGCAAGATGAGTACAGAGGCTGGCGACCAGTCAGTATCAATGGGTCAGATTCAAGAGACAATGGACGATATTTCAAACGCTGTCGGCGAGCTTGCTGAGAACGCAACAAATCTTGCTCATGCAGTTTCAGATTTGACCGATAATGGAAATAGCACAAACGAAACCATGATTGCCTTAGTAGACCAGGCCAAGATTGGTCAGGAGGATATGACTGAGGTTCAGCGCAGTATGGACAAGATTAATGAGTCTATGAGCGAAATGAACGATGTTGTTGTTACTGTAGGTGATTCTGCTAAGCAGATTACAGATATTGTTCAGATGATTGATTCTATTGCAGAGCAGACAAACCTGTTGTCTCTTAACGCTTCTATCGAGGCTGCCAGAGCAGGTGAGGCAGGCAAGGGCTTCGCAGTTGTTGCCGATGAAATCGGAAAGCTAGCTCAGAACTCTCAGGATGCGGCAAAGGAAATCGGCGATATTATCAAACAGATTACAGGACTTATCTCTGATTTGGCAGAAAAGTCACAGAATAACATGGATTCAATTAATGCCAGCGGTGAGGTAGTAGAAAAGGCTGGTACAAGCTTCAGCAAGATTTACGATGACCTTAACGAAGCTGCAAGCGTAATGAAGAACATGATTAATATGATGGGCGAGGTTAATGATATTGCATCGTCCGTAGCGGCTATTTCAGAAGAGCAGTCAGCTAGTTCAGAAGAAATTACAGCTACAATCTATACACTTACAGAAAGTGCAAATCAAATTGCAACAGAGAGCCAGGGCGTAGAAGATGTTGCTAATTCGGTTTCAGATTCTGCACTTGCTATTAACGATGAGCTTTCTAAGTTCAAAATTGAAAGTGATATCAATCCAAATAGCATGAGTTAGGTAGTAGCGCTACATAATCATATAGAGGAGGCCGTGTTGAGTTTATAGCCCAGCACGGCCTCTTCACGTCTAAAATATGTGTTCAGGTGAAAGTTTTGTGAAGATTCTGCAAATTCACAATATTTTCAAAAAAATGTTGTTATACTTAGTGTAATAACGAAAGTATCCAGCGGAAAATATGATGAGATATATGGAGGGCCTCAATTATGAATGAAGAAGCTGAGAAAATTGATATCAAAACCAAGCAGATGCTTGAAAAGAACCGTTTGGCCAGATATTGCGGTACAATCACATGCATAGCGTTGATATTTTTTGCTGTCAGATCACTTATAATGGACGGCGTTAATCCACTAGATTTAGTGCGTTTAGCTTTAGCAGTTCTTGATATTATATTATTCCAGGTATGTTATATGAGCTTTGGCGAGCAATATCGTTATAAGTTCGCCATCACATTATCTATGGTTGTGATGTTTTTGTTGAATATATATGTACCTAGTGATAACCATATGTACTTGTTTATGTATCCTATTATACTTATCGTTATGATTTATGGAGAGGCTGGCACGGTAAGGATAGGATGTATAATTGCCAATGTATGTCTTATAACCTCGGGCTTTATAGAGATTCGCAGAGGACATATTTCTGGCCGTGATTTAATGACAGAATTAGGTTTTAGTATTATAGCCTGCACAATAGCAGTTATAGTATGTAAACAGCAGAGAAGACAAACTACAGAAGCTCTTGATACAATCAAGGATCATGCAGAAGACCTTAAAGAGACATCTGACACAATTGTTGATTTGGCAGAGCAGCTGAATAAGAAGTTTGAGGAAGCCAATGATGTTTCATCTCGATTAAATGAATCTATGGAGACAGTTCATGATTCGGTAGCTGAAATCGTTGAAGGCACAAAGAATACAGCAGAGGCAGTTGAAAATCAGACCAATAAGACAGCTGTTATTCAGGAAAGCATCCAGTCTGTAGGTAATGAGGCCAACAACATTGATAATGTATCTGCAAGAGTTGAAGATTCCGTAAACGAAGGTGTAGACCTTATCAATCAGCTTAAGACACAGGCTGAAAAGGTTGAAAATATCAACATCGAGACAAGTAACACAACTAAGGCTCTTAATGATAGTATTCAGGATATCCAGGGTATTACAGAAACAATCCTTGGTATTTCCAGCCAGACAAACCTTCTTGCTCTTAATGCATCTATTGAGGCGGCCAGAGCAGGTGAAGCTGGTAAGGGCTTCGCAGTTGTTGCTGATGAAATCAGAGCTCTTTCTGAAAGCACAAGGGAGGCTACAGAAGAGATTGCAAAGATTATCGAGCGTCTTACATCTGAGGCACGTACTGCAGCAGATGCAATGTCAAAATCAGCTGAATATGCAAGCAGACAGAATGATTTGATTACAGAAACAGGTTCTAAGCTTGACACCATCAAGGAAGGTACAGACGAGCTTAGAGAGGGCGTTGTTCAGGTTAAATCATCTGTTGAAGAAGTTATTGAAGCAAATACACAGATTATGGATAACATCACAAATCTATCTGCTACATCACAGCAGGTTGCAGCAGCTACAGATACTGTTGGTTCTGTAAGTGATGAGGCAATGGATGCTCTTACAAACATGAATAATACACTTGAGGTTATCAATAAAATCGCAAGAGAAATGGAAGAGATGGCGCTCAAGTAAAAAAACGTGTACAATAGAAAAAGGTAGCAGGGGGTGTAGCAAATGCTGCACCCCTTTTTATCGGATTTTATTGTTAAGGAGTTTTGTAA
Source organism: uncultured Pseudobutyrivibrio sp. (assembly GCA_902775195.1). Lineage (GTDB taxonomy): Bacteria > Bacillota > Clostridia > Lachnospirales > Lachnospiraceae > Pseudobutyrivibrio. The sequence continues at coordinate 14,349 of CACYLQ010000006.1, forward strand.
TGGATATTTCAGAAAAAATCGATTTACACGACTGCCCAATCTGCGGAGGGGCAGGTATTTTAGAGGAAGAGGACATGGGCTTTTATGTTGCATGTTTAGATTGCGGTAGCTACACAGGCACAGTTGGCTACAAGAGTGAAGATGGAAAGCTTACAGCAGCAGAGAAATCTGCTATGCTTTGGAATACAGGTAAAGTTATCAATAGCGCTCCAGGAGAGTAAGAAAGAAGGCTAATTATGAAGCAAACTCAGGATAAGGCTAGAAACCTAACAATGATGATGGATGAGTATGAGCTTACAATGGCTAATGCTTATTTTAACGACCCTACTATCGACAATAATGCAAGGGTTAGCTTTGATGTGTTTTATAGAGTAAATCCAGATGGAGGCGGCTTTGCTATTTTTGCAGGCTTGCAGCAGGTTAAGGATTATCTTTTGAATATGCATTTTACTGAGGAGGATATTGAATATCTCAGAAGTGTAGGGCATTTCACAGATGACTTCCTTGATTACCTTAAGGATTTTAAATTTACAGGTGATGTGGATGCATTCCCAGAGGGAACTATCATGTATCCAAACGAACCAATCATCACAGTTACAGCACCTATCATTGAGGCTCAGCTTGTAGAAACTGAAATATTGGCACAGGTTAACCATCAGTCTCTTATCGCTACAAAGGCCAGCAGAATAGTTAGAGCTGCAGCAGGACGTGCAGTATCAGATTTCGGTGCCAGACGTGCACACAATAACGATGCAGCAATATACGGTGCAAGAGCGGCCTATATCGGCGGCGCAAGTGGAACAGCAACAGTTTCTGCAGGTCAGTATTTCAACATCCCTATTGGCGGTACTATGGCCCACAGCTACGTTATGTATTTCACATCAGATGATAACGATTATCGTGCATCAGAGCTTACAGCATTTAGAAGCTTTGCAAAGAGCTATCCTAACAACTGTATTCTTCTGGTTGATACTTACAACGTACTTAAATCCGGCGTTCCTAACGCTATAAAGGTATTTAAGGAGATGAAGGAAGCAGGTATCGAATCTAAGAGCTTCGGTATCCGTATCGATTCAGGCGACCTTGCTTATCTTACAAAGAAGGCTAGAAAGATGTTAGATGATGCAGGCTTCGAAAAGGCTAAAATCATCGTTAGTAATTCCCTTGACGAATACACTATCACATCTATCCTTCAGCAGGGTGGAAAGGTAGATTCCTTCGGTGTAGGTGAAAGATTAATTACAGCTAAGTCTGAGCCTGTTTTCGGCGCAGTATACAAGCTTTGCGCTGTTACGAACCCTAAGACTGGAGAAATCATCCCTAAGATTAAGATATCTGAAACTGTAGAAAAGATTACAAACCCAGGTCTTAAGGATGTATATCGTATCAAGGATGAAAGCGGACGTGCAGTAGCAGATTTGCTTGCTATCAAGGGTGAGAAGATAGATATGTCTATCGAGGGTGGCTACAAATTTGTTGACCCAGAGCAGCCATGGAAGAGCACTCATATCTTTGAAAACTGTACAGCAGAATTGCTTCAGCAGCCACTTATCGTAGGCGGTAAGGCAGCATCTGAGGACGAGGATATGCAGACAATCCGTGCAAGGGTACAGAAGCAGCTTGAGACCAGTGTATGGCCTGAGGAACAGCGCTTTGAGAACCCCCACAAGCATTATCTGGATATGACTCCTGCTTATTACAACATGAAGATGGACCTTCTTCGTAAAGAGGATAAATAGAATTGATATCAAAAGAACTGATAGAAAACTATAATTTAAAGCTCGCAGATAAGGGGCTGGCGCTGATTCAAACAGATGAAGGGCTCAGCCTTAGCTCTGGCGAGCTTTCTATAATGGCAGATTTTAGAGACATGCTGCCAAGGCTTAAAAAGAGCAATTTAGAGCGAGAAATGTTAGTGAAGGCCGCCAGAATCAAGGGGCAGCCTATGCCACAGACTCTAATCGATGCAACAGCAGGCTTTGGGGAGGATTCCCTGATTCTTGCAGCAGCAGGCTTTCAGGTACGCCTATACGAAATGGACGAGATTATTGCCCTATTACTTCAGGATTGTATGGAAAGAGCCCTAGAAATACCTGAATTAAAGGCTGCAGTAAGCAGGATGACATTAGTGTGCGGGGATAGTGTAAAGGCCATGAAAGAGCTGGATTATAAGCCAGATATAGTGCTTTTGGACCCAATGTTTCCTGAACGTCAAAAAAGTGCATTGATTAAGAAAAAATTCCAACTACTTCAGAAGTTAGAAAGTCCTTGTTCTATGGAGGAGGAGCTTTTAGAGGCTGCAGAGGCAGCTCAGTCCAAGAGAATAGTGATAAAACGTCCATTAAAAGGACCATATCTTGCAGGCAGAAAGCCTAGCTATAGCTTAGAGGGCAAGGCAATTAGGTACGACTGTATGGTTTACGCAAGATAGTAGTCTTTTGTGTATAATTCATCAAATGGCAATCTTTTTTCACGGAAAACCCTTATTTATATAATATGATAAATGATATATAACACATGTAGTGTGTCTTTATCTGAAAGAGGGGAAAACATGAAGAAGACCAAGCGTACTACTGTAAAAAGCAGAATAACAAAGCATGTGGTATTTGCCATAATAATTACAATTAGCTTTATGACTATTGTAAATCTTATTTATCTTTCCCGCCGTATCATAGAACAGCAGGAGATGAAGCTAGAATTGGCTACACAGGTTAGTGCAAATGAAGTGGATAACTGGGTTAATGATATGGCTACGGTTACAGAGGATATGGCAAGTACACTTACAGCGCTAGGCGATTTGGACCAGACCACTGTTAGGGCAGTTGTTGATAGGGTGGCACTTAATCATCCTGAACTATATTTTGTATATTTTTCTGATAAGCTGGGAAATATGACTATGGCCCGTGGAGTTGATTTTGCATCGGGGGTTGATCCTAGAGAACGAGGTTGGTATAAAAAAGCTGCAGCGGCTGGACATACAGTTGTAATTGATCCATATTCAAGTGCAACCAGACCAGATGTCATGATGGTAACCGTCGCAACTCCTGTATATTGGGGCTCAATGATGGTTGGTGTTGTTGGTGTTGATGCGGATATAGAATCTATTCAAAATTTCATGAGTACCATTGATTTTGAAGAGGGTTCCTATGGATTCCTTTTAGATAGTCAAGATAACATAATTGTTCATCCAAATGCACAGTACAATCCAACAGAAGATAAAATAACATATGCCTTTGAGGTAATGCCTGAACTTGAGGAAGTTGTAGCTGGTAAAGAAGACGGCTATGTGACAGCCAAGGATTACACGGGTACAAGCATGGTTTATTCAGCAGTAAAGCTTGAAAACAGCCGATGGACAGTGGCAGTGGCATATCCAGAGGCAAATTTCCTAAAGCATGTGGATAGAGGTATTAGAATTAGCATATTTGTTGCTATCTTTTGTATCCTCTTAGCGCTGGGTGATATAACACATACAGTCAGAAAAGTGTTAAAGCCTCTTGATAAGATAAATCCTGCTATGGATAGAATCATGGAAGGCGATTTTACTACTAAGCTGAATTTTGCAACCTCAAACGATGAAATAGGGGATATGCAAAATAAGCTGGCAGCTTCATTAGAGGAGCTATCAAAGGTTATCCAGAAGCAGAAATACGTATTATCAGAGATGGAAAAGGGAAATCTTATGGTTGAGGATATCGAAAATTTCCCTGGAGAATTAAACGAGATTGCAGAATCTGTTAATTCTATCAAGGCATCCTTTAATGATATTATTAGCGATATTCAGTTTTCAGCAATAAACCTACAAAGCTTTGCAATGGGTATCAATGAATCCAGCGATTTAGAGGAGATGCGCTCAGTATTTGAGGAGCTTTCTGCAGAAGCTAATATACTGATGGAAAAGACTTCTCACTTTAAGACAATGTAAAAATATAGCATAGAAAGTCTTCACAAGATGTGGAGACTTTTTTTGTTTCTTTTTTACGAAATGTGCGCAACCGATTGCATTTGTATATTTAATGTGATAACTTAAGAAATTAGGAAAAGAAAAGAGGATGATTATGGGTCATACATTAGATTCAATAGCAAAAGAATTAGGGCTTAGCAAGACAACTGTAAGCCGCGCAATATCAGGAAAAGGCCGTATTTCTGAGGAAACCAGAAAGAAGGTAAACGAATACATCAAGGAAATTAACTACAGACCAAGTGCTGTAGCACGTTCTCTTGCAGCGAATCGCACATATAACGTGGGACTAGTAGTGCCTGCTGATTCTGCATTAGGAGAAATGCCATATTTCCAGACACTCATGACTGGAGTTTGCGATAGAGCTATGGATTTCGAGTATGATGTGTTAATTATTCTTGCAGATAATGACGGTATTGCAGCACTGCGCCATGCTGTTTTAAATAGAAAGATTGATGCAGTTATTGTAAGCCGTTGTGAAAGAGATTCTAAGGTTATCAATTTCTTAAAGGAATCTGATATTCCATACATAGTTGTAGGAAATCCTATGGATGAAAGTGTTCCTTATGTGGATCACGACAACGAAGGGGCAGCTACCAGAATGATAGAAACCCTTATAGATTCAGGCATTAAGAGAATGGCACTAATCGGCGGTGGTGAAAATATCAACGTTACCCACAGCAGATTAGCAGGCTTTAGACAGGGCTTTATTAACAAGGGCCTTAAGGCCGACGAGTCTCTTATTTTCTTAAATATGCATAAAAGTGCCAGAATGGATTCTGTTCTAAAGGAATCTATTTCTGAAGGGGCAGAGTGTATCGTTTGTATGGATGATATGCTTTGTAATTCTGTCCTTAATTGCTTGCATAATGACGGAATTTCAGTGCCTGAGGATATCAAGCTATGTTCATTTTATGATTCTAACTTGCTTTCTACATCAAAGCCGTCTATCACAAGTCTTTATTTCGATGCAAAGAAGCTGGGCGGTCAGTGTCTAGAGATTCTTATGCGTGGCCTTGATGGGGAAAGTATCACAAATGAAATTCTCACAGATTTTAATATTCAGATGCGCGACAGCACAAAATAATTGCGCAAACAGATATTTTCCTATTGCGTAATTAGGTGGGGGATGCGTAAAATTAGCCAAAATTTAATGAAAATACTTGTGTATTTTGCTATGTTGACGAAAAACGGTTATAGAGATAGGATAATTTATATAGAACAACCGGTTGCACATTTTGCAACCTGGTAGTATAAAAAATTAATGATTTATGGAGTAAATGGAGGAGTAAAAATGAAGAGAAAGTTAGTTTCAGCGCTTCTTGTTTCAACTATGGTTGCTACAGCATTCGTAGGATGCGGTTCTGCAGCAGAAGAGACAACTGATAGTGCAGCAACAGAAACAACAGAAGAAGGCGCATCTAGCGACGACGCTATTGCAAACCTTATCGCATCAACAGAAGGCACAGTTAACATTGACCTTTGGTGCTCAGAAACAGAAGAATACCAGACAGTTATGAAGAAGCTTTGCGATGATTTCGCAGCTCAGTATCCAGATGTTGATTTAAATATCACACTTGGTGCTGTTTCAGAAGCTGACATGAAGGATAGAGTTTTAGAGGATGTTGAGGCAGCAGCTGATGTATTTGTATTCCCAGATGATCAGCTTGAGGCCCTTGTTAAGGCAGGCGCTCTTAACGAAGTAGCAGCTCAGTATACATACGACATGAACGAGACAGATACAGCAGCTACAGTTGAGGCTGGACAGTACAATGGTAAGCAGTATGGCTATCCATTCACAGCTTCAAACGGATATTTCTTATACTATGATAAGAATCAGCTTTCAGACGAAGATGTAGCATCTTGGGAAGCACTTACAGCTAAGGCTGAGGAGCTTGGTAAGGAAGTTGGTTGTGAGACAGCAAACGGCTGGTACTTATATGGATTCTTCAAGGGCGCTGGTTGCAACCTTACAGAGAACGAAGATCAGTCAAACAACTGTGACTGGAACAATGAGACAGGTCTTGCAGCAGCAGAGTCACTACAGAAGATTGCTTCTTCAAAGGCATACAAGAGCTACGGAAACGATGATCTTCTTGCAAACCTTAACGATGGCAAGGTTGTAGCTTATGTATCAGGTACATGGAATGTAAATGCATTCTCAGAGGCTTATGGTGATGGCTATGCAGCTACAAAGCTTCCTACATTCGAAGTAAATGGCGAAGCTAAGCAGATGGCTTCATACTCAGGATACAAGTTTGTAGGTGTTAACGCATACGCAGAGAACACAGGTTGGTCAATGCTTCTTGCTGAGTACCTTACAAACGCAACATCTCAGGAAGCTGTTTACGAAGCAACAGGTGAGGGCCCTTCAAACACAGAGGCACTTGCAAAGGCTTCTTCTCCAGCACTTGATGCTCTTGCAGCACAGTCTGAGTTCGCAGAGCTTCAGAGAGTTGGTGGCAACTACTGGACACCAGCAGAGTCACTTGGAAAGAACATTCTTGAAGGCAAGGTTAGCCAGAAGGTTCTTGATGATGCAGTAGCAGGTATTACACAGCCAGTTGAATAATAAATAAGCCTTCCCCCTTTGGGAAAAGGTTAAGCTTCCCCCCAGAGGGGGGGAAGCCTTTTGTTTGAAGAGGATAAATATGAAGAAAATAGGCAACTACTTTAAAGACTTTGGTCTTGCAATAGCTCACGGCGATATCTGGGTGAAGCTATCACTAATCATAATGGGCGCAGGCTACTTTGGTAGAAAGCAGATTATGCGCGGTATTTTAATGACATTACTTCAGGTTGGAGTTTTAGCATCAATCTTTGGTGTATTCGCACCTTATATGTCAAAGTTAAACACACTTGGAACTGTTCAGCGTGAAGAGGTGTTTGACATTGTAACTATGAAAAAAACTGTTAATAATTACGACAACTCCCTGTTGATTCTTCTTTATGGAATCATCGGAATCCTTGTAATTATTGCATTTATCGCATTATATATTGGAAATATTAAGGCTACATATCGCATCCAGAAGATGCAGGAGAATGGTGAAAAGTTAAATACATTTTTAGATGACCTTACATCCTTCAAAAATGAAAGATTTCACATTACACTCCTTACTCTTCCAAGCTTGGGTGTAATTCTTATTAACATCATACCTATTTTATTTATGGTATGTATCGCATTTACGAACTATGATGAGAACCATCAGCCACCAACATATCTGTTTACATGGGTTGGTATTAAAAACTTCGTAAATCTATTTACAACAAGCCAGACAATCACATTTGGTTATGCATTTGTAAGAGTATTAATTTGGACATTGATTTGGGCTGTTCTTGCAACAGCAACAACCTTCCTTGGTGGTATCTTACTTGCCCAATTTATCAACCATGAGGATACAAAATTCAAGGGCATGTGGAGAACACTTTTTGTAATCACAATTGGTATTCCACAGTTCGTTACACTTCTTCTTATCAGTAAGATGTTTGGTGATAATGGTATCGTAAATACGTTTTGTTCAAATGTAGGAATCCTTGATTTCTTCAAGAATATTGGATTGCTTAATGCGGGAGATTCATTTATCCCATTTTTATCACGTCCAGGTTGGGCACACGTTACCATTATCCTTGTAAATATTTGGGTTGGTATCCCATATCAGATGCTTGTTGCTACAGGTATTTTGATGAACATTCCATCAGACCAGATTGAATCGGCAAAGATTGATGGTGCAAACAAGTTCCAGATTTTCTGGAAGATAACAATGCCTTATGTAATGTTCATTACTGGCCCATCACTTATTCAGTCAGTTATCGGTAATATTAATAACTTTAATGTTATTTACTTACTTACATACAATTACAAGACAACAAATATGGCCATGGCTAATTCACATGCCAACGAGGTTGACTTGCTTATCACCTGGTTATTCAGACTTACAAATGAGTACAGTAACTTCAAGATGGCATCAGTAATTGGTATTGTAACATTCGTAGTTTGTGCAGCCCTTTCACTTCTTACTTTCTCAAGAATGATAGGTGGAGATAAAGAGGGGGTATACAGATAATGAAAAAAACATGGAAAATAGTCGGAAGACATATTGTTCTTGCAGTACTTGCAATTATTTGGTTGATACCAGTTTTTTGGTTGGTAGTAACAACATTTGGTGTAGAAAAGGGAATTAATACAAATCATTTCTTCCCAGAACATTGGACACTTGCAAACTATCATCAGCTTTTCTTTGAGCCAGATGCAGCAGCAAATTTCCCTGCATGGTTTAAGAATTCAATGATTATCGGTGTCTTTAGCTGTCTTGTTTCTTCAATATTTGTAATCATGACAGCTTACGCATTTTCATTTATTGAATTTAAGGGTAGAAAGAAGCTTATGAGCTTTTCTCTCATCCTTGGTATGTTCCCAGGCGTACTTTCAATGATTGCTATGTACTTCATTTTGAAGATGCTTGGACTTACTGATAGTGTAGTAGGACTTATTATCCTTTATTCAGGAGCATCAGGACTTGGATACCTGATTTTGAAGGGATTCTTTGATACAATTCCTACTTCACTTCACGAGGCAGCAAAGCTTGAAGGCGCATCAGAGGCAACAATATTTGCAAAGATTGTAGTACCTCTTTCAAAGCCAATGATTGTTTATACAGTAATCAATTCATTCCTTAATCCTTGGATGGACTTCGTAATGGTTCGTCTGATGATTAAGTCAAAGAATGCAGCTGACTGGACAATGGCTTTAGGACTTTTCAACTTGCTTCAAAGAGCACTTGTTAACCAGTACTTCGCATACTTCTGCTGCGGTGGTTTGATGATTGCGGTACCTATTTCAATCCTATTCATCATCATGCAGAAGTTCTACGTTGAAGGTGTTACAGGTGGTGCTGTTAAGGGCTAATAATCGCTATTTATGAATCATATGTGAATTGTACCCCACGGAAATATATGATTTACTAATATTTCATAGATTATGCTTACTATATACACAATTATGATGTAATATAATTCCATATAACGGGAGAGCTATGAATCCGAAAAGGAGGATCCCATATGGATAATGAATTTAAAGAGTATATTACATTTGTGGTTAGCACCAGAGATGGCGACGAAGTAGAAATGGCGGTCATAGATCAATTTGAATTCGAAAATAAAGCATATGTTGCAGCAGCATTAGTTGAAGGCGACACAGTTAGCGATGAAGGGTGTTTTATTTATCGAATAAAGGTTGGCGAGGATGACTTCAAGGTTGAGAAAATCACCAATCAGATTGACTATAATAGAGTCGCAGAAGCATATATGGAAATGATTTAATAATCAAGGGACTGGTTTATGCCGGTCCCTTTTTTTGATATAATAATCTCACCTAGAAGGAGGCTTACATGGATTTTGCAAATTTGGATTTTGACAGAAAAAATCGTACAGGATTTCCAGAGGTAATCTTCTGTGAGAGAAAGCCTGACGAGTTTTTGGTGGACATATATAAAAAGATGTACGAAAGAGATGGTCAGGTTTTTGGTACCAGAGCAACTGAGCATCAGTATGATATCGTTAAGGCAGCCATTCCAGAGGCAACCTATGATAAGGTTAGCAGGATTTTAAAGGTTGTTTCGCTAGATGCTAAGCTACCAGAGCTTGTAGGTGAAATCGCCGTGGTTACTGCAGGTACAGCTGATATCCCTGTTGCAGAAGAGGCAGCTCAGACTGCTGAATATTTCGGCAGCAAGGTTAACAGAGTTTTTGATGTTGGCGTTAGCGGCATTCATCGTTTACTTGAAAACGTGGATGTTTTGAATCACGCTAACTGCGTGGTGGCAGTAGCAGGAATGGAAGGGGCCCTGGCATCAGTTGTTGGAGGACTTGTAAAGGTTCCTGTTATCGCAGTTCCTACAAGCGTAGGCTATGGGGCAAACATGGGAGGAATATCCGCACTACTTACAATGATTAATTCTTGTGCAAATGGAATTTCCGTGGTGAATATTGATAATGGCTACGGGGCAGGTTATATTGCAACACAGATAAATAGATTGGCGGTAGGAAACAGAAATGAAGAATAAGAAAACCCGAAAGATAATTATAGGCGCGATAATCGCTGTCATAGTGGTTGCCATTGTGTGTAAATGTTTTAGTTATGTGAATAACTACTACATGGCAACGGATGAAGCGTGGACATTTATGAATGAGCCAGCTGAGGGGGTTAAGGTTGAGCATGTAGATAACACAATATTATTTGAACCAGAGAATCCAGTGGCTGGATTTATCTTTTATCCAGGCGGATTGGTAGAGACAGAGGCTTACGCACCACTTATGGAGCAGCTTGCAGAGCAGGGAATCTTTGGTGTGATTGTTGAAATGCCACATTACCTGGCCATGTTTGATGCTAATGGCGCCAGAGGAATTCAGGCAAAATATCCTGAGATTGATAAATGGTACATCGGCGGACACAGCCTTGGTGGAGCAATGGCATCTTTGTATGCAGACAGACACCAAAGCGAATACGAAGGATTGATTCTTCTTGCAGCTTATTCTACAAAGGATTTAACAGATGAGCCTTCAGTTGATACTCTTTCCATCAGAGGTTCTGAGGATGGTGTCCTAAACATGGAAAAGTACGACAAGTGCAAAAAAAATCTTCCATCAGATTTTGAGGAAGTAGTAATAGATGGCGGATGCCACGCATATTTTGGGGATTACGGAGCACAGTCAGGTGATGGCACACCTACAATCAGCGTGCAGGAACAGACTGAGGCTGCAGTTAATGCCATAATGGATTTCGTTGAGAAATAATAGATTAATCGTCCTGGCCCACGCCTTGGGTCATCATTCCAGACAATGAAACAAAGCATTGCAGGAAATACCAGCCCCATGAAGGGAATACGGAGATTAAGCCGATATGAATAGGTCCGTTGGTAAGGAACAGCTGTAGATAATGAACAGCCGCAAATCCACCAATCCAGGCCATGACTATGATAACAATTGAATATTCGTGTTTAACGGCAAGTAAAGCTGGAATAAGGGCTATTAGAAAAGCGAATAGCACGGAAAAGTATGGATATATCTGAGGTGATATATCCATTTTTTTTGAAATAAATTCAATAACGATAGATGAAAGATATATGTAAACAAAATCAAAAACTACCACAAACAGTCCAAGCTTTCTTATAAACCATGAAAGCATCATAAGGGCAGCGCCAAAAAGAATCTGTAAAAACAGCATCTGCTTTTCATTTAAGTTCAAATCAAAGAATTCGATAAGCTTATGGACATTGGTGAAGCCAACCCAAAAGCCTAAAACACCAAGCACAAACTTATAAACTGTATATCCGTTAAAACAGATGTATACAGCCACCAAAAAGAGTACAACGTAAATAATGTTATTGTTGATTTGTAGGTTAGCAACTTTGCTTAAAATGTTTTCCATGTGTGTAATATAGCATGGTTTTATGGATTAGCTGTGAAATGAGATATGTCAATAAAATTCGCAACATTCTGTGAATAAAAGTGTATTTTGGGACAGAAAGGGTTAAAATATAAATTGTATAAGTGTAGGATTGCCGCACTGGGAGGTTTAGGGATATGAGAAAGTATAGGTTCAAGCAGGTAGAAAATTATATTGCATTGTTTAGAAAGCTAAACGAGGGTATATTTCTGGCTCTTTCAAAAAATGGGGCTGGTATGAACAAGGCACTGGAATATCTTGAAATCTGTCAGCAAAAGGCAATCGATTTAGGAGAATACATAGAGGCAGATGAAGGAGAGGGCCATGCCACTGTAAAGACTTTAGAGGAGTTTTGCGAGGTGCTCTTTCAGGTTCATGAGGAGCTGCAAAGCGAAAGAGGTCTGTCTGCAGATTCGGCCAAGGGACGAGTTGACCATAGTATCAACCTAATCGAAAAGAGCGCAAAGTCTGATATTAAAATAGAGAGACTGTGGGTATTTTTGCCATACAAGGCAGCCATGTGGGATAGCATGGAAAGCATTTGGATGGCTGCTAATGCCGACGAAAGCTGTAGGGCACTGGTGATGCCTATTCCTTATTACGACAAAAATCCTGATGGTTCTTTTGCAAGGGAGCATTATGAAGCTGACCTGTTTCCAGAGGGAATCCCTATCACAAAATATGATGAGTTTGATTTTGGTCAGGAGCATCCTGACGTAATCTTTTTCCATAATCCATACGATAAGTACAACTATGTAACTAGCGTTCATCCATTTTTCTATTCAGAAAAGCTTAAGACTGTAACAGATTGTCTGGTTTACGTGCCTTATTTTGCAACAGCAGGAGGCATGGGAGAGGGCCAGGCTTATTTGCCAAGCTATGATAATGCAGACTTTTTAGTTGTGCAGTCAAAGTCGATTATTGATTTCTACAAAAATGTACCAAGGGAGAAATTCTTGCCTTTGGGTTCTCCAAAGTTTGATGCAGTAATTAAAAAATGCCAAAATCCACCGGAAGCTCCAGCAGAGTGGAAGGAAAAAATGGAAGGTCGCAAGGTGTATTTCTACAACACCAGTCTAAGTGGAATGCTGGATAATCCAAAAGCCTTCATGGAAAAGATGGTTTACGTATTCAACACCTTTAGGGACAGAAAGGACGCATGTCTAATCTGGCGCCCACATCCATTGTTTGAATCCACACTTGAATCCATGGAGCCAGGTTTTTTGCCAATCTATCATGACATCCGGGATAGGTATGTAAGAGAAGGCTGGGGTATTTATGATACAACGCCAAGTATCGAAAATACGATAGCCCTGTCTGATGTGTATATTGGTGATTCGGGAACCAGCGTAACATCACTGTTTGGTGTGGTTGGAAAGCCTATGTTTATCCTCAACAATAGCCTTAATGAGTTACCAGAGGAGGACGATTGGAAGGCGTCATTCTATCAAGGGCACATGGTTACATTTGATGGAGAGAGGCACAACAAATATTTTGTAAGTCCATATAACGAGCTGTATGTATCGCCAAATGATGATATGCATTTTGAGTTCTTCTGCAAGCTATCGGACTACAGCAGCGGCGGTTACTATCAGCGCGCTATTGAATACAAGGATAATATCTATGTGGTGCCTTATGTGGCGCAGGATATATTGGTCATTGATAAGAAAAAGAACATTAGAAAGATTGAGCTTGAAAAGCGAGTATCACAGGGGGCTGCCTTTTCAGGATTCTATATTGAAAAGAATTACATCTATCTGTGCCCAGACAGATACGGCAGCATGATTAGGCTGAACATGGATAACAATGAGATTGCTGAGCTTAGCAATGTGGCAGATTTCAATATCCTGCAGACCATGGAAGGGGAGCGGATAGTATCTGCCAGATGGTTAAACAGGGATTCAATCTATATCCTGTCAGTGAACGGTAGTCAGCTGCTTAAAATAGATAAGCAGACAATGGCTACGGAGGTGACAGATACAGGATTTACAGGGCTATACACGGCTGGCGGCATGGAAAGTGTAGACACAGATGAAGTGTGGCTATTTCCTTATGAAGGCACTGTGTTTAGGCTGTTTAATTTTAAAAATGGTGGATTTAGGGATTATGATTTGGCGGTACCAGGCATTAATGGATACGATAGAACCAATAAATGCCAAGCTACTATAAGATTGTTTGCCAGCATGGCATTTAATGGAGATGAAATTATATTTGCTCCATATTGGGGCAATGTGTTTGTAAGCTTAAATAGGGTAACTGGTGAAGTGAAGCCATGGGATAGCCCATTTACGGTTACATTCGAGGATAAAGATAGATATGTTCCAAACTATGGCGCAGGCTATTTTATTCGCAGATTGGATTTGGGAGATGATGTTTACAGCTATTTTGATGCAATCAACAGAAAGCAATATCACATCGATATACATACCAAAGAAATCACCTTAGAGAAACAGTATTTTGATAAGGATGAGATTTATAGCCATGCAAAGGGCTTTGCCAATTCATCACATCTGCAAAGATATTGCTGTAACGAGGATTTGTTCAATACGTTAGTTGATTTGATTGATAACAACATCCACGGCCATCAGTTTGACAAGGAAGAGCAACTAAGGGAGTACACACAGGTGAATGCATCGCCTGCTGGTGACTGCGGTGAGAAGGTGTATGAATACTTGAAGTAATAGCACAAAGGGGACAGGTGAGTTCATGAAAAAAGTTATTACATACGGTTCTTTCGATTTGTTCCATGAGGGACATTACAAGCTATTGAAGCGTGCAAAGGAGCTGGGAGATTACCTGATTGTAGGGGTAACCACCGAGCATTTTGATACCATGCGCGGAAAACTGAATCTGGTGGATCCAATCATGACACGTATCGAAAATGTACGTGCCACAGGGTTTGCGGATGAAATCATCGTAGAGGACCATGATGGTCAAAAGATAGAGGATATCCAAAAGTATGGGGTGGATATTTTTACTGTTGGTTCGGATTGGACAGGAAAGTTTGATTATCTAAACGCTTACTGCAAGGTTATTTATTTAGAGCGCACACCTGATATTTCATCTTCTATCATCAGGGAAGGCAGGGGCACTTTAATTAGAATCGGCATCATTGGAACCGGCCGTGTGGCTCCTAGATTTTTCGAGGAATCAAGCTACGTATCAGGCGCTGAAGTAGTGGCAGCGTACAATCCTGATGTGGAATCGGCAATGGATTTCAATCAGAAATATCAATTGCCAACCTACGTGGAAAACTTCGACGAGTTTTTGGATAAGGTGGACGCCATCTATGTGGCATCACCAAATGAAACCCATGCGGACTACGTGCGAAAGGGATTAGAGGCTGGAAAGCACGTGCTGTGCGAAAAGCCAATGACATTTACTTTTGCGGAGTCCCAGGATTTATATAATATGGCAAAGTCCAAGGGACTAAAGCTGATGGAAGGAATCAGGGCCGCATATCTGCCTGCCTTCCAGCAGATAATCGCTACTGCAAAGTCGGGAACGATTGGCAGGATTTGCAACGTGGAGGCTTGCTTTTCACGTCTTCCTGATATTGGTTCAAGAGAGGAGTGCGACTATAAATATAGTGGCGCATTCTTAGAGTATGGTAGCTATGGAATGCTACCAATTTTTAAGCTGCTTGGTGTGGACTACGAATCGGTGGAATTAGAATCAATACTGGGTGAGAATGGAATCGACATCTATACGGAAGCCCATTTTAAATATGATGGATGCCTTGCTACAGCAAAGGCAGGTTCAGGTGTTAAATCAGAAGGTCAGCTTATTATTGCTGGCACTTTAGGATATATTTTGGTGCAGTCGCCATGGTGGCTGGCCGACAGCTTTGAGGTTCGCTATGAGGATCCTTCGCGAATTGAGCGCCACAAGGCGGAATTCCAGGGAGGAGGCTTTAGATACGAGATTTCGGAATTCATTAACAAAATCAGGGACCCAGAAAGTGTGGATTACAAGCTGACAGCTGGGGAATCCAGAGCAATGGCTAAGGTAGTAGAAAAGTTCATGGAACAGAGAAAGAAAATGCAAGGAGATTAGAGTCGTGATTAGATTTGGAATTATTGGAACAGGTAGAATTGCTAGAAGATTTTTGAAGGAAATGGAGCATGTGGATGGAGCGTCAATAGCAGTTGTTTTCAATCCACATGGTGGAAGTGCAATGGAATTTGTATCAAGGCTGCAGGATGATATTGTAGGGCTAGTGCCATCAGCTGTTAACGGCCTCAGCAGATTTTCATTGCCACAGCCTGTAAATAAAATAGAGGATATGTGGGACAAGGTGGATGCCATTTACATCGCCAGCCCTCATGGTACACATACTGACTACGCCAAGGAAGCTTTAGAGCATGGCAAGCATGTACTGTGCGAAAAGCCGATGTGTCTGACAGAGGGGGACGCTAAAAAGATATACAAGCTGGCTCACAAGAAGGGGCTAGTGCTGATGGAAGGCTTGAAGACTGCCTATTGTCCAGGCTTTTTAAAGCTAAGAGAAGTGGTGGACAGCGGAGTAATTGGTGACGTGAAATATGTGGAGGCCACCTTTACCAAGCTAGTGCCTGAGGATAGCAGGGAGCTGCAGGATAAGGACGTGGCTGGAAGCTTTATAGAGCTTGGTACATACGGCATGTTGGCAGCATTCACTTTCCTTGGGTTAGATTACAAGGAAGTTAAGTTTGATAAATTGCTAAACGGGGATGGAGTGGACATTTTCACTACAGCCAATTTTACATATGCTGATGGTATTGCCCGTGTTAACGCCGGGCTTGGCGTTAAGAGCGACGGAAGCTTGGTAGTGGCCGGAACAAAGGGATATATCAGTGTGCCTGCACCATGGTGGCTTACTAGGCATTTTGAAATTCGCTTCGAGGACCCTAACGATATTATCTCCTACGACAGAGACTTCGCCGGCGACGGCCTGCGCTATGAGATTAGGGAGTTTGTCGATAGGGTAAATGGCGCAGCGGCTACAGTAGATTTAGAGGATATGTCTGTGGCTATGGCCAAGGTTATGGAGAAGGCCAGGGGGTGATAGCCCTGGCCTTGTGCTGGGGTTCTGGGGTTGTGCTGGGCTTTTTGGGACTGTGCTGGTGGCTTGAGCTGGGACTCGCGTTATGTATGCTTTACAATATTGTTTCTATATGTTAATATGTAACACATCTTTGAGATTTCAATATCTTTTGCTGCTATGAATTAGCACGTGCTATTTCATTCGCGGCTAAAAACTCCATTTTTATAGAATTTTATACGCGTGGGGCGATGGTTTTAGGGAGCCCACACAGATAAAATCGTGAAATAATGAGATTTTATACGCGCGAAATCAGGGATTTTGGCTAATTAGGGTGATTTTGCGCATATAAAAAATGGTTAAATGTAGGATATTATACGCGCGAATCTTTTTTAGCGCTGCTATACGCGTATAAAAATAGGTGATGCAGCAAAAATTATAGTAAGACTAACTATTAAAGAAAGTCAATAAAATTGTTTTGAAACAGAAATGTTTTAAATAAAGTGGCGATGACTATATCATCGCAATCAGTACATTGATACGGGATGATTAGACAGCTTTTATGTATTGCTGTCCTGAGGTTTCGAGTTTGTAAATGACTCGAACAAGCTTCTTTGCAGCGTGCGATAATGCGACATAATAATGCTTACCTTCAGATCGCTTTTTAGCTAAATAAGCTTTGAATGTTGGATCCCATAAGCAGACATAAATTGTTGCATTGAACAGAGCATATCGCAGATACCGGGAGCCACGTTTTTCCATTCTTGAATGACAGTTATCTAATTGACCTGATTGATAAGTGGAAGGCGACATGCCAGCATAGGCAAGTATCTTATCAGGAGAATCAAACTGAGTGAAATCACCTATTTCAGCAAGAATCATTGCGCCCATGCGGTAGCTGATGCCAGGAATACTAAGAACTGGAGAGTTGATTTTATCCATGATGATTTTGATTTCGTTTTCAATTTCTTCAATCTCTGAATCCAACTCTCGAATGAGTTTTATGGTGTGTTTAAGTTCTAGCGATTTAGCAGGCATATTAGAGCCTATGGAAGTTCTTGCAGCTTCTCTGAACATAATAGCAGTATCTTTGGTGTAATGGCCTTTGGAAGCTGTTTCTACAAGATTAGATAACCTTGTAAGATGAGCATTAGCTACGTGCTTTGCTCCAGGGAATTCGTAAAGAAGTTCATATACAGAATTCTGATGAAGAGTTGGAACAAGCTTTTCTAGTTCTGGAAATAAGATGCATACAAGGCGAGAAATGGACTGTTTGAGCTGTGCACGTTCCTTAACTTTATCAAAGCGATAACGTGTTAGTGACTTAAGTTCTTCGTTATGGTACGATGTGTCTGAGTAGGACTTTAAGTTCACATCAGACATTAGCATAGAAGCAATTGTACGGGCATCTACTTTATCCGTTTTGGTCTGTCTAAGGCTTAGACTTTTTCTGTACAGATTAGTATGTAACGGATTGATAACGTAGGTCGGCAAACCTTTATCAAGAAGATATCCGAGAAGATTGTAACTATAGTGTCCAGTGGCTTCTAGCCCTACTTTTACTTTAGAAACATCTTCCATAACGGATTCTATTTTCTGATAAAGATCATCGAACCCATCGAGGTTGTTGGTGATGGTGAAGGGCTTAAAAAGAACTTCTCCATCAGAGTTTGTGATAAAGCAATCATGCTTATCTTTAGCGACATCAATTCCTACAAAAATCATATAGGACCTCCTTAAGATAGTATTGATACTGTATTAAGACCCACAGGGCTCCTTGCAATCGTAACCTACTTCTTGATAAACCGTCATGCGGTAACTAACTGATTAACAAATGAACAAAGAGACTGTGGTTGGAGCCTTACAAAAACCATCAAGTGGTAGGAGAAAAACACCAATCCACAGTATCTTAAAATAGCATAGTCAAACCTGTAGAAAAGGTAAAGAAAGACTATGACTAATACTAATAGTAGGAGATAAATGAAAGAGAAAAAGCATAATGTAAGAAGAAAGATGATGATGGCCCAAGCTAATCTATATGACGCAGGATTTCGCGATAGCATAGATAAGAGAAAAATTGGTATAGATAATTTGGTGGATAGGTTAACATTGGAACTAGACGACGCTCCCGCTGGGAGCTTGCGAATTACAAATAGAAAAAGCTACACACAGTATTATTGGCGAAAGGATGCCAAGGATACTAATGGTACTTATATACATAAAGAAAATATTGATGTTGCTAAAGCCTTGGCACAGAAGGAATACAACAAGAAGCTGCTGAAGCAGGCATTAAGGGAACAGCGTATTGTCACTGAGTATAGCGCTTTGCTAGAAGGCGAACCATTTGGCAGAGCATATAATGATTTGCATAGCCTGAAAAAAGAATTAGTGACACCGCTGTATGATGATGACGATTTATTTTTAAATAAGTGGCAGGCCGAGGCTTACGAACCAATGGGGTTCAGCGATAATACAGATTATTATTCAGGCA